>JASBVV010000054.1 GCA_029960885.1 Kyrpidia sp. | reverse complement strand
TTCACGGGGAGGGGGCGCGCCATGGCGGGCGAGTTGCCCTTTGAGAAGCCCCTGGTGGAATTGGAGCGGCGCATCGGGGAGTTGAAGCGTTTCACGGAAACGGAGCGGATCGATCTCGGGGACGAGGTGGCCCGTTTGGAGGAGCGGGCCAAGCAGTTGGCGGAGGACATTTATGGGCATTTGACACCGTACCAGAAGGTGCAGATCGCCCGTCATCCGGATCGGCCGACGACCTTGGATTATATTCACGGTTGTCTGGATGCCTTTCTCGAATTGCACGGGGATCGCCGGTACGGGGACGATCAGGCCGTGGTGGGAGGAATCGGGCTTCTGGAGGGCCGGCCGGTGACCGTCGTCGGGCACCAGCGGGGGCGGGACACCAAGGAGAATTTGGCGAGGAATTTCGGCATGCCGCACCCGGAAGGATTCCGGAAAGCCCTGCGGTTGATGAAAGAGGCGGAGCGATTTCACCGGCCTGTGATCTGTTTCATCGACACCAGCGGGGCATACCCGGGGATCACCTCCGAGGAGCGGGGGATCGGGATGGCCATCGCCGAGAATTTGATCGAGATGGCGGAATTGGCCACTCCCCTCCTGTGCGTGGTCACGGGCGAGGGGGGCAGCGGTGGGGCTCTGGCTCTGGGAATGGGCGATCGAGTGTATATGCTGGAGCACGCAGTCTACTCGGTCATTTCGGTGGAAGGAGCCGCGGCTCTGCTCTGGAAGGATGCCTCCCAGGCGCCCAGGGCGGCGCAGTCCATGCGTATCACGGCGCAGGATTTGTTGCGCTTGGGAGTGATCGACGGGGTGATCGAGGAACCCTTGGGAGGTGCCCACAAGGATCCGGCCGTCATGGTGGAGCGGGTCAAAGGCGTTCTGATCCGCGGGATGGAAGAATTGGCCGGTGTGCCCGTGGAGGAGCTAACACGGATGCGGTACGAGAAGTTTCGAATCATGGGGCGGTTTGCGGAGAGATGAGGGACCTTCCCTCATCTTCTTCCGTGATCGATCGGGACGTCGAATGTCCATGCGGGACAATAATCGTCTTCGGCAGGGGGGAATCCAGGTGCAGACCATCGGGGTGCTGACCAGCGGCGGAGATGCTCCGGGCATGAACGCGGCGATCCGGGCCGTGGTGCGGACGGGGATTTACCGGGGAATGAAGGTGGTCGGGATCCGGAAAGGGTACAGCGGGTTGTTGGCGGGGGATTTTGTGGAGATGGATCTGGGTTCCGTGGCGGACATCATTCACCGCGGGGGAACGATTCTTCAAACCGCCCGGTGCGAAGCGTTTAAATCGGAGGAAGGCCAGAAACAGGCGGTGGAGATCCTCCGCAGCCGGGCGATCGAGGGACTGGTGGTGATCGGTGGAGATGGATCGTTTCGGGGGGCGTTGGCCTTGGCGAAACGGGGAGTGGCCACCGTGGGGGTTCCGGGCACCATCGACAACGACATCGCCGGGACCGATTCGACCATCGGCTTCGATACCGCGGTGAATACCGTGATTGAGGCGGTGGACAAAATCCGGGACACCGCGACCTCTCATGAGCGGACCTTTCTCGTGGAGGTGATGGGCCGTCGTGCGGGGGATATCGCCCTCACCGCGGGGCTGGCCTGCGGCGCGGAAACGATCCTCATCCCGGAGGAAGAGTATTCCATTGACGACATCGTCGAGCGTCTCCAGCGCAGTTTCAACCGAGGCAAGCGACACAGCATTCTCGTCGTGGCCGAAGGGGTCGGCAGTGCCATGGAGGTGGCCGGGAAGATCCGGGAACGCACCGGTTGGGAAATGCGGGTGACGGTTCTCGGGCACATTCAGCGCGGTGGATCGCCCACCGCTGCAGACCGGGTGCTGGCCAGCCGGATGGGGGCCATGGCTGTGGAGCTTTTGCTTCAGGGGCAGACGGCCAAAATGGTCGGGATTCAAAACAATGTGCTCGCCGCGGTGGATATGGAAGAGGCGGTCGGCCAGTCCCACCGGCCGGATCTGAGCCTGTTCGATCTGGCTCGAATTCTCGCCATTTGAGGAGGAGTCGTCATGCGACGCACAAAAATCGTCTGCACCATCGGTCCTGCCAGTGAGTCGACGGATACCCTGGAGGCGTTGATCCGGGCGGGAATGGATGTGGCCCGGCTGAACTTTTCCCACGGTTCCCACGAAGAACACGCCCGTCGAATCGCCCGGATCCGGGAGGCATCGGCCAGGGTGGGCAAACGGGTGGCCCTGATGCTGGACATCAAGGGGCCGAAGATTCGGACGGGACCGATCCGCGGGGGGCAGGTGGATCTCGTGGACGGGGCCCAGGTGATCTTGACCGCGGAGCCGGTGGAAGGCACCGCCGAACGGGTGTCGATCAGTTATCCGGGTTTGCCGGAGGATGTTTCGCCGGGCTCGGTGATCCGCATCGACGACGGGTTGATCGGACTTGAGGTCACGGCCGTACGCGGCAAGGACATCGTCTGCCGGGTGACCAACGGCGGGATTCTCAGAGATCGCAAAGGGATTAACGCGCCCGGGGTGAAACTCCGGCTTCCGGGAGTCACCGAAAAAGACATCGGGGATATCCGGTTCGGCATTGCCCAGGAGATCGACATGATCGCCGCTTCTTTTGTGCGCAAGGCGGCGGATGTTCTGGAGATCCGCCGTTTGCTGGAAGAGGCGGGGGCGACGTTGGATATCATTGCGAAAATCGAGACCCAGGAGGCTCTGGATGCCCTGGAAGAAATCGTGGAAGTGGCCGACGGGCTCATGGTGGCCCGGGGCGATCTGGGGGTGGAGATCCCCGCGGAAGAAGTGCCCCTGTGGCAAAAGCGCATGATCGAATTGTGCAATCGGGTGGGAAAGCCGGTGATCACCGCCACCCAGATGCTCGATTCGATGCAGCGGAACCCCCGTCCCACCCGGGCCGAGGCCAGCGACGTCGCCAATGCCATTTTTGACGGCACCGACGCCATTATGCTGTCCGGAGAGACGGCGGCCGGAAAGTATCCGGTGGAGTCCGTGCGGACCATGGCCCGGATTGCCGAGCGTGCCGAAGAGGCCCTGTGGGCGTTCCGCCCGACCCAGGCGCGCAAGCCCCAGGGAACGGTGACGGATGCCATCAGCCATGCGGTGGCGTCTCTGGCGAACGACCTGAAGGCGGCGGCGGTCATCACGTCCACCCAGTCCGGTCAGACGGCCCGTCGAGTGTCCAAGTATCGCCCGCGCTGTCCCATTGTCGCGGTGACACCCCGGGAGGAAGTGGCTCGGCGCCTGTCCCTGTGCTGGGGGGTGCATCCGACGGTGGGGTCAATGACGGAGAGCACCGACGAGATGTTGGAGGTGGCCATCGACGCCGCGCTGGAGACGGGGATCGTGAAACACGGCGATCTGGTGGTGATCACCGCGGGGGTGCCGGTGGGCCGGCCCGGGACCACCAATCTGCTCAAGGTCCATACCATCGGCGATGTCGTGGCCCGGGGCCAGGGGATCGGCCGGGGGGCGGCCACCGGCCGGACGGTGGTGGTGCGCCGGTCGGAGGAAGCGGACCGCGTCGGTGAAGGCGACATCCTGGTGACCATCGCCACCGACGCGGATCTGATGCCGGCCATGGAAAGGGCGGCGGCCGTGATCACCGAAGAGGGAGGACTGACTTCCCATGCCGCCGTGGTCGGCCTGTCTTTGGGCATTCCCGTGGTGGTGGGGGTGGCGAACGCCACGTCGATCCTCTCCACCGGGGAAGTGGTCACCGTGGATGCCGAGCACGGGTTCATCTATCGAGGGCGGGCCCGGGTCCTGTAAAGGCCACAACACATATGGATTGAGGGGGATGGGCATGGCCGACGCGACCGAATGTTGGGTACGTGTGCGTTATCAGGAAACCGATCAAATGGGGGTCGTGTATCACGCGAATTACTTGGTGTGGTTTGAAATCGGACGGACGGAACATATGCGGCGGTGCGGCGTCGAGTATCGCGGCTTGGAAGCCCGGGGATATTATCTGCCGGTGGTGGAGGTTCGTTGCCGGTTTATTCGGCCGGCCCGCTACGACCGGCGGTGTCGCATCGTGACCCGGGTGGGGGGTTATAATGGCCTGCGCCTCCGGTTCGATTACGAAATCTTCGACGAGGACGGCGCGCGGCTGGTCGAGGGCTGGACGGAACATGTTTTCACCACCCGGGACGGCCGCCCTTTGCGTCCGGCCCGTTTCAGTGAGGAACTGGACCTCCGCCTTCATGAATTGGCCGATCGCTGACAGGACCCGGGGATGTGCCCGGGAAAAGCCGGGGTCTTTTTTGTTTCATTATACGAAACGAAGGTTCAGTAGGCGAGAAAGAAAGTTGTAGAAGGAAAGGATTCTGTGTTATCATGGGAGTGGTTCAAACGCTTCCGCGCTGTTGTCCGGCCTTGCGCCGGCTTTTTTGCCGTCAACACGGCTGGAAGGGCGCATATGTGAGTCGTCGAAGGAGGGATTGTCGCATGGTACAGTTTCATAAACTCGCGCCGCCCGGCGATGGGGAGAAGATCGCGGCCCGGGGCGGCACCCTGTCCGTCCCCGATCGCCCGATCATCCCGTTTATTGAAGGCGATGGAACGGGACCGGACATCTGGAGGGCTTCCCAGCGCGTGTTTGACGCGGCGGTGGACAGGGCTTACGGAGGCAAGCGGAAGATCGCGTGGTTTGAGGTGTATGCCGGTGAAAAGGCTTACAACACCTTCGGCGAGTGGCTGCCCGTCGATACTCTCACGGCATTTCGGGAGTATTTGGTCGGGATCAAGGGCCCGCTGACCACCCCGGTGGGGGGAGGAATCCGCTCCCTCAACGTGGCGCTTCGCCAGGAGCTGGATCTCTATGTCTGTCAGCGTCCGGTGCGGTATTTTGACGGCGTCCCTTCCCCGGTCAAACACCCTGAATTGGTGGATATGGTGATTTTCCGGGAGAACTCGGAGGACATCTACGCAGGCATCGAATGGGAAGAGGGCACCCCGGAAGTGCGGAAAGTGATCGAGTTCCTGCAGACCCGGATGGGCGTCAAGAAGATCCGTTTTCCCGAGACGTCGGGGATCGGCATCAAACCGGTGTCCAGGCAGGGAACCGAGCGCTTGGTTCGCGCGGCCATCGAATACGCCCTGAAAAACGGCCGCAGGAACGTGACCTTGGTACATAAAGGAAATATCATGAAGTTTACCGAGGGCGCGTTTAAAAACTGGGGCTACGCATTGGCCGAGCGGGAATTCGGGGATCGGGTGTTCACCTGGGCGCAGTACGATCGAATCAAAGCCCAGGAAGGCGCCGACGCGGCCAACCGGGCCCAGTCCGAGGCGGAGGCGGCCGGCAAATTGGTGGTAAAAGACGTGATTGCCGACGCGTTCCTGCAGCAGATCCTGACCCGGCCGGCTGAATACGATGTCATTGCCACTCTGAATCTCAACGGAGACTACATTTCCGACGCCTTGGCCGCCCAGGTGGGGGGCATCGGGATCGCGCCGGGGGCCAACATCAATTACGAGACCGGTCACGCCGTGTTTGAGGCCACTCATGGAACCGCGCCGAAATACGCCGGTCTCGACAAGGTCAACCCGGGTTCGGTCATTCTCTCCGGAGTCATGATGCTCGAGTACATGGGGTGGAAAGAAGCGGCGGATCTGATCGTCCGCAGCATGGAGAAAACCATCCGCCAAAAGGTCGTCACTTACGACTTTGCCCGCCTGATGACTGGGGCCAAAGAAGTGAAGACGTCGGAGTTTGCCGCCGCCTTGATCCAGAATATGTCATAGACCATCACGGACGGAGGGATCTCGCCATGATTCGCCGAAAAAAGATCACCATCGTCGGTGCCGGGTTTACCGGAGCCACCACTGCACTTTTGGCTGCTTCCAAGGAATTGGGCGACATCGTTCTGGTGGATATTCCCCAGTTGGAAAATCCGACCAAAGGAAAGGCCCTGGATATGATGGAGGCCAGCCCTGTCGAAGGGTTTGACGCCCGCATTGTCGGCACCAGCAACTATGAGGAGACCAAGGACTCCGATCTGGTGATCATCACCGCCGGCGTAGCCCGAAAGCCCGGGATGAGTCGGGATGATCTGGTCGCCACCAACGCGGGAATCGTGAAGTCCGTCACCGAACAGGTGGTGAAATACTCCCCGAACTGCGTGATCGTTGTCCTGTCCAATCCGGTGGATGCCATGACTTATGTGGCCTTCAAAACCTCCGGGTTCCCCAAGGAGCGGGTCATCGGGCAATCCGGGGTGTTGGATACCGCGCGGTTCCGGACCTTTGTCGCGATGGAGTTGGGCGTGTCTGTCGAGGATGTGACCGGTTTTGTGCTCGGCGGCCACGGAGACGACATGGTTCCCCTGGTCCGGTACTCTTATGCCGGCGGCATTCCCATCGAGACGCTGATCCCCAAGGAGCGCATCGACGCCATCGTCGAGCGCACCCGGAAGGGCGGCGGCGAAATCGTCAACCTGCTCGGCAACGGGAGCGCCTATTATGCGCCCGCCGCATCTCTGGTCCAGATGGCGGAAGCCATTCTGAAAGACAAAAAGCGGATTCTTCCGGCCATCGCGTATCTGGAAGGCGAATACGGGTACCGCGACTTGTACCTCGGGGTGCCGACCCTTCTCGGCGGACGGGGTCTCGAGAAGGTGTTCGAGATCAGCTTGACTCCCGAAGAGAAAGCCGCCCTGGACAAGTCCGCCGAATCGGTCCGCAGGGTGATGGCGGTGTTGGGCGACATCGTGTGACGCTCGCCCGTGCCGTCCATGCCAAAGCCGCCGGAGACGCCCGGCGGTTTTTTTGTGGTTTCATGTTCCACTCCGTTGCCGAATAGACATCTGGACAAGGGATCTTGTCCAACCGGGAGGTGGCGGGGTGAAGGTTAACCTGTGGGAGAGGTTCCGGGGCAACCGGCGGGGATGGGCGATCGCGGCCGCCGGCATAGTGGTGCTGGGAAGTGCTGTTGCGGGGTTGTGGGGATGGGCGGCCGGGGCGTCGCCGGACAAACACCAGGAGGTCACGCTCTGGTTGGGCGACGAGCCGGCACCTCTCGACCCCGGGTTGACGGGAGATCAGTGGGCCATGGATTTGCTGGGGGCGGTGGAGGAAGGACTGATGCGCTGGGGGCCCGATTTGAAGCCCCGGCCGGCGTTGGCGGAGTGGATGGATGTGTCGCCGGATAATGCCCGGTTTGTGTTTCACCTTCGGTCCGCCCGGTGGAGCGATGGAGTTCCGCTGAAAGCGGCCGATTTTCGCTACGCATGGCTGCGGGCCCTGGACCCGGCGAATCGATCGCCCTCCGCCCGTCTGCTGTTTCCGATCAAGGGGGCAAAGGCCTACCACGAAGGAAAAGCCGGAAAGGAGCAGGTGGCCGTGGAGGCGCCGGACGATCGGACGCTGCAAGTGACCCTGGAGAGGCCGAACCCGGATTTCCCGTGGCTCACCGCCCTTCCCGCATACTATCCCGTGCGGAAAGACGCGGTGGAGAAATTCGGCGATCGCTTTGGAACGGGACCGGCAAAGATGGTGTTCATCGGACCGTTCCGACTGTCGGGATGGGAACACGACCGCCGGGTGACCTTGATCAAGAATCCGGCTTACTGGGATGCCCGTCGCGTGCGGCTGACGGACGTGACGTTTCAAATCGTGAAAGATCTGGCCCAGCGGATCCCCATGTATGAAACGGGCGGATTGGAGCAAACCGGGGTGGCCGGGGCCTGGATGGACCGGTGGAAAGGGCGCCCGGACGGGGTGTCGATCCCCGAGGCGAGCGTGTTTTTCCTGGTGTTTAACCCGGAGCGGTACCCGCCCTTTGGGAATGTGAAAATTCGCCTGGCCCTGTCTTACGCCTTGGACCGCCGGGATTATGTGCGGCGAATCTGGGACGGCGCGGCCGACCCCGCCTATGGGATGGTGCCTCCGCCTATCTCTGGGCGAAGGGCGCCGTTTCGTCAGGAGAACGGCGACCTGTTTGTGGATCATTGTCCGGAAGCGGCCCGGGCGTTGTTGCAGGACGGCCTTCGGGATATGCATCTGAACGCGTTGCCGCCGCTGACCTTTTTATCCGACAACTCCGAGCCGTCGGTAAAAACGGCGCAGTGGCTGCGGGACCAGTGGATGAAAAACCTGGGTATCGATGTGCGGATCGACCGGGTTTCGCCTCCGGTGCGTCTGCAACGCCAGAGGGCCGGGAATTACCAAATGGCCCTGGCCGGCTGGGGAGCCGAAGATGATGATGCCTCCGCGTTTCTTCATCTATGGGTGAGCGACAGCCCGGACAATCTCGTGCATTATCGCAATCCCGAATACGATCGCCTCATCGCCGCCGCCGACGAGGCTCCGGACAATCCGACCCGGGTGGAACAATTGGAGCGGGCGGAACGGGTGTTAATTCAGGATATGCCGGTGGCGCCCCTTTTTTTTCGCCGGAAGGTGTGGTTGCAGAAGCCGTACATCAAAGATGTGGTCTATTTTCCCGTCGGATTGGATTGGGACTTGACACAGGCCTACATCGAAGGGAAGTCCAAAGAGCGCTGAGCATCTCGGCGGGCCGTCACCCGAGAGGTCTTCGGGTGCCGGATTCCGGAGGAGCGTCGGCGGGGCGGTTTCGGTGTGGTAGAATAGGCTCGTCAAGATCGGAATGAGGTGACCCTGTTGCCGGAGTCCAAGGACAAGGTTTTGCTCATCGACGGGAACAGCATTCTGTACCGGGCGTTTTTCGCCCTCCCCCTCCTTTCCAACGCCGAAGGGAAACACACCAACGCGGTATACGGCTTTGCCATGATGCTGCTGAAGCTGCTTGAGGAAGAGCGACCGACCCATGTGGCCGTCGCTTTCGACGTGGGCAAGGAGACGTTCCGGCACCAGTATTTTGAGGATTATAAGGGAACCCGGGACAAAACCCCCGATGAACTGTCCGAACAGTTCCCCTTGGCCCGGAACATGCTCGGGGCGATGGGTATCCCCGTGCTTGAAGCGGAGGGGTACGAAGCGGACGACCTGATCGGCACCGTGAGCCGGGAAGCGGAGGCGGACGGGGCTCACGTGGTGGTGGTCTCCGGGGATAAGGATTTGCTCCAACTCGTGTCCGGGCGGATCACCGCCGTTCTCACCCGCCGGGGAATCCGCGAGGTGGAACGGTATGATCCCGAGGGCGTCCAAAGCCGGTTCGGCCTAAAGCCCGAGCAGATCGTCGACCTCAAGGGGTTGATGGGGGATTCCTCGGACAATATCCCCGGGGTGCCCGGTGTCGGCGAAAAGACGGCGACGAAACTTCTCCAAGCATACGGCGATGTGGAGGGTGTGTACCGGCATCTGGACGAAGTGTCAGGCAAACTGAAAGAACGGTTGGCGGAACACCGGGACCAGGCCTTTCTGTCCAAACGTTTGGCGCGGATTCATCGGGAGGTGCCCTTGCCCCGGTCTTGGAAGGAACTGCACTGGACCCCGGGCCGGGACGAGACGGTGCGCGCCGTGTTCCGGCAACTCGGCTTTCGCTCCCTCTTGGAGCGGGTTCGGGAGATGTTTCCGCCCGACGGGGATCCCCCGTCCGGAACCTCGGCCGAACGGCCGGGGCCCGCAGCCGCCCGGGACGGCGGCCCGGATCCGGCCCGGGTCCGCATCGAGGCATGGAGCCGGTTCGGGCCGGACTTATGGGCGGGTGCAAAGGGACTGTTTCTAGACCTCGACGGCGGTTATCAATTCGGTGCCGTTCGGGGTGTGGCGGTGGCCGATGAACAGCGGGCGTGGTACCTGCCGTCCGGCACAGACGAGGATTGGGTGCGGGGATTGGCGGGGCTGATGTCCACCCCGGGATCGCGGGTGCTTTATGATGTCAAGGCCTGGGCCGTCCTGGCGGACCGGCTGGGGTTCGCCCTTCCGAAAGACGGGTTTGATGTACTGTTGGCCGCGTATTTGGTGAACCCCCAGGATGGGCATCCGGATTTGGCCGAGGTGTTCCGGCGGCATCTGGGGCTGTCCGTGCCGCCGTTGACGGGCAGGGGTGCCCCGGAAGGGGAAGAGCGGGCGAGATGGTGCGCCGTCTACGCCGCGGCGATGGTTCGGGTGCAGCCGGCTTTGCAGCGGGAATTGGAAGAGCGTTCCCTTTGGCCGCTGTATCATGAACTGGAAATCCCTCTCAGCTCTGTCCTCGCCCGGATGGAGCGCACCGGGGTGCGGGTGGACGCCGACCGGCTTCGGACTCTGGGGGAGGCCTTTACGGAAGAGATCGCCCGGTTGGAGAGCGAGATCCACGCTCTGGCGGGGGTGTCATTCAATCTCAATAGCCCCAAGCAGTTGGGGGAGATTTTATTTGATAAGCTGGGCCTGCCTCCCTTGAAAAAAACGAAAACCGGCTATTCCACCGGGGCGGATGTGTTGGAAAAACTCGCGCCGTATCACGAAATTGTGGCGAAGATCCTGGACTGGCGCCAGTTGATCAAGTTGCAGTCCACCTACGTCGAAGGCTTGTTAAAGATGATCCGGCCGGAGACCGGAAAGATTCACACCTGCTTTCAACAGGCGGTCACCGCCACCGGACGGTTGTCCAGCACCGACCCGAATCTGCAGAATATCCCGGTGCGCGTCGAAGAGGGGCGCCGTCTGCGCCAGGCGTTTATCCCTTCAGAGCCGGGGTGGAAAATGGTTTCCGCCGACTACTCCCAAATTGAACTCAGGGTATTGGCCCATTTTTCCAAAGATCCGGCGCTGATCCAAGCTTTCCGGGATGATCTGGACGTTCACGCCCGGACCGCGGCCGAGGTGTTCGAGGTTCCGCAGGAGGAGGTCACGCCCGCGATGCGGCGCCAGGCCAAGGCGGTCAATTTCGGGATCGTGTACGGAATCAGTGATTACGGGCTGTCCCAGAACTTAGGAATCCCGAGAAAACAGGCGGCGGAATTTATTGAGCGGTATTTTTCCAAATTCCCCTTGGTCAAGTCGTTTATGGAAGAGATGGTGGCAAGGGCCCGACGGGACGGGTATGTAACGACCCTGTTGGGACGCCGGAGGTATCTGCCGGACATCCATTCGTCCAACTACAATCTGCGCAGTTTTGCCGAGCGGACGGCCATGAACACGCCGATCCAGGGCAGCGCGGCGGATATCATCAAACGGGCCATGGTGGAGGTGGACCGCCGCATGAGAGCTTCGGGTGTTCGCGCGCGGATGTTGCTCCAGGTGCACGACGAACTGGTGTTTGAAGTGCCCCCGGATGAATTGGGGCGGATTCGGGAACTGGTGAAAACCGCCATGGAGTCGGCGGTTCCGTTGGATGTGCCTCTGAAGGTGGACATTCACATCGGAGAGAACTGGTACGAGGCGAAATGACCGGCCATCCGGCCGGTGCCGAAAAAAACCCGGGACCGTGCGGTCCCGGGGCCGGTCGCCCGCGTTTCGCAGCTCAGCCGCGTTTTTGTAGTTGACCGGAGACGAACAACTGGCCGTTGCGGACTTCGTAAGGATAGATGTCCAGCGGGCGGGTGGCCGGCGAATCCGGGCTTTGAACGCCGTACTTGTCGAACTTGCTGTTGTGGCAAGGGCAGTGAAAATACCACTTGCCTCCCTCGCTCCACTGGGTGTCCGCTTTGCTGACCAAACAGCCCAGGTGGGTGCACAGTGGAGACATGACCAACAGCTTGTCTCCCTGCTGAATGACATACGCCTGTTTATCGACGTCCTTGGAGTTCCACCCGTCGTTGACGTGAAGTTTGAAGGTGATCGGTTTGGGCTCCTGCCCGTTGAATTCGCTCGCCTTGTGGCCGGTATCCACCATATTGGCCGCGCCGGCGGACTTGAGCGGAGCCAGGGCGAACGTCAAAAGAGGCGCACCGATCGAGGCCGCCATAAAAGCCCCGGTTCCGCCGAGGGCATAGGTCAGAAATTGACGGCGGGTGAGTCCGTCTTTCCCTTCGGGCGTCGCGTTTTGTTTCTGATCGTCTTTCTCCAAAAGTCTCACTCCTTGCCGAAGGATGCGGCGAAATCGGACTGCCGTTTTCGATTCCTCTTTCGATGGTACAACGGATTGGCGCGGATGAGAGGAAGGGGTCATGACGGTTTTGGTACAGTTTTGTGAACAGAGGAGGACGTCGCACCATGCCTGAATGGCCGGAGGTGGAACAGATTCGCAGGGAATTGGCGGTGCTCGCGGGGCGCCGGTTCACCGAGGTGCGCGTGCTGTGCGACCGCATCATTCGCACGCCCGGGGATCCGGAGGAATTTGCTTATCGCCTCCGCGGAGAGACCCTGCAGGAAATCGGCCGGCGGGGGAAGTATTTATTGTTTCATGGAGAGAGGTGGACGTTGATTTCCCATCTTCGGATGGAGGGCCGGTATCTGGTGGTCAACCCCGGGGTCCCCGCCGACCCGTACACCCGGGCTGTGTTCCGTTTGGATGACGGGAGGGAATTGCGATACCGGGATGTCCGCAAGTTCGGCACGATGGATGTCGTCGATCGGCGGGAGTGGGAGCGGTTTGCCTGTATCGCCTCCCTGGGTCCCGAACCGTTTGATCCCGGCCTGACGCCCGAAGCGCTTCGCCGGCGCCTGGCCAAAGCGGGTCGAATCAAGGGGTTGCTGTTGAATCAGTCGGTCCTCGCCGGACTCGGCAATATCTATGTGGACGAGGTGCTGTTTCGCACGGGAATCCATCCGGAACGTCCGGGTCAATCGTTGACCCGGAAAGAGTCCGAATCGCTCTTGGCCAATATGCGGGCGCTGCTGAAGGAGGCCCTGGAGGCCGGAGGCGCCACGGTGCGGACCTATGTGCGCAGCGACGGCCGGCCGGGTCTGATGCAGGAAAGGCTGTTCGTGTACGGGCGCGCCGGGGAACCGTGCCGTATCTGCGGCCATCCCGTGGAACGGCGGGTGGTCGCCGGTCGGGGGACCCATCTTTGCACGGTGTGCCAGCCGACGGATCCGGGCGGAGCGAAGGCGGGTCGCGGTGCCGGGAGAGCACACAAACCTGGGGAGACGCACAGGGCTTCGGAAGGTGAAGCCCGGAGCGGGTGAAGAGGGGATGACTCGGTGATCGCGGGATTGACGGGCGGGATCGCCAGCGGGAAAAGCACCGTGTCCCGGATGTTCGTGGACCTGGGGGTGCGATTGGTCGATGCCGATCAGGTGGCCAGAGAGGTGGTGGAGCCGGGGACCGAGGGTCTGGCGGAGCTGGTCGCCGCCTTCGGAGAGGACATTTTGCTGCCGGACGGCGGGTTGGATCGGGCCAAACTGGGAAGCAGGGTGTTTGGCCGTCCAGACCAATTGGCGCGGCTCAATGCGATCGTTCATCCCAGGGTCAGGCGGCGGATGGGGGAATGGACCCGGAGGATCCTCGACGACGATCCCACGGCGGTGGTCTTGTGGGATGTTCCGCTGCTCATCGAGGGCGGTCTCGTTCATGCGGTGGACGTCTGCATTCTGGTTTACGTGCCGGAAGCGGTCCAGTTGGATCGGCTCATGGCGCGTAATGGATTTTCCCGGGAGGAGGCGCTGGCTCGGATTCGGTCCCAGATGCCCTTGGAGGAGAAGCGACGGTACGCCGATTACATCATCGACAACAGTCGGGATCTGGCCTGGACCCGGAAACAGGTGGAAAGGGTGTGGAAAAAGTTGTGCGATCGGCGGAGTGGCGCATGAAAGGATCCGCCTCGGGGCGCCGCCGGCGATGGATGGTGTTGCTGTTCGTTCTCCTGGCCATCGTGTTTGCCTTGATGCAGTCCAAGTGGGTCGCCCGCTGGATGTATCCCTTGTATTATTATGACGACATCCGGGCCGAGGCAGGCCGTTACGACCTGGATCCCCTGCTGGTGGCGGCGGTGGTCCGGGTGGAGAGTTCGTTCGTCGAAGATCGCGTCTCCAAGGTGGGCGCCGTCGGCCTGATGCAGCTCATGCCGGACACGGCTCAGTGGATTGTGCAACAACCCGGGGCGCCGCGGGTCTCGCCGGACGCCCTGAAGGATCCCAAGACCAGTCTCGCCATGGGCACGTGGTACCTGAGTTACCTCGTGCACCGGTTCCAGGGCAATTCGGTGGCGGCGGTGGCGGCGTATAACGCCGGGCCGAACCGGGTGGAGCGATGGCTGAAGGAGGGCCAGTGGGACGGGACCTTGGATCAGGCGGACCGCATCCCGGTGGGAGAGACTCGACATTTTGTCCAACGGGTGTTTTTCACCTTCGATCGATACAAAGAAATTTATCTCTGAGAGTGGTACCGGCGAGGGTTGCACCAAGCATTGAAGGAGGGCCGGGCGTGTACCGGAGTTTACGAGATTTTTTGGCCGCCCTCCGCAGGGAGGGAGAGTTGCTCGAGATTGAAGCGCCGGTGGATCCGTATCTCGAGGCGGCGGAGATCCACCGGCGGGTCATCGCCCAAGGAGGGCCGGCCCTGTATTTTCATAAGGTGAAGGGAAGTCCGTTTCCGCTGGTGACCAACCTCTTTGGCACGGCCAGGAGGGTGGAACTGGCGTTTGGTTCCCGGCCGGAACGTCTGGTCCGGGAGTTGGCCGCCGCCGCGGAGCGCCTGATGCCGCCGAGGTGGTCGGCGCTTTGGGATCTCCGGGGCCTGGTCGCCCGGGTGGCCCGGGTGGGCGTTCGCCGGACGCAAAGCCTCCCGGTGGCGGAGGTGGTGGAGGATCCCGCCGCGTTGGGAACCTTGCCGGCGCTGACCTGCTGGCCGGAGGACGGGGGGCCGTTTCTCACTCTGCCCCTGGTGTACACCGAGAACCCGCAAAATGGGCGGCACAATCTGGGCATGTATCGGATGCAGATCTTTGACGACCGGACGACGGGGATGCATTGGCAGATCCATAAGGGAGGCGGATTTCATTATCATGTGGCCGAGCAGCGGAATGAAGCTCTGCCTGTGACGGTGTTCCTGGGGGGGCCGCCGGCGCTCACGGCGGCGGCCATCGCGCCGTTGCCCGAGTTTGTGCCCGAGTTGATGCTGGCGTCGTTGATCCTCGGCGAGAAAATTGCGGTGGGACGGTTGCCCGGAGTGCCGCATCCGCTGATCGCCGAGGCGGAATTCGCGCTGTTCGGCCGGGTGCCTCCCGGACGGCGACGATTGGAGGGACCTTTCGGCGACCATTACGGGTACTATTCCCTGGCCCATCCGTTTCCGGTGTTTGAAGTGGAAGGGATCGTCCGGCGCCGAGACGCCGTATTCCCCGCCACGGTGGTGGGGAAGCCGAAACAAGAGGATTATTTTTTGGGAGAGTTTCTGCAGCGGCTTCTTTCCCCGTTTTTTCCGCTGGCGATGCCCGGGGTACGGGATTTGTGGACGTTTGCGGAAACGGGATTCCATCCGCTGTGCGCGGCGGTGATCCGGGAAAGTTATCCCGGGGAAGCCTTGGTGCACGGGTTTCGCATTCTCGGCGAGGGGCAACTGTCCTTGACCAAATGTTTATTTCTCACGGACCAGCCGGTGGATGTGAAAGACTTCCGCCACGTCTGTCGGGCGGTGTTGGAACGCATGGATCCGGCCCGGGATCTGTATATTTTTCCGGATACGCCCATGGATACGTTGGATTACACCGGGGAACGGCTGAATCACGGCAGCAAGTCGGTGTGGATCGGTACCGGAGAACTTCGTCGCCGCCTGCCCGAGGAGTTCCGGGGCCGGTTGCCTTCGTATCTGTCCGAAGCTCGGGTATTCGCACCGGGCGTCTTGTTTGTTCAGGCGGAGCCCTTTCCCCGTGCTCCGGATCTGGCGGCGAGGGTGGCCGTAGAGGCGGATTTGGCGCCGTGGCCGGTGGTGGTGCTGGTGGACGACGCCCGGCTCGCTAAGGACGAGACGAACGGCCTCTGGGCGTGGTTCACTCGGTTTGATCCGGCGAGGGATGTTTACGCCCAGGTGCGGCCGGGCCGGCATCGGCCGCGATACGGGTTTCCTTTGGTCGTCGATGCTCGGATGAAGCCCGGTTATCCGGGGGAGGTGGAGTCGGACCCCGAGGTGGCCGCCCGGGTGGATCGCTGCTGGAGGGATGTGATCGAGCCGCCGGAGCGGCGGTAGGGCCGCTGGTTTTGTGTCTTCGAAGACGGCGGCTGACGATGGATGGCGTTGCGTGATGCGGCCGATTCTGTGATTCTGTGGTCGCGGCGGATGAAAACGGGAGGCAGGGGGGAGAGAGGGCGGTGAGGCCGGTGGTGGCGGGGATTGATGTCGGCGGTACCCGGATTAAGGCGGGATTGGTGTTTCAGGACGGGACGGTGCTGGCCCGGCGGCAGTGGGCCACCGAGCCGAATCGGGGCCCGAACCGGGTGGTCGGCCGGCTGGCCGCGGACATGCGGACGATGGCGCAAGAAGCGGGGGTGAGTTGGGAGGATGTGGTCGGCGTCGGCGCCGGGTGGCCGGCGTTTCTCGATATGGGAACCGGCCGAATCATAGAAGCGGCGAATCTGCGGTGGCGCGATGTGCCCATTCTGGCCATGATGGAGCGGGAACTGGGGAAACCGGTGGTCATCGACAACGACGGCAACGTGGCCGCCCTGGGGGAAGCGTGGATCGGAGCGGGAAGAGGGGCGAAAACGGCATTGTGCGTGACCGTGGGCACCGGGATCGGCGGCGGGATCGTGTTGGACGGGAGGATTTACCGCGGAGCCGCGGCCACGGCCGGCGAAATCGGCCATGTGCCCATGAAACCCGATGGTGAACCGTGCACCTGTGGCCGTCGCGGGTGCCTGGAGACGCTCGCTTCGGCGACGGCCCTGGTCCGGGAGGGGCGGCGCCGGGGGCTTCGCGGCCCCGGCGGGGAAGGGGTTCTCTCGACGCAAGATCTTTTTGAACTGGTGCGGCGCGGGGACGAACGCGCCGCCGATGTCATCCGGGAGGCGACGTTTTGGCTGGGGCGCGGATTGGCGTCGGCCGCCAACCTGTTGAATCCGGACATCATCATTTTGGGCGGAGGCGTGTCCAGGGCGGGGGATTTGTGGTTCCGCCCTCTGGAAGAAGAGTTTCGACGCTGGGCCCTGCCCCTGGTGGCGGAGAACTGTCGATTGACGCCCGCGTTTCTCGGGGAGGAAGCCGGGATGCTGGGGGCGGCAGGGCTGGCCTGGCAACGGGCGAACGGTGGCTTCGCCGTCAGTCCGTCCGACGCAGTTTGAGGTCGGCTCCCAAGCAGCCCGCCACGTCTCCGGCGGCGTTGTGAATGGGCACCGCAAGAGTGATACAGGATCTGTGCGTGATCACCGAAATGTACGGGTCCGAGACATATACCTCGCCTTGAATGGCTCGTGTCCACCACTCCCGCTCCTTGGCGTTCACCAGTCCGGCCGGGGGTTCGGAGACGATAAACGAGCCGTCGGTTCGGTTGGACCAGATGGCCTCGAAGTCCGGATGCTTCTGAAGAAAGGCCTTCAGGCGGCGTTCGTGGCCCCCCGGATCCATCCGGGTGATCTCCGGATCGTGAGACAGTTCAATCAGAAGTGCGCGACATGCGTTCAACCGGTCGGTGTCGATGACGATGTGGTCTTCCTTCACCCACTGGGAGACCAGGTTGAAGGAATGGGCCAAGTCGTCGGACGTTTCCCGGAGATGGTTCGCGAGGGTGCGAAGGGTTTCTATGTGGCGCCGCTGTTGTTCCATGTAGAGAAGAATCGATCCGACATCCTGGATGACCGTCTCGATGGCGGAGGCGGCCTGGGACGTTCGACGATCGGTTTCCGACGTGAGAGCGGACTGGCGGCGGCCGGCTTCGGCGGTGGAAGCCGCCCATTGGTTCACTTGGGCGAACGGGTCGGTCATGGCCGCGATTCGCTCGATGACTCCTTTGACCTGTCCGACACCGGCATTGACCGCCGCCTCCCCGGCTTCGGCCGCCTGGAGCATCGAATGCATGCCGCGACCGAGATCCTCGAGGATGTCCGCGGAGCGACCCACCGCCGCCCGACCCTGCTCGGCCAGCTTGCGGATCTCTCTGGCGACCACCGCAAACCCTTTGCCTTCCTCTCCGGCCCGGGCGGCTTCAATGCCGGCGTTGAGAGCCAGGAGGGTCGTTTGGGAGACCGTTTTCTGAATGATCTGGTGGATCTCCTGAATCTGGCCGGCCTGTTTGACAAAACGCACAATATGGGTCCGGATGTCGCCCACCTTGGTTTTTACGTCTTCCATGGCGTGTTCGGTCACCGCCAGGGAATCCACCACTTCCCGCAACAACCGGTGAGCGACCTCACTTTGGCGCCGGATATTGTCCACGGAAACGGCGATGGAGTCGGCGGCGGCGGACACCTCTCCGGTGGCGGCCGCCGTTTCCTGAAGATCGGCCAAGGCGGTTTGTCCCTGGGAACGGATTGCGGCCTGAATATTGGACGCATCCCCGGCAATGCGGTGCAAGTCTTCGGCGCATGCTTCCACCTGTCGGACCACCGCGGCCAGGCGATCCGCCGCCACCCGGGATCCGTAGACAAACGTCCGCAGGTGGTCCACATCCCCCGGCCGCAAGTCCGTCCCTTCCGAAGGGCGATGCCGGAGTCGCTTCCACATGAGGCTTCCCCCTCACTCTCGTGTCATTTTTTATTTCATTTTATCGACGAAAGGCCTTGTCGACAAGTATTTATGTGAAATAATATAACATAAAAAACACAAAAAAAGCCGCACACCCACCTGTGCAGCTTTCCGTTTGGTACACCAACGTCGAACTACGGCTGTTGCGGCGCAGAGGGAGACGGGGCCAAGCCGTTCGCCACCTGGAGCAAAATCTGTTTGTCGGCATTGGTCGCGATGTCGAACCGCGTGTTGCTTTCGACCCAGATCAAATGGAGCAGATTGTTGTTTCCCATCTGAAAGACCGCCGCCTGCCCGTGCACGGTCGTTTGCTCCCGCGGGTACGGCGATGCGGGCGATGTCCACGGTGCGTCCGTCCCCGGGCCGATGGGCTGCTGAACAATGATGAGCAGTTCTCCGCTCGGACCCTGGTACGTCCACCGCACTCCCGTCGTTTTTGCACCTGAAGAGGATGGGTCCGTCGCTGAAGCGAAGTCCACCACCGGTTCGTATCCCGCCGGAATAAACGAGGGCTGATAAGGCGTCCACCGCATCGCCCAGGCGGAGGGGAGGACGATGGAACCCGACGGGGCCGGTGTCGCCGATGCCGCGGCTTTATCCGACGACCCGCCGGTGGTCTTCGATGGACCGCTGTCCGTCGTCCCCGGTGTTTTCCCTCCGGGCTGGGATGCGTTGTTCGGTCCAATCGCCGCATTGCCTCCCGAGTTCGGGACTGCGGGTGGGGAGACTTTTCCGTCGCCGGGTGCAACTACTCCCGGATTCACGGAACCGGAGCCAATGCCCGGCTTTCCCCCGGATGTTTCAGAACCCGATTGTCCGGAAGAGACGGTTCCAGCCGTTTCGCCGTGCTCTGTCTGGGATCCGGCTCCGCTTTGCCGCCCGAGGTTCCCCTGATCCGGATGGGAACTCGATCCTTCCGACGAAGGCGCCGGTGTTGCCGTCGAATGGGGATGATAGGCCACACCCTGGTCGTGCATGCCTCCCTGCCATTGCGGCCACGACGCCAGAGCCAGCAGACCGGCCGCAGCGGCGGCGGTTACGCCGCCCATCCAATATCGCTGAACCCGCCTCTTGCGCCGGTTCCGTTCCAGGCGCTCGACGGCCTGGTCAGGAGGCGGGACGGGGATGTGTTCGAACATGTGGTCAAAGGCGCGGCGAATCTGTTGTTCGAATTCATTCATCTGTGACGCTCACCTCCCGCACCGACAAAGGAGACCGGTCTTGTTCCAAGATCTGCTTTAGAGCCGTTTTGGCCCGGTGCAGGCGCGATTTCACAACACCGACGGGAATCTCCAGCAGTTCCGCCATTTCGTCATACTTGTAGTCGTAATAAAACCGCAGAACGAGTATGACCCGATGGTCGTCCGACAGCTGTTGCAGGGCGTGCACCAGTTCATCCGTGCTTGTTTTGCGAAGGAAGACCTCCTCCGGTCCTTCCGACCCGGGACCTTCCTGTGTCCCCTCTATTTCATAGACGTCCGCCGAAGAAATTTCGTTCCATCGTTGACGGCGCCGTACCAGGTCGATCGCCGTGTGGTGAACGATCTTTGTCGCCCACGCCCCCAAACGGTCCGGTTCCCGAAGAGTCTTGATCTGACGCCAGATCTTGATCCATGCTTCCTGCACGACATCCTGGGCGAGATGGCTGTCCCGAACAATCATGTAGGCATGGCGGTACATCTTGTCCCACATCTCTTCGAAAACCTGCCGTTCGTCGTCGTGGGACCCGAACAACCGGTTCCATACATGCACGGGCCATCGACCCCACTTTGCTGCAACGAATTTCCCGCAGGTCTAGCGGTTCCATTTTATCATAAAGTTATCGGCGGGATGTGTATATATGGTAAGATGAGGAACCAGGGTTTGCATCTCAAGGATTTCCCCGGGATTCCGGCTGCGATGACCGCTCCGGTTCCTCGGCCGGTTTCGGGACGCCGCCGGGCATGCCCACAGAAACCGCCGTACCGACCAGTCCGGCTGCCAGAAGAACCCAGAACGTAAGATGGATGCTGCGCGCCAGGGCTCCGGTCAGTACCGTGAGGTCACCGGGCGGCAGCAGAGCCCGGCGGGCCGGATCAAGCAGGAGATTGGTCATCGCAACCGGATCGCTCGTTTGGTATTTGTGCGCCAGGGGAGTTGCGGACAACAGTCGGCTCAGCGCCGAGTTCACCACGGTCCCCATCGCCGCCACTCCCAGGGTGCTTCCGAGAATCCGGGCGAACATATTGGAACCCGTGGCGATCCCCCGCTGTTGCCAGGGGACGCTGGTCTGGATCGCGACAATCTGGGTCGTGGAAGCAAGACCCAGGCCGACGCCGAGAATGAGACTGCAACCGGCCAGATACCAGGGCGGGGTGTCCGGAGTGATGGTTAAATACAGAGCGCCGCTCAGGGTACAAAACAGGAGTCCGGCGACTTCCAGGGCCCGGTAGCCCCATCGCCAGATCAGCCGCCCGGACAGGGTGGACGCGATCGGCCACCCGATTGACACGGTCACGATGGTCCCTCCGGCGAGGATGGCGGAGGTGCCCAGCACCCCCTGGGCAAAGGTCGGCAAAAACGAGGACGCTCCCAACATGATCCCGCCGGTGATCAATGCGCAGAGGTTGGCCGCGGCGATCACCGGCCGGCGGAGCAATGTCAGGGGCAGCATCGGCTCTTCCGCTTTTGTCTGAATCCACAGGAAGAGTGCCAGAAACACCAGAAAGACGGCGAACAAACCGAGGATCTTCGGAGAATTCCAGGGCCACGCCACTCCCCCCTGAAGCAAAGCCGTCAAGAGCGCGGTCACCGCGATGAACAGCGTGGCGGCCCCTCCGTAATCGATCCGGTGCTGTTTTCGCTGCACCCGCTCGTGGAGAAAGAGGACGATGCCGGCAATGGTGAGGATGCCCAAAGGCACGTTCAACTCGAAAATCCACGGCCAGCCGATGGTTTGCACCAACAGTCCGCCAAGGGCCGGTCCCACGATGGCGGCGATGGCCCACATGCTGCTCAACAATCCTTGCACCTTCGCCCGCTCGGGTCCGGGATAGAGATCGCCGATGATGGTGGTGGCGATCGGTTGGACGGCGCCGGCGCCCAATCCTTGCACCGCCCGAAAGGCGATGAGCATCGGCATCGACCGGGCAAAGCCGCAAAGGGCCGAACCGATGATAAACAAGCCCGTGCCTGCGGCAAATACCGGTTTTCGCCCGTACAGATCGGCCAACTTACCGTAGATCGGGATGGAGGCCGCTTGTGTCAACAGAAAAATCGAGAATACCCACGTGAATTGGGAAAAGCCCCCCAATTTTCCCGCGATGGTGGGCATGGCGGTGGCCACTATGGTGGCCTCCATCGCGGAGAGAAACATCGCCGCCATCAGACATACGGTGACCCATTTGCGATTGGTCTGTTTCATCTTGGTCATCTCCTTACGCAAAAAAGAGCAGTCGGCCAACAGCGGGACGGGGGGTGTCACGGAACCATCCATCCCCGTCGTGCGATGTCCCAAATCATGGAATCTGTCAAGTATTCAACCGGGGCTCTGTCGTCGGTGAGAACCATCCCCCGAACTGTTTGGGCGGGGGTCGGTTCCACGCGGTGCCGGGCGGCCGATTGCGCGATGGCCGCCGCCGGTGACTCCTGGGCGGCCAACCTCGCCAAGATGTTCGCCGGCCAAGAGCCGCGCCCTGCAATCACCAAGTAATTGTAACTGTTCGGCACCCGGATGACCATGAGGTTCGGGAACACGTCCCGAACCGTCCGGAGGAGGGACGCCAGCAGGATGGAATCGGGACGGGTGGCGTTGGCATTGAAGGCGACGACCCCTTCGGGATTCAGGTGGTCCGCAAGGGCGGAAAAAAACTCCCGGGTGGTCAGGTGAAACGGAATATAGATCTGCTGGCTGTACGCATCCACGACGATGGTGTCCCACCGCTGCCCGGATGCGGCGACAAACGAACGCCCATCTGCCACATGGATGGGGATTCGGGACGTGTCAAGGCCGAAATATCGCGGCGCGAGTTCGGCCACCGCGGGGTCGATTTCCACCCCTTCCAACTGCAGCCCCGGGAACGCATGTCGGTCATAACGGTCGATGAGGTGAAGAATCGTACCGCCGGCCGCCCCGATGACCAAGACCCGCAGGGGGTCGGGGGACGGTTCCCGCACGAAGTAAGGGAGAAGCGTCATGTAGCTGTAATAATCCCGGGGCAACAGCGCATCCCCTGGCCGGCGCAGGGATTGAACGCCTCCGCCTTCGTTGTAGACCAGTGCCGTGGACCCATCGGGCCATGCGACGACCTGTACGTATTGATAAACGGTTTCCCGTTCAACCATCAACCCCGGCACCGGTTTGACGGCCCGGGGCCCGATTGCGGTTGTGGAAATCGGAACAAGCAGTAGCAGCCAGACCCACCACCAGCGTCGAGGCCGTAGCGCGGTGAGCCCGACGGCGGCGGAAACCAGCAGCGCGCCGGCGGTCAGGGCGATGGTCATGCGGGTACCCGCATGGGGGATCATGACAAAGGCGGTGAGAAACGTTCCGGCGATGCTCCCGACGGTGGACCATGCGTACAGAGCTCCGGCCGTTTTCCCCAGGTCGTTCGCAGATCCGCCGGTGAGTCGCAGGACAAAGGGACTCACCATGGCGAGAAGAAATACGGGGGGCGCGAACATAATCAGAATCCCCAAAAACGAAAAGACGATGATGTGAACCGGCGTGCCCGTAATTCCGGCGTTCAGTTGCCGGAACACCCACGGCCCCGTCCAAGGGATGGCGCAGGCCAAAAGGCCGGCCGCCGCCACCGCGAATAATAAAAGCGTCCAAGACGGGTGCCGGTCGGCGAGACGGCCGCCCAGCCAGTATCCGAGAGAGAGTGCGATCATAATCAGTCCGATGATATTGGCCCAGACGATTTGGGACGTGCCGAAAAACGGCGCCGCGAAACGGCCGGCGGCCATTTCCAGGGCCATCACGGCTCCCCCGGTGACGAACACGAAGGCGTACCACCAAAAACGGAGTTTCATAAAATCCTCCATTTGAACGGGTCTTATATAACAGTGATTGTATCATTGATCGGGGCGTCCGCAAACCGGACCGCGAGTCCCGGAGAGCCGAGTCGCCCTGGGAGCCTGTCGGCACCGATGGCGGGGTTTGGCATTCTTCCCGCGGATCGTGTAGGATAAAGATGTACCACTCATTCTGATTACATAGGAGGGATTACAATGGCACATCAACTGCCGCCGCTGCCATATGCGTACAATGCCCTCGAGCCGTACATCGACGAGCTCACCATGCAGATTCACCATGACCGCCACCACGGGACGTACGTGAACAATTTGAACGCGGCCCTGGAGGGGCATGCGGACCTCCAGGCCAAGAGCATCGAGGATCTTTTGCGCGGGATCAACAGCGTCCCCGAAAACATTCGAACCGCGGTTCGGAACAACGGGGGCGGCCATGCCAATCACACCCTCTTTTGGGAGATCATGACCCCGAACGGCGGCGGACAGCCCACCGGGGCCCTGGCCGATGAGATCAACGGCACGTTCGGCAGTTTCGATTCCTTTAAGGATCAGTTTTCCAAAGCGGCGGCCGGCCGGTTCGGAAGCGGTTGGGCCTGGCTGGTGGTGAAACAGGACGGCAAATTGGCCATAACGAGCACCCCGAACCAAGACAGTCCGTACATGGACGGCGATACGCCGATCCTCGGCCTGGATGTTTGGGAGCACGCCTATTACCTCAAGTACCAGAACAAACGGCCCGATTACATTGCGGCATGGTGGAACGTCGTCAACTGGGATGGCGTGGCGAAGCGTCTCGCCGCCGCTCGGGCCTGAGGGGCTTTCTGAACATCTCCGTCCGGCCGGGCACCGGTTCCGTCAGGGGCCGCGCCCGGTTTTTTCTTGCTCGGAAGGCACTCCCGGCGATATAATACGCATAGGAATCGTTTTAACCCGTGATTTTTGCGGGAATTGCGAAGAGGACTGATTCCGGTGGGAGGTGCCGCAATGCAGTATATTTGTCTGGAATGTGGTCAATTTTACGAAGGTGATGAAATGGAGCGGGAATACAACATCTGCCCGGAATGCCATCGCCGTTTGGACGACGGGCCAAAACGCTGTAAGGATCAGAGTTGAACTCCCCGCCGGGGCAGGCAGGGAGTTTTTTGCTCCGGTCCAGAGGCCCCAAGCGGTCCACTACTCTTGCACGCCGGCCAGATCGGCCACGCAGGTGTCAAAAGGCGATCCGTCCGGGGTGATGAATTGAAAGAGAATGACATTCCCGGCTCCGCCCGCTTCGGGCCCCGATGCCCCCGTGATGTCCCGGGGCCGAAGGCGCGCCTCCTGATAACCCGATGTTCCGGGCTTGACCGTCACCACCACCTGTTTTCCCAACCGAGTGACTTTTTGCACCTCTCCGTACACCACCAAAAGACTCACATGGTCCGAGCGGGTGTCCTGAAGCGGCAGGTTGCCGCCTCGGGCGGCCGCACTGTCCGGATTGGTGACGATGCCCAGGCCGTAAAGCAAGTCTTGGGCGGCGGACAGCCCTCCCGTGTACACGTAACCCCGGTGCGCCGCCCATTCCACCAGTTGCTCGACGTTACTGTATTTCCCGTCCATATACGTGCTGTGCCAAATCCCCGAGTATCCGGGACGATGCCACCGGGTGTCGGTGACCACCGGAACGAATGGAAGATCCGTGCCTGACCGCAGGACATCGGCCACCGGGAGCACGGCATGGGTGGCTTCGAACAGCGTCACTTGCCGCTCGATACTCGAGAGGGGGCGAGTGGTGGGCGAATCGGGTTCCAGAGCGGCAAGTCGTCGCCGCAACTCGTCCACCTCACTTTTCAATTGCGCATTTTCGGCCTGGAGGGCGTCGGAAGGCGTCGATCCGGGAGGAAGACCGGTGGGCGGGGACCCCGCGGGGGCGCACCCCGTCAGCAGTGAGAAACCCATCACGGCAAAGGCGGCCAGTTGCCGTCGACGGCGCCGCAACACAAACATCCGTTTCCCGCCTCTTCATCAATAGTTTCCATAGAATACAGACGAACGCGTCCCTCATTTCGTTACAGTGCTGCAGTGGGCGCACTCTCCGAAAATCTCGAACCGGTGACTGCTGACGTGGAATCCCTCGGGCACCGAAACCGGAAGTTCCATGGGACAGGCCTCGATGGGAATCGTGGCCCCGCATCGTGTACAAATAAAATGGTGGTGGTGCGGATCATAGCAGCGAATGCGGAATCGGCTGCTCCCGTCCTGGAACATGGACTCTTCGATGATGTGCTCGTTATGGAGCACCCGGAGATTCCGGTAAATGGTGTCATAACTGATGTGGGGATACTGTTCCTGCATCCGGTCCATCAGCTCCTTGGCCGTCATGTACCTGTCCTCGGCCAGCAAGATTTCCAGAATAGACCGGCGCTGTCCGGTCAATTTCAATCCTTGGTCCCGCAGTCGGTCCAGATACGCTTCCACTTCCACCGCCGGTCCCGTCCTTTCCCTGTGGTCTTGACATCGGTTCCGTCGAATCGTCGGCCGGCTTGCAACGTCCGATCCCGCGCGCGGCCGAAAAAAGGCCGGTCGGAACTGATAAATCGAAATCATTACGAAATAGAGCCATCAGGGCTTTTTGACCCTTTCCCTTTATCCATATTATACTCGGTGTGCATCCAAAATCGAAATCATTACGAATAGGAGGGTGTGGAATGGGTCGTGCCGGTCGGCGATTTTCGCGGCTCGTGGTTGCTCTTGTGTCGGTGTTTCTCGCCGGGTGCGGGGCGGGCCTCTCTGCTCCCGGCCCCTCCGGCGGCACGGTGGACCATGCCGCCGGTGTCCAGGTGGTGACGAGCATCACGCCTTTGGCCGATCTGATCCGGCAGGTGGGCGGCGATCGGGTGAATGTGACCGCTTTGGTGCCGCCTGGAGCGGATCCCCATGATTATGCCCCCACTCCGGCCGACGTGCGCACGGTCTCGGGGGCCCGATTGTTTATCGCCAACGGTCTCGGAGAAGAGACGTATATACAAAAACTCATCCGGAGCGGCGGCCGCTCGGATCTCGAAGTGGTCACCCTTTCGGACGGCCTGCCGGTTTCGGGCCGGGGCGAAGGCGGGGAAGGGGCGGGCAATCCCCATATGTGGCTGGCCCCGACCTATGCGGTGCATTACGTGGAAAAGATCCGGGACGCCCTGTCCCGGGTGGATCCGGCGGGCGCCCAGGAGTACCGGACCCGAGCCCAGGCGTACATCGGCCAACTCAGGGAACTCGACGGATGGATCCGTTCGCAGATCGGCCAGATTCCCGCCGACCGGCGCACCATGGTGGTGTTCCACGACGCCTGGCCTTATTTTTGTAAAGAATACGGGTTGGATTACATGTATCTCGTGTCGTCGGATCAGGCCGAACCGTCGCCTCAGGATTATGCGAACATGGTCCAAACGATTCGCCGGCGGCACGTGCCTGCGGTGTTTGGAGAAGCGGGCTTCAATCCGAAACTGGTTCAGCGCTTGGCGGAAGATGCCGGCGTCCGCTATGTGGACGGCCTTTTGGACGACACCGTGGGCGCACGGGGGGCGGCCACATACCTCGAGATGATGAAATTCGATGTCCAGACCATCGTGAACGCGCTGAAGGAGAGGTCAACCCCATGAGTGCCATGGTTCGACTGGAGGGCGTCCATGCCGCTTACGCGCGAGAAGCGATCCTCACGGAACTCTCGGCGGAGGCGGCGGCCGGGGAGCGAATTGCCGTGGTGGGACCCAACGGCGCCGGCAAGAGTACCCTGCTGAAAGTGATGCTCGGTCTGGTACCGCACGTGGTCGGGCGGGTCGAAGTGGCGGGAGACCGGGTGACGCCCGGCCATCCCCCGTCCCGGGTGGCCTATGTCCCGCAATCCCAGGTGGTGGGCCTCGATATGCCGGTGACCGTGTGGGATGTTGTGGCGATGGGGTTTCTTCACCGGGGGATCCGGCCGAAGCGGCTCGGGCAACGCGAACGGATGACAGCGGAGGAAGCCTTGAAGGCGGTCGATATGCTTGCCGGGCGGGACCGGCCTTTCGGCAGTCTCTCGGGCGGCCAGAGGCAGCGGGTGTTGATTGCCCGTGCTTTGGTGCGTCAGGCGCCGGTGTGGCTTCTCGATGAGCCGGTGACCGGGCTGGATGCGCCGACCCGGGAAGTGATGGAACGGCTCCTGGAACAACTGCGGGAAGACGGTGTGACGTTGGTTCAAGTGACCCACGACCTGGAGCCGGCCCGGTTGAAATGCTTCGACCGTATCTGGTGCGTCAACCGCCGGTTGGTGGGGCGGGGAACATTGGAGGAGATCCGGCGCCGGGGAACTCTGGCCGAGACCTTCGGCATTCCGGCCGGGACGGAGACGGGCGGCGAGGAGAGGGGGCGTGGAGATGTTTCTCTTGGCTCCTTTTCAGTTTGATTTCATGTGGCGGGCCCTGATCGGGTCGGCGGCGGTGGGGGTCCTGGCGGCACTTCTCGGGGTGTTTGTCGTTCTCCGGGGGATGTCTTTCATCGGCGAGGGACTTGCTCACGGGTCGCTCGGGGGGCTGGCCTTGGCGTATGCCCTGGGGTGGAATCTCTATGTGTTCGGAAGCGCCTACACCGTGGGACTCGCCCTGCTGATTGCGCGGATCGGCGGACGGCGGCGCAGCCGAATGGACACGGCGGTGGGCATCGTCTTTTCCGTCTCCCTGGCTCTGGGGGTCCTGCTCATCAGCGTGGTCAAATGGTATACCACCGATCTGTCCGCTTACCTGTTCGGAGATGTTCTGGCTTTGCGCACCGGGGATCTGGTTGCGGTGCTGACCGTCCTGGGGTTGGTGGCGGTGTTCCTGTCGGTATTTTATCGTCACATGGTTTTTCTTTCCTTTGATCCGGAAGGAGCCCGGGCGGCCGGTTTGCCCGTGGATTGGTTGGAGAACGGGTTTTTGGCCTTGATCGGGATCGGGGTGGTGGCGGCCATGCAGACCGTCGGAGTGATCCTGGTGACCGCCCTGCTGGTCATTCCCGCCGCCACCGCGTGGCAGGTCGCCCGAAGCATGGCCCAGATGATCGCCATTGCCGTCGGGGTGGCTCTTTTCAGCGCCGTGGCCGGTTTGTACGCTTCCTACTATTTGAACGTGGCTTCCGGAGCATCCATCGTGCTCACCGCCGCGCTGGTTTACGGGATCGTGGCCCTGGCGGCCGGTCGGCGGGTGGGATGGCGCCGTTCTCTCGGGCTCGAATCGGGGCTGCGGTAGGCGGCCGTCCGCAGGAAACCTCCCGCGGATGCCGTGTGATACAATACCCTTGTCTGAAGGATCAGATCAGGGGGTGAGAGAGTGCGGATCTCTTTCTTTGTCACCTGCCTGGTGGACAGCTTGTTCCCCGAGGTCGGGGTGAGCACGGTCCGGCTCCTTCGCCGGCTCGGGGTGGATGTCGATTTTCCGGAAAATCAGATCTGCTGCGGCCAACCCGCCTTCAATGCCGGATACCATCCCGAGGCCCGGGCGGTGGCCGAGACCTGGCTGGATGCCTTTTCGTCCAGCGAGTACATTGTCAGTCCATCCGGATCGTGCGGCGGGATGGTGGTGCACGGATATGAAGAACTGTTTGCCGATGATCCTGCCCGGTTGGAACAGGTCGGGAATCTGAAAGGCAGAATTTATGAACTCAGCCAGTTCCTCGTTCAGGTCCTGGGGATTGAGGATGTGGGCGCCCGATACCCGGGACGGGCGACGTACCACCCGTCCTGCCACGCCTCCCGGTTGATGGGGGTTGGAGACGCCCCGCTGCGGCTCTTGCGGCACGTCCGGGACCTGGAATTGGCTGAACTGCCCTTTGCGGAAGAATGCTGCGGGTTCGGCGGGACATTCTCGGTGAAAATGGGCGACGTATCCGCAGCCATTGCGACGGACAAAGTGCGCCGCGTGGAGGAAACCGGGGCCGATCTCCTGGTGGGGACGGACATGGGGTGCCTGATGAATATTCAGGGCCGGCTCCGGCGGCTCGGTTCACCGGTGCGAGTCATGCATCTGGCGCAACTGCTGGAGGAGGGGGGGCGATGACGGTGCAGCCAAAGACGATGAAAGAACGGGCGGCTCTGGCCCTGAAGGACGATTTTCTTCGCGGGGCCGTAAAAACCACCACCAACAAATTTTTTGGCGGCAAGGCGCTGGCCCAGCGTTCGCTCGGGGATTGGGAAGCGTGGAGGGAACGGGGCCGGGCGATCCGTGCTCATACACTGGCCCATTTGGATTACTACCTGGGCCAATTGATCGACCGCGTGAAAGACCGGGGCGGCCGGGTGCACCTGTGCGATACGGCGGAAGACGCGGTGCGGGTCGTTGCGGGAATTGTCAGGGAACGCCGGGCGCGGTCGGTGATCAAATCGAAATCCATGATGTCCGAGGAGATCCATCTGAATCAGGCCCTGGAAGAAATCGGGGTTCGAGTGGTGGAGACAGACCTCGGGGAGTACATCATCCAACTGGCTCACGAGACGCCCTCTCACATCATCGCTCCGGCCATACATAAGAACCGCCGCCAGATCGCGGAGTTGTTCGCCGGTGTGGCGGGTCGTCCGTTGGCCGACGATACGGGGACGTTGACGGCGTTTGCCCGGCAAAAACTCCGGGAGGAGTTTTTGAACGGGGACATCGGGGTCACCGGCTGCAACTTCGCCGTGGCGGAGACCGGGTCGGTGGTGCTGTTCACCAACGAGGGAAACGGGCGGATGGTGACCACTCTTCCACCGGTGCACATCGCCGTCATGGGGATGGAGCGGGTGGTGCCCACTTTTGAGGATCTCGAAGTGATGATGCACCTGCTTCCCCGCAGCGGGACCGGGCAAAAGCTGACCAGTTACGTCACGGTGATCACCGGCCCCAGGCGGGAAGGGGAGGTGGACGGGCCGGAAGAGTTTCATTTGGTCATCGTGGATAACGGCCGCAGTCGCATCCTTCGGGACTCGAAATTTCGGGAAGCCCTGCATTGCATCCGCTGCGGAGCCTGCCTCAATGTCTGCCCCGTCTACCGGCAGATCGGGGGCCACGCCTACGGCTGGGTTTATCCGGGCCCCATCGGTGCGGTGATCACGCCGCTCCTCACGGACGACTTGGACAAATGGGGGGATCTCCCCTATGCCTCATCGCTGTGTGCGGCTTGTTATGAGGCCTGTCCGGTGAAAATCCCCTTGCACGACATGTTGGTGCGCCACCGGGCCCGGTATGTGGCCGCGGGGAAGACGCCCTCCGGCGAGCGCCTGGCTTTTCGGCTGTTTCGGCGCACGTTCACGAACCCCGGACGGTTCCGTCTGGCGCTGAAAACGGCGGTGGCGCTCCAGCGGCCGTTGGTCAAAGACCGCCATCTCTCCGCGCGGCTTCCCGGACTGGCGGGATGGACGGAAAGCCGGGATTTTCCCGCGGTGGCGCCCAAATCGTTTCGGGACCTTTGGCCGGAATTGGCCGCCGAGACCGGACAAAAAGGGGGCGCCGCGGATGAGTGAACGAGTGACGCCGCCGGGTCGCACCCCGGAGGAGCGGCGGTTTTTGGGACGCGTGGCGGAAGCGTTGGGGCGTCCGCTCCTGACGTCTGCTCCGGATTCCCAGGTGCGGGGCATTCGCGGGTTGGCGGAGATGACGGAAGGCGGTCCCGGGAAGGCCCTGGAACTGTTTTTGGCGAATTGGCGCGCCCTCGGCGGCGAGGCGGATGTGGTGAGTGCGGACCGGGCGGCGGCACGGGCCGCGGAGATTCTCGGGGAATGGAAAGGTCAGCGCGTGGTGCGCTGGAATGATCCCCTGCTGGATGAGACGGGGGTGGACCGGGCCCTGAAGGACGCGGGGGCGTCCGTCTACGTGTGGCGGACCGGAGTCAATCGGGAAGAGGCGATTCGGGAGGCACAACGGGCGGATCTGGGGATCACGACGGTACACTGGGCGGCGGCCGAGCCCGGCACGGTGGTCCTTCTCTCCGGAGGCGACACGCCGCGGTCGGTCAGCCTCTTGCCGCCGGCCTATCTTGCCCTGGTACCCGCATCCCGGGTGGTGCCGCGGTTGACCCGGGTTATGCGGGAGGCGGTGGAACGGGGGTTATCTTCCTCTCTCAATTTCATCACCGGCCCCAGCCGCACGGCGGACATTGAAAATGACCTGACGATCGGGGTCCACGGACCGGGCCGGGTGTACGCCTTGGTTCTCGAGGATCGCTGACCTCCCGGGGACAAACCCGGGGCCGGCGCGCGAAGCCGATGCGCTTCGGTGCCGGCCCTGCGGTCATCGTCGCCGGGTGAATGATCCGGTTCCCGATCGCGTTTTCGGCGGGGTGGAAAAGCCCCGGGACGGCCGGGATTCGGAGGATGAAATCCCCTGGCTCCCTTTGGACGGGGATCCGGCCGCGTCCGCCCCGGAGATGGATGGCGAGGAAGGAAGGTCGCTCCTTCGAGTGAAGGTGCCCGAACCGGCCACCGTCTTCGGAATCTCCAGGGAGGTCTTCTTGGCTGCAGGAGGTCCCGTGGGCGGGTTGGGGGTATAATCCGGATTGCGTTCATATCCCCGGTAATGCCCGTAATGTCCGCCGCCGAAGTGCCAGCCGCCTCCGAATATCCGGTCCAGGGTGGACGCCAGCAGGAATCCTTCCAGGAAGGACGGGTCATAGTTGTCTTTGACGAATTGGCGGTCGTCAATCTCGATGACAGTGTCCTGGGGCCGGGCGGGATCTTGCTGCAGATGCACCAAACGGTCCGGATACGCAAGAAACATCTCCTGGGTGGATTCTTTGGAGACGTCGTCCGGCTTCTCCTGAGCCTCCAGCTCGCGGGCCACCTCGGGAACAGACTTATTCTCCGCCCGGTAGACTTTTTGCAGGGTCTGCCCCTGGTCCGCGGCGGATTGAAACTGATAGTTTTTCGAGACGTAGGAGTCAATGCCGCAGCCGGCCAACAGAACGGAAAAGGCCAGGGCCAAAAGGGCGAACAGGCGCAAAGAGCGATTCTTCCAACTGCGCCGAATCATGTGCCGGCGACGATCCTTGCGTCAAATGCTTCTGTGAAGCGGCCCAGGCCAAACCAAGATTTTCCATTCTGCCATTCGACCCGGAACAGGCGGCGGTCGTCACTTTGGTGGTTCCAGATGTATACCGTATCCCCGTGCACCAGATGCATCGGACCATCCACCCACGCCGGCGACTCCTGCCGGGACTCCAAATGGTAGCGGATTCCGTCGAGCTCAACGGTCTCCGGGATCTCGTCGACATTGTCCAGCCGTCCGTCCAAGGTTTCGTACAGGCGGAATATCAGGCCCTCGGCGCGCTCCACCACCAGGTGGCGGTAAGCGTGACCGTCCCGGAGGACATAATGCACGCTCTGGATGGGATTGAACGCCGCGGCGGCTTCGATGATATACTCCGTCAGCTCCACCTGGACAATATCTCCCGGCCGCAGGGTAAACCACGTCTTTTGTACGGCCGGAGGGCGGGGATCCCTGGAACGGATCAGGTCTGAGACTCTTTTCCACATCGACATCCGCGTCCCTCCTTTACATGGATCCCATCAGAATCACGGCCCCGACCACGTGAAGGAATCCGGACAACAGGGCACTGGGCATATGGTTCTCCGCAATGTTCCGGCTCATGTCGATACGAAACGCGCGTTTCATCAACAGGTCGAACAGCCACTGGACGATGAGCAACAGGACAAACGCGTAGGCCGAGATGACCACGGCGTCCCACACCACTTGGCTGACCATCATCGACCGGGTGATGATCAGCGCGTGCGCCGACAGTTTGCAGACCAAGCGCAGGGCAACCGCGGTGCGCCCTTGCCTGATCAGTTCAAAATCATTGTATCGGGTGATGGTGACATCCACGGCCATGAGTACGAAAAGAAGGGCCATGAACAGGATGAACCAGAATCCCATGGTCAACAGCTGATGGACGGTTAGCGTCAACGGGAGAGACCCCTCCTTAAGAAAACGGGGAGATCGCCGTCTCCCCGTTTCTCCCGTTTCAAAACAGGCTTCAGTTGGCCTTGTTCAACTTCGCTTTCAGTGCGGCCAGTTCGTCTTCCACATCGGCGTTTCGCCGAAATTCGTTGAATTCGTCGTCCAGGGACCGTTCCTTTCGATACACCTCGCCGGAAGCTTCGGCCTCGGCCTCCAGTTGGAGCACTTTTTCCTCCATCCTTTGGAAACCCCGCACGGCGTTATCGCTTCCGATCCCGGACATGGCCTGGCTGATTTCTTTCTGGGCTTTCGCAGTCTGGGCCCGAGCCACCAAGGTATCCCGTTTGTTCCGCATCTTGCCGATTTCTTCTTTCATCTCGGCGAGCTTTTCCCGCAGCGTGTCGGCGTTGGCTTTCGCCGCTTCATACTGGCTCTGAAAATCTCTCGCTTTGGTTTCCTGCTCCCGTTTATCCGCCAGCGCCCGCCTGGCCAGGTCATCGTTGCCGGCCAAGACCGCTTCTTCCGCCTGTTTTGCCCGCTTGTCGGCGAGGCTCTGCGCCTCTTCATACTGGGCTTTCAGTTTCTTTTCCACGGCGATGGCCTTGGCCACCGCTTCCTCGGCATCTTTCAGGTCCTCTTCCATATCGCGCAAATACTGATCCAGCAACTTGACCGGATCCTCGACCCGATCCAGCATCGCGTTGATATTGGCGAGACTGATGTCCCGCAATCGTTTGAACAGGCCCATGAACGGCTGTTCTCCCCCTCTGTGGAGATTGTCGCGGTCCGGCTGCATGATACGCTGAGCCGACTCCACTATCATTATACCTGTCGACGCTTTGGGAGACAATAAAATTCTCCTCACGGTGTCCCATATGACCCTTCGTACCTGTAACATTTTCGCCATGACTTTTCTCCACTGTATTGGAGGCCGTGGAGAAACCTGTTATACTTGTGTTATACATCGGTGAACAAGATGTGTTTTTCTCGGAAAGGGAGAGTGATTGCTGTGACCCAGGAATTGGCGATTCACAAAGGGCTCGAGGGGGTGACCGTGACCGACACCCAACTCGGCCTGGTGGATGGGGAGCGGGGCCACCTGGTCTATCGGGGATATTGGGCGAAGGATCTGGCACTCCGGTACACGTATGAACATGTGGCCTATTTGCTTTGGTTTGGAAAATTGCCAACCGATGATGAATTGGAGGGATTCCGCCGCAAGATGGCGGCCTATCGGGTACTGCCCGATTACTTGAAGACCATTTTGGATGCCATTCCGTCCGGAGTGGACATGATGAGCGTCTTACGCACGGCGGTATCGGCGGTGGGCAACGAGACGTACGGATGGCCGCCGACCGTGGAACAGGCGATGGAGTTGACCGCCAAGGTTCCGGGCATCATCACGTACCGGTACCGTCGACAACAGGGCCAACCGCCCGTCGAGCCCCGGGAGGATTTGAGCCATACGGCGAATTACCTGTACATGTTGTTCGGAAAAGAGCCGGCTCCCGCCCACGTGTCCGCTTTGGACGCCTACCTGGTCCTGACGGCTGAACACGGGATGAATGCTTCGACATTCTCCGCCCGGGTGACCGCCTCCACGCGTTCCGATATGGCATCGGCGGTGACCACGGCCATTGGAACCATGAAAGGTCCGTTGCACGGCGGAGCGCCCTCGGAAGTGGACGAGACCCTCTCGGCCATCGGCACGAAGGAAAACGCCGAGCCCTACCTGCGCGGGCTTTTGGAACGGGGAGAGCGGTTGATGGGTTTTGGACACCGGGTGTACAAGACCCGGGATCCCCGGGCCGAGGCGCTGTCCATCGTTGCCAAGCGGGTGGCGGGGGACGATCCCTGGCTCGATCTGGCCGTCCATGTGGAAGATGTGGCCATTCGCCTGCTCGAAGAGTACAAGCCCGGCCGGCGTCTGTACACGAACGTGGAGTTTTATGCGGCGGCGGTCCTCCGGGCGGTGGGGCTGCCGAAGGAATTGTATACGCCCACATTCAGCCTTTCTCGAATGGCCGGGTGGACGGCCCATGTTCTGGAGCAGGCGGCCGACAATCGATTGATTCGTCCGCAGTCGGTTTACACGGGTCCCATGCCGAGATGACTTTGCCGGTCCCGGAGCCGGGCCAACTCTTCCTCGATGAGCGCCCGGTACTCCCCCGGGGCCAGAGCCGGATCCAGACAGACGCCGCCGATGGCGGTGCGCCTGAGGTGCACCACGGGTTTGTCGAGGGCTGCAAACATGCGCTTGACCTGATGGAATTTCCCTTCTCTCAGGACCAACTCGACCTCGGAGGTGTCTCCGGCGGCGAGGATGTGCAATCGGGCGGGAAGGGTGACGTATCCGTCGTCGAGTGCGATGCCCAGCGCAACAGCGTCGACGTCCGCCTCGGTCACCCGGCCCTTCACCGTGGCGCGGTAGGTCTTGGGGACGTGCTGTCTGGGCGACAGAATGTCGTGAGCCAGTTTTCCGTCGTCGGTGATCAGGATGAACCCTTCCGTGTCGATGTCCAGGCGCCCGGCGGGAAACAGATCTGGGGTGCGATCCCGTTCATCGAGCAGGTCCAGTACCGTGTTGTGCACTCGGTCCCGGGCGGCGGAGACCACTCCGGCGGGTTTGTTCATCATCCAATAATGAAAAGGCCGGTAGCGGACGGACTCTCCCGCGACCCGCACCGTTTGGATCGAGGGATCAATGTGCAGGGAAGGATCCCGAACGATGCGCCCGTCCACCTCGATCAGTCCCGACCTGGCCCATTTCTTGATGTCCCTGCGAGAACCGAGGCCCACCTCGCTCAAGACGCGGTCCAGTCGTTTTGTGGCCACGGTGGACCTTCCTTTCCTCCATGCATGATGGGTGTGGAACGACATCTAGTATACTGGAGGTTCTCGGGCCGCGCAATGCCGCACAGCGGTCACCGCGGCAGGAAAGTCGGCTTCCGATCGCGAATGAACATAAGGAGAAGAAGGGGATGTGAAAACCTTGCCTGTACGCCACGCCTTGGTGAACATGAAAGCGGAAGATGTGCAGCGCATTCGGGATCTGCTCGATACCGGCCGCGTGGCCGAAGCGGTGAACGCCTTTTGCGCCGCTTTTCGGTCCGTAGAGGTCGGTTTCTCGATTCCCTGTGGGCCGGGTAATCTGCGGGGCATCATGCCCGTACACCGGGGCGCCGGAACGGGAAACCTGTGCGGCACGGAGTACTTGGTGGTCGATCCGCAGATCCCGGGGAATCAGGTGGAAGGCCGGCTGGAATTTCATCCGGGGTTGGTCGAACGAACCGAATTTCGCCCGGAGTTTCGGTTGCTCGTCCTGGGCCTGCAAGGGGGTGGGGAACTGCGATTTCGTGGACGCGAACTGGTGCGGGTGTCGTGAACGAGCGCAGGATTTGTTGCGCCGGGTCCCGAATGACCGGTTGGTTGAAATGCACGGGGTCGGATTCCGAGAGAAACGGATTGAGGTGAGACAATGGCCGATCATTTTGCGTTTCCCGAGGTGCCGCTACCGGAGATGCTGCGCCGGACCGCGGAGCGTTTTCCGGATCGCCCCGCGGTCTCTTTCTATCATGTGACCCTGACCTACGAACAGGTGTGGCGGATGGTTCAGAGAGCCGCCGCGGGGCTTGCCGCCGCCGGGGTGCGCAACGGGGATCGAGTGGCGATCATGTTGCCGAACTGCCCCCATTATGTGATTGCCTACTACGCCACCCTGGCCCTCGGCTGCGTGGTGGTCCAGGTCAATCCCATGTACACCGGTGCCGAACTGGAACACCTGTTGGCGGATGCAGATCCCAAAGTGATCGTGGTCTTCGAGCCGCTGTGGGAGAAGGTGCAAACCGTGTGGGACAAGACCCACTTGCAGCGGGCGTACTTGGTTCAGTTTCCCGGCCCGGTTCAAACACCCGCGTCGGACCGGGTTCAACCGGTGGAATCTCTTCTGGGCACTCCGGGGGATCCCCCGCCGGTGGCCGTGGCTCCCGAAGATGTGGCGGTGTTGCAGTACACCGGAGGGACCACCGGACGCTCCAAGGGGGCCATGCTGACGCACCGCAACCTGGTGGCCAATGTGTACCAATGTCTGGCTGATTTTCGTGACGGATTGAGGGATGGGGAAGAGGTCATTCTCTTGGTTCTCCCCCTGTTTCACGTCTACGGGATGACGGTGGGCATGAATCTGGGCATCGCCGTCGGTGCGAATTTGGTGATGTTGCCCCGCTTCCAACTGGAGGAAGTGCTGGAGACGATCAAACGGGCGAAACCGTCCATGTTCCCCGGGGCGCCGACCATGTACGTCGCGGTGAACGGGCATCCCAAAGCCCGGGAATACGGCATCGACTCCATCCGAATTTGCAACAGCGGTTCGGCCCCGCTCCCGGTGGAGGTGTTGAAAGAATTCGAAGCCAAGACCGGCGGGAACATTCTGGAGGGGTACGGCCTGACGGAAGCCAGTCCGGTCACCCACACCAACCCGTTCCACGGCCGGCGCAAGGTCGGGAGTATCGGCCTGCCCGTGGCGGGCACCGAGGCCCGAATCGTCGACGTGGCCACGGGTGTTCAGGAATTGCCTCCGGGGGAGCCCGGAGAGCTGGTGATCCGCGGTCCCCAGGTGATGAAAGGGTACTGGAATCGACCCGAAGACACCGCCGAGGTGCTGCGAGGCGGATGGCTGTATACAGGGGACATCGCAACCCGGGACGAGGACGGTTATTATTATATCGTCGATCGGAAAAAAGATCTCATCATCGCCAGCGGATTCAACGTGTATCCCCGGGAAGTCGAAGAAGTCCTCTATACCCATCCGGGTATTCAAGAGGCGGCGGTGGTGGGCGTACCGGATCCCTATCGGGGAGAAACGGTGAAAGCGTATGTGGTCCCCAAACCCGGCGTCACGTTGACCGAGGACGGGGTGATTCAGTTCTGTCGGGAACGGACGGCCCACTTTAAGGCCCCCACCCAGGTGGAGTTCCGGGACGAACTGCCCAAAACCTCGGTGGGAAAAATCCTGCGGCGCGCCCTTCGCGATCAGCGGAGTTAGACTGTGCGAACTTCCCGGAACAGGTTTGGCCCCGTGCGATTCCGGCGAAACTAAAGGACGTATAAGCCGGAATGGGTTCTGGCCGGGGTTTCGGGAAGGAGGTGGGGCTGTGACCAAACAGGATCTGATCGCCAAGGTGGCGGAAAAATCGGGATTGACGAAAAAGGCCGCGGCCGCGGCCGTGGACGCCGTGTTGGAAACCATTCAGGAAGCGCTTCAAGCGGGCGAGAGCGTCGGGCTGACCGGATTCGGCAGTTTTGAAGTGCGCGAGCGTTCCGCGCGGACCGGCCGCAATCCGCAAACCGGGGAGACGATCGAAATTGCGGGCGGCAAGACGCCGGTGTTCCGCCCGGGCAAGGCCCTGAAAGAAGCGGTCAAGAGCGCGTGAACGCGGCTCCGGAATACACGGCGATGGGCGCGGCGAGGTGGTCGCGCCTTGTCGCGTTTTTTCATCGTGTGTTCAGCGCGACCCCAACTCTGGGCCTTCCCGTTCCATGGCCAATTCCCCTGCCAATTGGTCGATGAACTGTCGCGCGCTTCGCCCGGAACGGCCGTTGTGCCGGCGTTCCCACTGGAGGGCCCGGCGCCGCAGCGACGCCTCGTCCACGTCCAAGCCCGCCCGCTCGGCCATATGCCGGACCATCCGCAGGAACAGCTCTTGATCGGGCGACAGGAACGACACGGTTAAACCGAACCGGTCAGCAAGCGACAATTTTTCCTGGACCGTGTCCTCCAGATGCAGGTCGTCCCCCTCATCGGCGCGGCTCGGCCAGCCTCGATCGCTGAACCGCTCCTTGACCAGGTGTCGGCGATTCGAGGTGGCATAGAGCAGCACATTGTCCGGTCGCCGTTCCACGCCTCCTTCCAAAAGGGTTTTGAGGTCCTTGTAGAACGTCTCTTCCTCGTCAAAGGACAGGTCGTCGAAAAAAAGGATGAATTTTTGTGGTTGGCCGCGCAACAATCGTACGAGGATGGGGAAATCCGCCAAGTCCCGCCGGGACACTTCCACCAGTCGAAGTCCCCTGGGACCGAATTCGTGAACGAGCGCTTTGACGAGCGAAGATTTCCCGGTTCCGCGGTCGCCGTGAAGCAGGACATTGTTGGCGGGATAGCCGCGCACGAACTGTTCGGTGTTTTGGAGCACCTGTTTTCGTTGGGATTCATATCCGATCAGATCGGCCAAGCGGATGGGATCGGGCCGCGTCACCGGGACGAGTTTTCGCTCGGGGCTTTCCCATTTAAATACCCAGTGGCGCGCCGCTGGTCCCGTCCCGATCTTCTGAAAAGCTTGATACAGCGGGCCGACCAGATTTGCCCAGTCCCCGGCGGTTTCCAGCCGATGGGCCAAGTCGGACAATTGTTCGGTCAACCATCGGGTGAGAATGCCGGCTCCCCGTTCCCTGTCGCCCGCGGGTGGAACAGCCCCGGCGGCGACCGTTTCCGGACCCAGGCCCAATGCCTGGAGGAGCGGGGAAGCGTCCAGGTGCCACAGGGGTTGAAGTCGTCTCAGATCCAATGCCAGACCGCCGCGGAGGGCGGCGTTCCACATGCTATCCCCGGCAAGGGGCGGCACAGGTGAGAACAGGAGCCGATGCAGAAGGTAGGACTTCCACAGGGTCACATCCCCGGACAGGGGGACGGGTTCTTCCGTTGCGGCGAATCGTACCAATTCGCGAAACCACCGGCCGGCGGCTTCCCGGTCTTTGGAGTCGAGCCATCGCTGTACGGCCTGAACGGCCGGGTCGCGCGCCAGTCCATCGAAAAAAAACCACGGAGCGTTCGAGTCGTGTGTCCATTCCCTCTCCATTTGAAAACCTCCGCAATGTCTTGTCACATATGCCTTCATTGTAGGGGACGCGCATGTCGAGGGCAAGGGCGGCTGGATGAACCGGATGGACGTGCCGGATCCCGGAAGATATGATATCCTGACAACGGAATCACCCGGACATGGAGGATCCGGGTATCCGATCACGGCTTCCTCCCGGTGACCGAAAACGAGGGGGAGCCTACAACGAGGGGTGAGAGACATTGGTCGCAGAGGGACAGAAAGCGCCGGATTTCACGCTTCCCACAGGTTCCGGAGAGACGATTACCCTGTCGGATCTCCGGGGGCGGACGGTGGTGCTATACTTCTACCCCCGGGATAATACGCCCGGATGTACCAAGGAAGCGTGCGGCTTTCGCGATCTGTATCAGGCGTTTTCCGATGCGGGCGCGGTGATCCTCGGAGTCAGCACCGATTCCCCGGTTTCCCATGAAAAATTTGCAAACAACTACCAATTGCCGTTTCCGCTGTTGTCCGACGAAGATGCGGCGGTTTCCACGGCCTACGGGGTATATAAAGAGAAAAATCAATATGGGCGGAAGTCGATGGGGATCGAACGCACCACGTTCCTCATCGACGGTGACGGCGTGGTGCGCAAAGTGTACCCTCGGGTGAAGGTGGACGGGCATATGGAGCAAGTGTTGGAGGATGTGCGAAGGTTGGGCCGAGAATGACGGCGGTCGGGCGCGGGCCGTCCGCGGGCCGGCGCCCGGCCGCGGGGCGGCCCCGGAGGTCACCGGCGGGGACGGGCTCCCCGAAAGCGGCGTTCGACCTCTTGGTAAGCCGAGCGCAGCACCGCGGCCCCGGCGACGGACCCCGCCCCGATCACCAAGGCCACAAGGGGATGTAATCCCAGGAACAGTCCGGCGCCCATCGCCACCGCCAAGGACACAATGGAAGCGGGTAGTGGATGCATGCTGTTCCCTCCCACACGCGGGTGAATTGGTGATTGCCAAAATTCCCTTTTTCATGTATGATGAGAGAAACAGGAGACGCTGAGTTCCGTTTCGGAAGCGGAGGACCCGTGAAGGGGGTGAATCTGGGCCGGTGTTCTCAGAAGATTTTAGAATGTTCGCACCGGCCGGTAGGGTGAGCTCTCCACCCGAACCCGTCAGCTAACTTCGCAAGCGTACGAGGGAGCGACGGTGAAAGCCCTCGCCTTGACAAAGGACGTCACAGGAGGCGAGGCTTTTGTGTCTCTTTCGAACATTCGCGTCTCCGTCGTTGAAGCCGTACTGTGCATGATGTGCGCCGGAATGCCGTAATCTATGGCAAAGTCCGATGGCGTGCGAAACGGCGGGTACCTTCCGCGTTCGACACTGAAAAGGGGGGATTGACGGATGGGTGATCATATCCTGTTTTCGGAAACGGAAGATACCCGGACCCATTACGCCACATTGGATGTGGCCGGCACGCGATTTGATGTGGCGGTGACGTATTCCCGGCATTTTATGGGCAAAAGCATTGTGATGTGCCTGCAGACCGGGCGGGCGACGATCATGGATGCCCACGACGCCGAAGATCCGCAGCGAATTGCCCAGCATTTCGGGATTGAGGATCCCGAAACGGCCACTGAGTTGGGTCATTACCTGACCACGATTCTGTCGTATCCACCTCAAGGCGAGCAGTTTTAGTCCGGCGCGGAAACACCCCACGTCACCGGTGTCCGCCTGTCCCTTCAGACGTAAATCATCTTGACCGTCATTCCTCCGTCCACAATGAGATGGGTTCCCGTGATAAAGTCGGCCTCGCGGGAGGCGAGGAACAACACGGCTCTGGCGATGTCCTCCGGGACGCCGACTCGACCGACCGGGTGCTGGGCATGATCGTCCGGTGTCAAGGTCGCCGGTTGGCGAACGGAGGATATTTGCCATGGTGTGGTATCGATCCATTATTGACCACTGGGCGGGCGCAAAGAAAGTCGCGTCGACATTTGGTTGATTGCGGCCACCCATCGGGATCTATGGGATCTGGTGCGGCGCGGGAAATTTCGGGAAGATCTTTTTTACCGGATTCATGTCCTGCCCATTCGTGTTCCGCCGCTTCGGGAACGGAAAGAAGACATTCCGGAATTGGCGAATTATTTCCTGCTTGGGCGTGGATCTGTCCGCGACAGGGGAGCGGCGCCGCGGACGCCCCATCGAAGAAGATGTGCGCCGGGCGGCCGGGGCGCGGGCTCTGGCGCCCGATGCGCCGGATGGCGGTATGAAGACGGCTGTTCCTCCGGCCCCGGAAGTGGCGCTGCTGGGTGTGGGCCGGGTGGAGTCGTTTCTCGTGTTGTTCGAGAAGGGGATCGAGCAACTGCAGCGGTTGCCTCTCAGTTTGACGTTCGATCACCGGGCCGTCGACGGGGGGCCGGCGGCGAAGTTCCTCTGACAGGATTTTCGCGGTTCCGTGAAGAATAATCACTCATAGAAGTGGAGCAAACGGAGGGCGGCACGGGCCGGTTTTGCCGGTCCGGGTGCGAATGGGTCGAATTGTCGCCACAGGGGGCCTATTTTCATGATCAAGCCGGGGTTCAAGGTGCATGGAGAGTGTGCCGTCGGAGATGAAACGGTGCAATTCGAGTCGGTGGTGTACGATATTCAGGACAATAAGCTGTGGATTCTCTATCCGAACGTGAGCGGGCTCAAGAATCGGACAGAAATTCGGCTGCGGGTATTTCCTCGGAAAGGGGACTGTTATGTGGCGAACACCCGGGTATTGGGCCGGGTTCACGGCCAGGCGGAGCTCCTGGAGTTGGAGATGCCGGAGCGGTGGGATAGGGAACGGCGCCGCAAGTATTTCCGGGTTCCGGTGGATCTTGTGGTGCGATGGGACGAGCATAAGGGGCGCTGTGTGAATCTCAGCGGCAATGGCTGTCTGTTCATTGCGCCGGCGCCCCTGAATGTCGGCCAAGAGCTTGAGATGACGGTGGAGCTGCCCACCCTGGCCATTCCGGTATCGGCCAGGGTGGTCCGCGTCGAGCCGCTGTTGGACTCCAGACATCGCATTGCCGTTACATTCCTCGATATGGACGATCGGCACTTGGACGTTCTTTTGAAATATCTGCTAGATCGCCAGCGCCGATTGATTCGGGACGGGAAACTGCCCTAGCGGGGGTGTCGATGGTATAATGGCCTCGTGGGTGTATTCCACCCGCGGAAAGGATGATTCTGTTCATGAAACGGCGAACGGCCGGCGTTCTTGCGGCCATCGCTCTGATTCTCGGGAAATTCGGGGCGAAGTTGTGGGCGGTCGCCAAGTTGTTGGCCTTGGCCAAAGGGCCCATCTTGACCATGTTGTTGACGGTGGTCACGTATGCGCTCTTTTTGGGCTGGCAGTTTGCCGTGGGGTTTGTTCTCCTGCTGTTTGTGCACGAGATGGGCCATGTGGTGGCTATTAGGCTCAAGGGAGGGGACGCCTCGCTTCCGTATTTCATTCCGTTTTTGGGGGCGTTTATTCGCCTTCGCACGCAGTTTCTCGATCCGAGAGAGGATGCTTTTGTGGGCATTGCGGGTCCCATCGCAGGAACGATCGGTGCCCTCGTTTGTTGGCTGGTCTATGGCTGGACCGGGTCGGTCCTGATGCTGTTTCTGTCCTACGTGGGCTTTTTTATCAACCTTTTCAACTTGCTTCCCGTGTACCCGTTGGACGGGGGCAGGGTGGTGAGGGCGATCCATCGGAAATTGTGGGGCGTCGGGTTGGCGGTGGCCGCCGCTCTGGCGGTGACGCGACCCAATGTGATCCTGTTTTTGATTCTCATTTTCGGGTTTATCGAATTTTGGCGGATGCGCCGGCAGCCTGACCTGTGGATACCGACCGTCTCCCGCATACGGTACGGCCTGGTATATTTTGGACTCGTCGCCTTCCTGGCCGCGGCGTCGTGGGGCACTCATAACCTGTTGATGCAGTTGGGTCCGCCCCCGGCGTGATGTGCACCGAGGGATGAGCCGTGAGGGGGCGGAGTGCCTGGGCTGGGTGCGAGCCCGTCTCGGCGGTGGAGACGACCCCGAGAGCCGGGGATGGGGTTGACGGCCCCGCTCCGGAGGGTTGGCGACAGGGGTGGACGCCATGACCGAAGGCGGACTCGGGTTCGGGCGGTCGCCGAGACGGGAGGCGAGCGGGTGTGATGGCCTGCCGGACCGGCGGTTCCGGCGATTGCGGCAGGAACGACGGGTTGTGGCTCCGCCGGGAGGGGCGAGGAAACGTGGCGCGGGTGACATTTCACCATGTGGTGAAGGCGTTCGGACAGCACGTCGTGGTGCATGAATTGAATTTGGACGTTCGGGATCGGGAGTTCATGGTGTTGGTGGGGCCGTCCGGCTGCGGGAAATCCACGACTTTGCGGATGGTGGCCGGGTTGGAGGAAGTGACGTCCGGGGAACTGTACATCGGGGATCGCCTGGTTAACGATGTGCCCCCGAAAGATCGAGACATTTCCATGGTGTTCCAGAATTATGCGCTCTACCCGCACATGACGGTATACGACAATATGGCTTTTGGGTTAAAAATGCGCAGGGTGCCGAAAGCCGAGATCGATCGCCGGGTGCGGGAAGCGGCGAAAACACTGGGGATCGACCATCTTTTGGACCGCAAACCCAAGGCTCTGTCGGGCGGACAGAGGCAGCGGGTGGCCTTGGGGCGGGCCATTGTGCGAAATCCCCAGGTATTTTTAATGGACGAGCCGTTGTCGAACCTCGATGCGAAGCTGCGGGTGCAGATGCGCGCGGAGATCATTCGGCTTCATCGCAGGCTGGAGACCACCACGATTTATGTCACCCATGATCAGACCGAAGCGATGACGATGGGGGACCGGATCACAGTGATGAAAGACGGCATCGTGCAGCAGGTGGACACCCCGGAGCGCATCTATCACGTCCCGGCCAACCTGTTCGTGGCGGGATTCATCGGTTCTCCGGCGATGAACACCATCCCGGGGGAATGGATGGAGGACGGCGGGGCCGTATTCTTTGTGGCGCGAGACCTGCGCGTGCCGCTTCCGCCTTTGTCGGCTGAAGCACTGAAAAAACACGACGGCGGGCGCCGGGTGGTTCTCGGGGTGCGCCCGGAACACCTGAGGCCCGCCGGTGCGGACGGAGAGCCGGCGGTGTTCAGGGCGACCGTTGAGGTGGTGGAACCGACCGGGGCTGAGACGTACCTGTATCTGGGCAAGGGGGACATGACGATGACCATGCGGGTGGATCCATCCTTGAAGGTGTCCCCCGGTGAGTCTCTGGGCGTGGCCGTCGACCCGGACAAAGTTCATCTGTTTGATGAGGAAACGGAAGAAGCCATTCGGTAGCCGAACGGTAAACGGACTCCTTGGTGCGCTTGGCGGGTCCGGGCGTGCGTTGATGCATAAAGCCGGCCGATCCACGCCATGCTACGGAAGGAACAAGATATCTGCCAAGGAGGAATCAGGATGCCGTACGGTGCCCACGAAGCGATGGAAACCCATGAAATTTTGAACGACAAAAGGTTGCAGATCGAACATTTTTCGTTCTATACCCGTCAATGCCAAGACCAGAGCCTCAGGCAGATGATCGAACGCCATTTACAGGCGGCGGTGGCCGGGTACAACGAAATGGTCAGCTATACGCACACCTATAAAGCGGCAACCCCCCATCAGCCCGATATGCGCTTGGCCCAGCCGCAGCAGATCGCTTACGGCCTGCGCCAACCCGCTCCGGTGACCCCCCAGACCGGCGTGACCTCGTTCACTGATCAACAGATTGCCGGGGCGGTTCTGTCTTGGCACAAAAACTCCGCCCGCAACCAAATGCAGGCGGCTCTGGAGTGCGCCGACCCCAATTTGCGCCAGATGATGATCAACGGGGCGGTCACCTGTGCCCAGCACGCCTATGAAACGTTCCTGTTCATGAACCAGAAGGGATGGTACCAGGTCCCGACTTTGCTGGACAAAACGGCGCAAACCCTGCTCCATCATTATCAACCCGTCGGACAACCCGCCGGGGCTCAGCCCGCTTATCAGTAACCGGGGCCGTCCGTTCGGGCGGTTTGCCCCCATGCCGACCAGGGCCCGGGGAACGGCTCCCCGGGCCCGTGATGTTGACGCCGTCGCTGGCGGCGCACCGTCAGGCTTCCGTCGGCACCATGTAACCGGGTATCTTCTGCTCATACCGGCTGATCTGCATTTCTTTCGACAAGGTCATCCCGATGTCGTCAAGACCTTTGAGCAGCGACTCCCGTCGAAAGGGATCGATGTCAAATCCCGTCTTCCACCCCTGTCCGTCCCGAACCTCACAGGACTCCAGATCCACCGTGAGGCGGTAGCCCGGCCGCCGCTGCACTTCGGCAAACAGTCGGTCCACGACCTCCCCGGGCAGACGGAGCGGCAATAGACCATTTTTGAAACAATTATTATAGAAAATATCGGCAAAGGACGGGGCGACGATGACTCGAAATCCGAAATCCTGGAGCGCCCATGGGGCGTGTTCTCTGGACGAACCGCAGCCAAAATTGTCCCGGGCCAGCAGAATCGACGCCTGTCGATACTCCGCCCGATTCAACACAAAGTCCGGATCCGGAGTCCCGTCCTCGCGAAACCGCCAATCGTAAAAGAGAAATTGGCCGAATCCCGTCCGCTGGATGCGCTTGAGAAACTGTTTCGGAATAATTTGGTCCGTATCGACGTTGACCCGATCCAACGGGGCGACCAGTCCCTCATGCTGCGTAAATGGTTTCATGGTTTCCCACCTTTCCTCACCCGGCTAAAACCACTCGCGAACATCGACAAAATGACCGGCCACGGCCGCAGCCGCCGCCATTTCCGGACTGACAAGGTGGGTCCGTCCGCCCCGGCCCTGGCGTCCTTCAAAATTCCGGTTCGACGTGGATGCACACCGCTCCCCCGGTTGCAGGATGTCCGGATTCATCCCCAGACACATACTGCAGCCGGCCTCCCGCCACTCGAAGCCCGCCTCCCGAAAGATCCGGTCGAGTCCCTCCGCCTCCGCCTGCCGTTTGACCAGGCCGGATCCGGGCACCACCATGGCCCGGACGTGAGGAGCCACTTTATGGCCTCGCACAATGGCCGCGGCCGCCCGCAGATCTTCGAGTCGGCTGTTGGTGCAGGATCCGATGAATACCCGGTCGATGCGAATGGAGGTGATCGGCGTCCCCGGCTTCAGGTCCATGTACTGCAGCGCCCGTTCCACAGCGCGGCGCCGGGCCTCGTCGGCAAAGTCCTCCGGGCTCGGCACCACGCCGGTGACGTCGGTCCCCATTCCCGGGTTCGTCCCCCATGTCACCTGGGGTGCCAGGGTGGAGACGTCCAGTTCCACCCGACGGTCGAAAACAGCCCCGGGGTCGGTGTACAATTCCTTCCAATCCCGGACCGCTTCTTCCCACTGTTCGCCCCGGGGGGCAAAACGGCGGCCTTTCACATAGGCGAAGGTGGTTTCATCCGGAGCGATCAGCCCCGCCCGGGCACCGGCCTCAATCGACATATTGCACACGGTCATCCGCTCTTCCATGGTCATTTCTCGAATGGCTTCTCCCGTGTATTCAATTACCGAACCGGTGGCAAAATCCGTGCCGTTTCGGGCGATGAGGGCGAGGATGACGTCCTTCGCCGAGACGCCCCGACGGCGCCGGCCGGTGATGTTCACCTCGGTGGTTCGGGGTTTGCTCTGGGGGAGGCACTGGGTGGCGAGCACGTGCTCCACTTCGCTGGTGCCGATTCCGAAAGCCAAAGCCCCAAACGCCCCGTGAGTGGACGTGTGGCTGTCCCCGCATACGATCGTCTTTCCCGGCAAGGTCAGACCGAGTTCAGGGCCGATGACATGGACAATGCCTTGCTCGACGGCGTGAAGGTCCCACAGTCGAATCCCGAAATCCCGGCAATTCCTCGCCAATGTTTCAATCTGTTCGGCGGCGACGGGATCTGCGATGGGCAGGTTCCGATCGGTGGTGGGGACGTTGTGATCCACCACGGCAAACGTCAGATCCGGCCGGCGCACCTTGCGCCCGGCCAACCGAAGCCCTTCAAACGCTTGAGGCGAGGTGACCTCGTGCACCAAATGCAGGTCGATGTACAGCAGGGGCGGCTTCCCCGGTTCCTCGTCGACCACGTGGCGTTCCCAAATTTTATCGAATAATGTTTTCGGCAACTCGCTTTCCCTCCTCCGGCCCACCTGGGACTATACTAATATGTGTATCACGAATTTCTCACTTTGTCTAAGTGCGGATCGGTCGGGTTGGAGTGATTCCGAAAAAGCGGCGGTCTGAAAAATAACGGCGAAGTCGTAAAGCTATATGATAGGGGTAAGGATGACCGAGTGGGAGGCGAGCCCATGGTGAGTCTTGTCTGGGGCGAGCGGTACGAGTCTCAGGCGCTGGTCGGATCGACGCGGGCGGGTGAATTGCACTTGGGGTGGGATCGCTCCCTCCACCGGCCGGTCGCTTTGGGTGTGTTCAAGGGAATGGCCGGAGAACAGCGGGATGTCCTGCTCCGGGAGATCCGTACGGCCGCGGGTCAGTCATGGCCTTCGTTGCCCGAGATCTACGATGTGGGCATGGACGGCGGCACGGTGTACGTCGTTTACGGCCGAACCGAGGGACGACCGTTTTGGAAAGAATGTGTTGAATCGCCAAAAGGAGGTGCCGGAAAGTGGGAGTCCCGGCTGGCTGACCTGGGCGGGGCGGTTCTGGAATGGAATCGGGCGGGCCTGTCCATGTTGTCGGTGGACCCGCGCTGGCTTTGGGTGAGATCAGACGGCGGCATTGTATTGTACGGTTTGGGGGCCGAAGAGACGCCTTTGACTCGACAGTTGGCAAGGACAGCGGTGCAGCTTGCCACGGGGAACATCGACGCTCCTCTACAATGGGAGGCCCTTGAAAGTTGGCTGGCCCAGGAACAATACCCACCGTTATGGATTCAGGCGTTTGGGCATTGGTGGCTGCGGGCGGCGTCCCAGGATCCGGAGACTCGGTTTCCCGATCTGGAGGCGTGTGTGCGTGCACTGCGCGAGGTGATGAGCGGGATGTCGCCGGTCTCCGGGGACACGCGCCCCGCCGGAACTGCGGCGGGCACCGTCGGGGCTCGAAAAGAGGACGGAGGTCCGGTTCCGGGAGCCAAGCGGGGAACCGGGACGAAGGGGCACCGCGCGGCATTGGGGCGGGACGCACTCGAGAGCGTGCGGGAATTCGCTTTTGGTCGAGGCCATCGGGCGCCAAACCCGCGCAAAGCTCTCATGGGAGGGCCCGGGGGCAAGGCGATGCGACACAGGCCGGGAGGCGGTGCTTCCGGATTTCTGTACCGGTTCCATTGGTCCCGGGCGGCCATGGCGGCCATGGTGATCCTTTTGGCCGTCGTGGGCGGCGCAAGTCTGGCGTATGCCGTGTTTATGCGGGGGCCGGGCGAGGTCACCATGCCTTTTGTGGTGGGTAAATCCTACGATGCCGCGGTGGGGGCCCTGGTGCAAGCCGGACTGGATCCTTCCAAGGTCGTCAAAGAGCCCCAATCCAGCACTCAACCCCCCGGAACGGTGATCGGCCAGGATCCGTACGGCGGAAAGACTTTGAAACCCGATCGGGTTGTTCACCTGCAGGTGGCCGTCCCGCCGAACTCGTCCGGACAGGGGGCGCCGCCGGGTCAAGGGATGCCCGGGCAGGCGACGCCGGACGGGGAAGGGTCCGGGCCCGGGCCTTCCGTTGTGCAACCGCCGGCTGCGGGAAGCCCGGGGGATAAGACGATGCCGGACCTGACCGGGCTCACGCTGGACCAAGCCCAGAGCCAGCTCCTGAACCTCGGCATTCATTTTCGGTACGAGATCGTTTCCTCCGATCGGCCCAAAGGAACGGTTATTGATCAAAGCCCTTCCCCTGGGACCCGGGTCGGGGACAAGGACCAGGCGGTTTTTCGGGTGAGTCGCGGTTCCTGATCCCCCGGCGTGCCGGGTGTACCACAAGGATCGGGGCGTTGGGATCATCCCAACGCCCCGATCATAGAATAGTTGCGGAGTTTTTGGTCTTGCGGGCGGGGCCGTCAGACCACCGCTTTTTTGAGCACGTCCCGCAAGAACGGATTGAGAATGCGCAGGTAGGTGCCTTTCATGCCCAGGGACCGGCTGTCCACCAATCCGGCACTCTGCAGCTTGCGTACCGCATTGACGACCACGGAACGGGTGATTCCGCCTTCGTCCGCCACCCGGCTGGCGACGATGACGCCGTCGTCGCCTTTGAGCGCGTTCATGATGGACATCACCGCCTGCACCTCCGAGTACGAGAGGTTGTCGAAGGCCAGTTGGGCCATCATGCGTTTGCGGGTTTCCTCCTGTCGCTGGATCTGTTTCGCGCGAAGGATCTCCATGGCGACGATGGTTGCAGCGTATTCCGCGAGGATGATGTCTTCGTCGGTGAACTTTCGATCGAGTCGGGCGAGCAGCATCGTTCCCAGTCGTTCTCCCCCGCCGACCACGGGAACGATGGTGATGTTCTTCTGGCGGAACGTCTCGTTTTCCTCCTCGGAAAACACATACAGTTTCTCTTTGTTCTGAAGGTTGACCGCCGTTTCACTGAAGCTCAGGAGCGTATCGTTAAACTCGCCGGGGAACCGCCCGTCGACGTTCATGATTCGCTCCCATTCGGCGGTGAGAGCGTACTCGGCCATGCCGTAACCGAGGATCTTTCCGCTTTTGCTGACCACGTAGACGTTAGCCCGCAGGGTCTCGCTCAGCAGCTCGCACATCTCTTTAAAATCGATGGACTCAGCCGCCGATTTCTGCAGGAGTACATTCATTCGATGAACCTTTTCCAACATGGTACCCATTGTGATCCACTCCTTCTTAGGATATGTGTTGGACATTCGGCGAAGCGTCGGGGGAGAAAGATACCCGATCTATCGAAAGTCTTGAAGACTTCGCGCCAACGATTTCATACAGTATTATAACACAAATCGACAAAATGAATTTGAATATATTGTGTACAATTTTCTGCTCCTCCATACGAGGGCGTCAAATTTTTGTAAAGGTCCGGTCACAGAACTGCACCGGAGGAGGTCGATCTTGATGTCCTGTATTGATCGGTATCGCTGTCCCATTCACTGGTTCACCCACCCCGATTGTCCCGTCCGCCCCTTGCGATGGCGGAAAGATTGGAAGGAGGCGGGCCTGACCTGTCCGCGCCCGGAATTGCGCCGCAAGATGCAAACGGACCCGGCCTCATCGACCACGGGCGGCACCCCGCACCCGCCGCGTTGGACGTGATCTCCGTCAGTGATAGCATGTCTTTCGGGCCGGCTTCCATCCCGGGAGTCCGGTCCCGGCGGATATGCGGCGCGGTATGGACGCCGCGGCGAGGGGGTATAAATGAACCGTGGGATCAAATTTATCGTGGGCGGTGACGAATGATGCGCGATGAACGCGCGGAGGACCTGGACGGCTGGATTCTCGGGGTGGATGAGGAAGGTGCGGTGCACCTCCCCGCGCCGGTCATGCGGGCCTTGGGCATCGAGCCCGGGGACCCGGTGGAATGGTTGATCTCCGGAGATGGCCTCGAATTGCGGAGGGGACGTCCGTGACCCGCGGGCGGGGACCCGATGTCCCTGATTTTTATTTCGCTTATAATGGGGGAGAGGCCGAAGGAGCTCCCGAAAGAGAAAGAGGGACGGCACGGGGAGGGGACAGTATGAAGGCACAGAAACGATTGATTCAAGGCGCCAACATGCCGTCGGCGTCGCCCAGTTTGCTCGAGGCGACCCAGGAAATCATCCGACAGGCATTGGAAAAACTTGGTTATTCCGAAGCCACGTATGAACTGCTTCGGGAACCGTTGCGGGTGTTGACCGTTCGGATTCCGGTACGCATGGACGATGGGTCGGTCAGGGTATTCACGGGCTATCGGGTGCAGCACAACGACGCCACCGGTCCCACCAAGGGCGGGATTCGCTTTCATCCCGACGTGACCGAGGAAGAGGTCAAGGCCCTGGCGCTTTGGATGTCCTTGAAAGCCGGGATTTTTGAACTTCCGTACGGCGGAGGAAAGGGCGGCATCGTCTGTGATCCCCGGACCATGTCTCTCGGGGAGTTGGAGCGCTTGTCCAGGGGATATGTTCGGGCGATCAGCCAAATCGTCGGCCCGACCAAGGACATCCCCGCTCCGGATGTCTATACGAACGCTCAGGTCATGGCCTGGATGTACGATGAGTACAGCCGCATTCGGGAATATGACTCCCCGTCGTTTATCAGCGGCAAACCCATCGTTCTCGGAGGATCGAAAGGTCGGGACAAAGCCACCGGGCTCGGCGTGGTGGTGGCGGCCCGGGAAGCGGCCAAAACCCGCAACATCGATCTGGCCGGAGCCAAGGTGATTGTTCAGGGGTTCGGCAACGTGGGCAGCCATGTGGCGGAACTCCTGCATGCTCAGGGCGCCAAGGTGGTGGGTATCAGTGACGCGAACGGCGCGCTGTATAAACCGGAAGGTCTGGACATTCCGTACCTTCTGGACCGCCGGGATTCATTCGGCATGGTGACCAATCTGTTTCAAGACGAAGTGATCACTAACGCCGATCTGCTCACCAAGCCTTGCGAGATCCTGATCCCGGCGGCCATTGAGAATCAGATTCGGGAGGACAACGCCGATCAGATTCAGGCCGGGATCGTGGTGGAAGCGGCAAACGGGCCGACGACACTCGAGGCCACCCGAATCCTGGACCGCCGCGGGGTGCTGATCGTCCCGGATATTCTCGCCAACGCCGGGGGAGTGACTGTGTCGTATTTTGAATGGGTGCAGAACAATCAGGGGTTATACTGGACCGAGGAAGAGGTCACCCGGCGCTTGGAAGAGATGATGGTGGAGGCGGTACATAAGGTGCTGGATACGGCCCGGCACCATCAGGTCGACACTCGGCTGGCCGCATACATGGTCGGCATCCGGCGTTTGGCGGAAGCGGTACAGTTGCGCGGGTGGGTGTAACATGGAGCACAAAGCCACGGCCCGGGTCATCGCCGGGCTTCTTCTGGACATTGAAGCGGTGTTTTTCCGGCCGGATGAGCCGTTCATCTGGACGTCGGGCATTCGGTCGCCGATCTACTGCGACAACCGATTGACGATTTCTTACCCGCAGGTGCGGGAAGTCATCGCCGGCGCTCTCGTCGCGGAGATTCGGAGACGATGGCCGGATGCCGAAGCGGTGGCCGGCACGGCCACGGCGGGCATTCCCCACGCCGCCTGGGTCGCGGACCGGCTCCGGCTGCCGATGGTGTACGTGCGGTCAAAACCCAAGGGCCATGGAACGACGGGCCAGATCGAAGGGCGCCTGAACCCCGGAAGCCGGACGGTGGTGGTCGAGGACTTGATTTCCACCGGAGGCAGTGCCCTGGGGACCGTTGCGGCCCTGCGCGGCGCCGGCTACAACCCCGTGGGGGTGGCGGCGGTGGCGACCTACGAGTTTCCCGAAGCGGCGGCCGCGTTTACCCGGGCACGGATTCCCTGGTTCGCCCTGACCGATTATTCCACCCTGATCGAACTGGCCGCCGAGCGGGGCCTGGTGTCCGCCGATCAAAGGGCTGTCCTCGAGGAATTCCGGGCCGATCCGCATCACTGGCCTCCGGTGATCGGACAACCCTAACGGAGAAAGGAGGAGGACCTTGCCCACCAGTCCATCCAAACAACTGGAAGTCGTGCCCAATCCACATCCGGACAGGGACTACGAAGTGCGGATTGAATGTCCCGAGTTCACAGCGCTGTGCCCCAAAACCGGGCAACCCGATTTTGCCACGATTTACTTCCGGTATGTTCCCGGTCCTTTCATTGTGGAGTTAAAATCCTTGAAACTCTATTTGTGGAGTTTCCGGGATGAAGGCCATTTCCACGAAGACGTGACAAACCGCATTCTCAAAGATTTCGTCGCCGCCGCCCGCCCCCGCTGGTTGGAGGTCACCGGGGCGTTCAATGTGCGGGGCGGGATTTATACCACTGTACGGGCGGTGTACCGGGATCCCCAGTGGATGCCGTCGGACCCGTCGCTGGCCGAGGGGCCGGCCGCGCCGCCTTGGCCTGAGCGGCGGAGCCGCTGATCCTCCCGTCTTTTCACTCTTTTCACTGCAAAAAGACCGCGGGGTCAAATCTCGCGGTCTTTTGATTTCTGCGCCGTCTCCGTGGAGAGGGTCTCCGGCTTGTTATCCACATCGGTCACATCCCGTACCGAATCTTTGAACTCCCGCAGTCCCCTGCCCATGGCTTTACCGATTTCGGGAAGCTTGCTCGGACCAAAAATCACCAGGGCGATGATCAGAATCAGAATTAAACCCGGAAATCCGATGTTCGACAGCATGGCGTTCACCTCCCGGGCCGCCGACGCACACAAGGTCACCTTTAGGATATACCCAAAAATCGGGGCTGACAACCGTCCCCTGGCTGCGGGAAACTGTCGATTTTACGACAAATCCCGTTGGTCTTTCCAGCCCGTCGGGGTACAATGGCAGTAAGCGAAACCCTTGGTGGGGGAGGAGCGTGAACCAGGTTGACGGTGACCGTTTTGTGGTTTGCCGAGTTGGCGGATCGTATGATGGAGCGCCAAACAGGGGTGGAGATACCCCAAGGTGCCACGGTGATGCAGATGCGTGATCTGCTCGGTGGGCAGTTCCGGCAGGTGGCCGATCTTTTGGCTCGGTGCATGGTGGCCGTGAACGGAGAATATGCGGAGCTCGACAGGGTGTTGCGCCCGGGTGATCGGGTGGCGTTCATCCCGCCGGTCAGCGGAGGGTAAGGACGATGCGGGAACACGCGGAACGCGGACAGCGGTTTCGGATCGTCACCGAACCGATCGATGTGGGACAAACGGTGGCTTTGGTCGCGGGCCCGGGGATGGGTGCCGTCGTTCCCTTTTTGGGAATGGTGCGGGAGTGGACGAACGGGAAGCGGACGCTGTACTTAGAATATGATGCGTATATGGACATGGCCGAACGGATGCTGATCCGGATCGGTGAAGAGATCGAATCGCGCTGGACCGGGTCCCGGGCCGCCATCGTCCATCGGATCGGCCGGCTCGAGATCGGAGACATCGCCGTGGTGGTGGCGGTGGCTTCGCCCCATCGCGCCGACGCCTTTGAGGCGAGTCGCTATGGGATTGAACGGATTAAGCAGGTGGTCCCCATCTGGAAAAAGGAGCATTGGGAGGACGGGACGGCCTGGATCGGACACCAGTTGGGGCCACGATAAACTCCCTGTGATGGAGGATTCGGCGGCAGGGGATCGGGCATCCTAACACGGGAAATCTCATTAGTTGGGGGAAATGGAATGCCGAATGAAACCTTTCGCGAAGGCCTTGAGGATGTTGTTGCGGCGGAGTCGCAAATTTGTTTTATTGACGGGGAAAAGGGCCGGTTGATCTATCGCGGATACGATATTCACGATCTCGCGCAGAACTCGAGTTTTGAGGAAGTGGTCTATCTGTTGTGGCACGGCCGGCTGCCTCGGAAAACGGAATTGGCCGAGTTGAGCGCCCAATTGAGCCGACAAAGGCCTTTGCCGGAACCGGTATTGGCGGCGATGCGCAATTATCCGCGATCGGCGTCCCCCATGGATGTGTTGCGGAGCACCGTGTCGGCATTATCCATGTATGATCCGGACCATGCCGATCATTCCCGGGAGGCGAATCTTCGGAAAGCCGTTCGACTGGTGGCCCAACTGCCCACCGTGGTCACGTCGTGGGAATATCTGCGGCAGGGTCGGGACCCCGTGGCACCCCGGGACGATTTGTCCATGGCGGGCAATTTCCTGTACATGCTGTTCGGAAAGGAACCCGGTTCTTCCCATGAGCGCGTGTTTGACACGGCCCTGATTCTTCATGCCGATCACGAGCTCAATGCGTCCACCTTTTCCGCCCGGGTGACCGCGGCCACCCTGTCGGACCTGTACTCCGCCGTCACCTCGGCCATCGGCACCCTGAAGGGCCCGCTCCACGGAGGAGCCAATGAACAGGTGATGAAGATGCTGCTGGAGATCGGGGAGGTCGACCGGGCGGAGTCCTGGGTGAAAGAGGCATTGGCGCAAAAGAAGAAGATCATGGGCTTCGGCCATCGGGTATACCGGACCGAGGATCCCCGGGCGATGCATCTGCGGAAGATGTCGGAAGAGATGGGGCGGGAAGCGGGAGAACTGAAATGGTTCCACATGTCCCAGGTCGTCGAACGGGTCGTGAAAGAAGAAAAGGGACTCTATCCCAACGTCGATTTCTACTCGGCATCGACCTACTATTCGATGGGCATCCCTGTCGATCTGTACACCCCGATCTTCGCCGTGAGCCGCATCGCCGGATGGACGGCGCACGTGCTGGAGCAATACGAGAACAATCGGTTGATCCGGCCCCGGGCGGAATACGTTGGACCGGAACCATTGACCTACGTTCCCTTGGATCAGCGATGATGGAGTGCGGCGGTTTTCGCTGAAACCGGGGAAACCCCCCGCGGCTGCGCGGGGGGTTTCTTCATGCACCGAACAAGGGCGTGGTTATTGACGACCGGCGAGCTGCTGCTCAGCCAGGGCGACCAGTTTCCGCGTAATGTTTCCTCCGATGGCGCCGGTGTCCCGGGTCGTCATCGTCCCCCAATAGCCGTCTTGAGGGGTCGCAATGCCGAGCTCGGAAGCCACTTCATACTTCAGTTGGTCCAGAGCCCTGGAGGCGGCCTGCACGACCAGGACGTTTCGTTTCTGTCCCTGGGCCATCTCCTTCACCTCCTTTGGTGGTGTGATCTTATTGTTCCCGGGCGCAACGGCTCTAGCCTAACACTTTCTTCCTCACTCAACACCACTTTCCCTTTTGGTTTTGATCCCGCATGTCGTTGATAGGGGTTGACAGGGAGGGATGACATGCGTGGCCGCGGAGAGGCGAGGTTGCATACGGTGGAAAAAAGGAAGGAGGGAACGCCCATGGACCCGTGGTGGGTCCCCATCGCCAACCAGGTGGTGTTGTTCGTTTTGCAATTCCTGGCTGCTTTGGCTCTGGCCTTGCTGCACGTGGCCGGCCGCCGGGTCGCCGATTATCTTCGCCTGCACACCACCAGGGCCCAGAGGGATCTGTTGGCCTGTCTCGCCCGGGAGGCGTTTTCCTTTGCGGAGACGGTGTATAAGCAGTACAACGGTCCGGCTAAACTGGAACAAGCCATGGGATATTTGAGCGAGCGTCTCCGGCAGCACGGTGTGACGGTCACCCCCGAAGAGATGCGGGCGGCCGTCGAGCAGGCGTGGCTATGGGATCGGCGCACTCGTTCACCCGGTGGTACCAACTTCCCGGTCGGTTCGGGGACAGAGGGTACGCAGGGGCCCGGGACGGATTGGCCGTATGATCCTCCCGGGGGACTGGCGGGTTTGCCCGGTTGCCGCGTCGGGCGAACGGGTGTGAACGGCAAGCAGGGGCTCAACTGAGCCCCTGCTGCCCGGATGCATGGTCGATGCGGTCCATCTCCGGCTGTCAATGAACGCCCTGGGAAATCCCGCTCAGCGCCTCGCCGGCTTCGTCCTGGTGGATCGACGTCACGGCCAGGTCCCCGATGGCCACGATCCCCACTAACCGACCTTGGTCGACCACCGGCAATCGGCGAATTTGATGTTGCGACATCAGGTCGGAAGCTTGGTGGACGTCCATGTCCGGGGTTCCTGTGACGGGGTTGGTGGTCATGCAATCTTTGACCGCCGTGGTGGCGGGATCTTTCCCGGCGGCGATGCATTTTAAGACAATGTCCCGGTCGGTGCAGATTCCGACCAACTGGTTGTTGTCCACCACCGGCACAGATCCCACGTTGATGTCCTTCATGATGCGGGCGGCGTCTTTACAGGTCGAGGCCGGGGATACGTGGGACACCCGGGTGGTCATTAGGTCCTTGAGTTTCATGGACTCATCCCCTCCCGCCCTTAATATGTCCCGTCCACCCGGCAAAATTGCATGCCGCCAAGCCGCCCAAGGCCAGCGCGGCCTCCCACCACAGGGTGCGGCCGGAAGAATCGAACCACGTGGCGGCCCTCGGCCACCACAGGGAGAGAAAAGGGTGCAACAGGAAAATCAGGCTGGCGATCAACACGTAACGGGCGGCGGCGGTCTCGCCGAAGCGACAGAGGGCCATTCCGGCGATGCCGGCCAGGGCGAGAGGGATGCTGCGAAGATACAGGCCGGCTCCAAAACACAGCCAGGCGAGCAGCCGTCCGCCGAACACCGGGCTGGGCAATGACGTCCCCTCCTTTCCGAATGCCGGTTTTCCCACAATATTTACGCGCGTCGCGCAGGTACATGTCCACTTCTTGTCTGAGCGGGGAAAACGGGTTAGAGTAGGGGCAGTTGAAGGAACGGCGGATTGACCGCGGGAAAGGCGATGGGGCGATTGAAGCAAAAACGCAGTGCCGCTCAGCATTTTATCCACGGCACCGTGTTTCTCAGCGCAGCGGTGTTCTTTTGTAAATTTCTAGGACTCGTATACATTGTGCCTTTGCAACACCTGATCGCAGACAAGGGTGTCGGGATCTACAACGCGGCCTATCCGATCTATAACATTTTTTTGCAGATCTCCACCGCCGGGCTTCCATTGGCGATTTCCAAATTTGTTTCGGAATACAACGCCAAAGGGGACTATCGGACCAGTGAACGCTTGTATCGGTCGCTGTCGGTGATCATGTGGGTCAGTGGACTGTTGTTTGCCGTTGTGCAGTATTTTGGGGCGCCCCTGTACGTGAAATATTTTGCCGGAGACAACAGTGACGTGATTCCCGCGGTTCGCGCCATGGCCCCGGCGTTGCTGGTATTCCCGGTGATCGCCCTCATGAGAGGTTATTTTCAGGGATGGCAAATGGTGGAACCCACCGGGTACTCCCAGGTGGCGGAACAAGTGATCCGGGTGGCCACCGTACTCGGCGTGGCGTATGTGATGACCGCCCGGGGCGCTCCGGTGGAAGATATTGCCGCTCTGAGCACCCTCGGGGCGTTCACGGGAGGACTGGCCGCTCTGTGGTGGCTCGTTCGAACCGCACGCCGGCACAGGCCCTCGGTTCGTTTGCTTTTGAGGCGGGCCATGGTGCGCAATGCCGTGTCGATGCGCAGGTTATTGGTCCGGGTGGCGGTGTATGCCGTACCCATCAGTTTGGGCGCGCTGGTTGTTCCGCTCTTCAACCAGGCGGACGTGTCCACGGTGACGGTGTCTCTGGTGCACCATGCGGGGATGACGAAAGATGAAGCCATGGCCCAATTCGGGATTCTCAGCGGGCGGGCCCAAAAGATCATCGCGATTCCCGCCACCTTTGCCACCACGGTCGCCCTGACGATTATTCCGTTGGTCGCCGAGGCCTATGCTATGCGGGATCACGCCGGGGTGCGGCGGTTTGCGGCCCTGTCGCTGCGCGCTTCCATCCTGATCGCTTTGCCCGCCGGGGTCGGTCTGGCGATACTGGCGGGTCCGACCAACATCGTTTTGTTCGGCAATGACGCGGGAACGGCAGCGATCGCCATCCTCGCCCTATCCACGGTGTTCAGCACCTTGGAATCGGTGTCATCCAGCGTGCTGCAGGGGATGGGGATGACCATGAGGCCGGTGGTCAATTTGTTCATCGGTTTGATCATCAAGATTATCCTCAATCTCTGGTGGGTTCCTTTATGGGGGATTGAGGGTGCCGCCGCGGCCTCGGTGGTGGCGTATTGGGTGGCCGCCGAACTGAACTTATACCATATGAAGCGCCTCACGTCGCTTCGATTGTCGCCGGCTGCGCTGTGGGGCAAACCGGTTCTGGCCACCGCGGCCATGGTTGGCGTGGTCCGCCTCTGGCAATGGTTGACCGGCGGGCTGTCAGGAGCTCATCCGTCCCGATGGTTTCTGACATTCGACCTTTTTGGAGCGGTTTTGGCAGGCGTGGCGGGATTCGCTGTATTCGCCGTGTTTCTGGGTGCGGTGGCCCCCGCGGAGGTGGAAGCCCTGCCCCGAATCGGCCCCGCGTTGGCCCGGCTCCTCCGGGGGGCCAACCCGCGGGGGGCGCAGCGGTAGGGGTCAAGCCCCGCCGAAGCGGGTAAAGTACGGGTGGGAGGTGACTACGACATGAAACCCCGACGTCCTGCTGAACAGAAGGTCGAGGCGGAGGCCCGATGGCGAGAGACGCCCCTGGACTACTGGAGTGTCGATGTCGATCCCACGGTCATGTCCGGAGAGCAATGGGCGGACGGGCAGCGGGACCCCGGCCTTCAGACGGACGAAAACGAAGCGCTGACCGCGAACTCCCTGGAGCGCAAACTTCGGATGGGGGAGCTGTTTATGCACCCCATACGGGACGTCACCTACCGAAATGAATGAAAACGGGGGCCTTGGCCCCCGTTTTCGCGGATGGTCGGTGATCGCGATTCCCCCGTCCGAACTATCTGCGGATCCCCGGCGGCCGCCCGGCCTGTTTGCGTTCCTCCCGTTCCCATTGAGTCAAATGCGGGTATGGGTTGATCGGCCACTCTTCACTGCCCGCGTCCACGTACAGGCCGTAATGCAAGTGGGGCGGGAATTTGCCGGAAGTTCCCTTTCGACCGTACCCGGAACTGCCGACGTACCCGACCACCTGCCCTGGCTTGACGATCTCTCCCACGTGCAATCCTTTGGCAAACCCGGACAGATGTGCAAAATAATGATAGGTGTTGCTGATGTCCCGGATGCCGACCCTCCATCCTCCGTAGGAGTTCCAGCCCTTGTTTTCCACATACCCCCATGCGGTGCTGTGCACCGGCGTCCCGTACGGGGCAAACAGGTCCGTACCGACGTGAATCCGCCGCCCGCCCCACCCTCGGGCTTCGCCCCAGGTGTCGCGGTAGGTGTAGTCGCTGCGGAGAGGCAGTGGAAAGGCGTGCTGTTTCAGCTCTTCCGGGGAATGAGTCGCGAACAGGGAGGAAAAAGCGGTGATCCGTTCCACGACGGCGCCGTCCCGGTACCATTCCCACAAACCGCGCCGAATCTCGGGAGAAGACGTTCGCCCACCCCTGGCCAAATAATCCAGCACCGCACAGGTGCGATCGTAGGGATTGCGCAGGTCGCATTGCCCATCACCGTCACCGTCCCGGCCCACGCCGTCAAATACGGCCACGGAGGCGGGGTCGGTCTGTCCCGGGTTACCGATTCCCAACCACAGTTCTCGCCGTGGACCGTTCAACCGGGTGAATTTGCCCAGGCGGATATGACTTTCATAGGCCCACACCGCCCGGACCCACGAAGCCGGAATGCGATAGGTTTTGGACCAATGGGCGACGGCCGCATCGTTCGAGGTTCGAGGCGCGGCGGCGGGATTCGGCCGATCAGACGGCCAGGCAACGGCGGTCATGGGCCCGAGGGTCAGGCAGCTCACCAAGGCGAACAGGCTCACCGCAAAGCTGAAACCCATCTCACCATCCCGTCCTTCGAGTCAGTATTCATCATTTCGCGTCAGCTTGGTGAGGAGTTTTTCCGGCCTCTCCCGGCGGAGATACTCGGCGATTCGGGTGTGGGATGAGTCGGCGATATCGAAATAGAAGTATTTTACCTCCCGGTAGTGCCGCCGGACCGGTTTTCCGGGCATTGGACCTCCTCCTCTCGCGCGTCGGATCCGAAACGCCCTTCGTAGTATGGATCGGAATCGTGAAGAATGTGTTAGGGAAGTTTTGTCTTTGGCTTGCCTCGGGTGGAAGAGCCTCGGTACAATGGGAGAGAAAGCCGTTTATCAGATTTCACGGAGGTTGTCCATAGGGGGATGTCCGCATGTTGCGTCTGGGGCCGCGCAATGATATGTTTTTTGATCTGTTGGAACGGGAGGTGACCAATCTTCACGACGGTGCACGGCTGCTGCTCGATTTGGTGAACGACTACAGCGATGCGCCGAAAAAAGTCGACCGCCTGCTGGAGGTGGAGCACAAAGGCGACGATATCACGCGGGAGATCATGGAGCGGCTGAACAAGACGTTCATCACGCCCATTGAGCGCGAGGACATCTCCGGGCTGGCGTTCACCATCGACGAGATCCTGGACATGGTCACCGGTGTGGCCGATCGGATGCTGTTATACGAGGTTGGACGACCGACCCCCGAAGTGGTCGAATTGTGCAAGGATATGGAGCGGGCGACGGCGACTTTGGTGAAATTGATTCACGAGATGAGGCGCCTGTCGTTTGAATCCGTCCGTTCTCTCTGCGAAGAAGTGAAACGGTGGGAAATGGATGCCGATCAGGTGTACCGTCGCTCGGTGGCGAAACTGCTCAACGAACCGGGATATGATCCGTTGTATGTAATTAAATGGAAAGAGATTTATGAGAAACTTGAAGATGGAATGGACTTTTGCGAAGATGTGTCGAATTTGGTCGAAGGGGTTATTCTGAAGAATGCTTGATACCGACATCGCGTTGGTCGCGGTCGTCGTCAGCCTGGCACTCATCTTTGATTTTATCAACGGATTTCATGACACGGCCAACGCTGTCGCGGCGTCGATTTCCACCCGGGCCCTTCGCCCCCGCAACGCCGTCCTGATGGCGTCGTTTCTCAATCTGTTGGGTGCCCTCACGTTCACCGGCGTGGCCCAGACGGTCGGCAAGGAGATCGCCAATCCGTTTGAGCTGAAGGACGGCCTGTGGATCATTGCATCGGCCATGATCGCCGGGATTGTCTGGAACATCATCACGTGGTATTACGGAATTCCAAGCAGTTCGTCCCATGCCCTGATCGGGTCCGTGGCCGGGGCGGTCCTCTCCTCCCACGGCTGGCAGGCGGTACATTGGGCCGGGTTTTGGCGGATTATCGAATGGTTGATTCTGTCTCCCCTCATGGCGTTGGTTTTCGGTTTTGCCATGATGACGATTCTCTTGTGGCTGGTTCGAAACGTGGCTCCGGCCAGGGTGACCCGGGGGTTCCGCCGCACCCAGGTGCTCTCCGCCGCGTTTCAGGCGTTTATGCACGGTACGAACGACGCCCAAAAAACGATGGGCGTCATTACCTTTGCCTTGATTTCTGCCGGTTATCTCCATTCCGCCGAGATCCCGCTGTGGGTGAAGATCGCTGCGGCGACGTCCATGGGATTGGGCACGTCCATCGGCGGTTGGCGCATCATCCGCACGGTGGGGCGTGGTATCATGAATATGCGGCCGATCAATGGATTCGCGTCCGATTTGACCTCTTCTTTTGTCCTGTTGTGGGCGACCTTGGCTAAACAACCGGTGAGCACGACCCACGTGATCGCTTCCGCCGTGATGGGGGTGGGGGCGGCCAGGGGGTTCGCCAAGGTCAAGTGGGGAGTCGCCGGGCGAATTGTTTCCGCGTGGGTCGTGACTTTGCCGGTCAGTGCTCTGTTGGCCGCGGCGGTGTATCAGGTGTTGGCTTTTTTGGTGTATATCCCCCGTTGATCGGGGAACACGCAGGAATTACGGGTGGGAGGCGCAGAACATGGGCTTGCCTGTCACAGTGGTGGGCCGCGCCAGAGAAGACGCGTTTGTCTACTCGGATGTGGAAAGGGCCGTCCGGCTCACGGTGGCCAGGTTGTCGATTGAACCTCTGGAGTACGAAGGTCATCGGGTGGAAGAGGTCCTGCTCATCCTCCCCGCCGGCACCACCGTGGAAAAGGGCGGGACGTATCGGGTGTCCGGAGAGATGGGACCCAGGCGGGTGGTCACCCGCTCCGGGAAAACCACCCGCCTGCCGATATGGGAACTTCGGGTTTCAGTGATTGACAGGATGATCCAGAGACGATGATCAAGAAAGCCCCCAATCCGGCCGGGTGCCGTTTTGGGGGCTTTTGTTGAACAAGGCGTGTGACGTGGGATGCTCCTTAAATCTGCATGGCCCGCAGCCGCCGAACCCGCTCCGGGATGGGCGGATGGGTGCTGAACAACTGGGCAATCGTCGAACCCCGGAGCGGGTTTACGATATACATATGGGCCGTCGACGGGTTTACGAAAGACGGAATTCGCTCGGCGGCTTCTTCCAGTTTCAACAACGCACTGGCCAATCCGTCCGCCGTTCCCGCGATCCGGGCTCCGGTGGCGTCCGCTTTGAATTCCCGGGCGCGGGAAATGGCGAGTTGCACCAAAGTGGCGGCAATCGGGCCGAGGATGGCCATGAACAGTCCGCCGACCAGTCCGGGTCCGTCCTCTTCGTCCTGGCGCCCAAGCCCGAACATGGCTCCCCACTGGATGACATTGGCGATCCAGGTGATGGCGCCGGCCAGCATGGCCGCCATGCTGCTGATCAGAATGTCCCGGTTGCGGACGTGGGCGAGCTCATGAGCCAAGACGCCCTCCAGTTCGTGGGGGGTCAACAGCCTCAAGATCCCCTCGGTGACGGCGACCGCAGCGTGTTGCGGATTTCGCCCTGTGGCAAACGCATTGGGCTGAGGGGAAGGCGTGATGTACACCCGGGGCATGGGAAGACCCGCCCGGTCCGCCAGTCGTCGGATCATCGCGTGCAGCTGGGGCGCTTCGTATTCGGGAAGTTCCCGTGCCCCGGCCATGCTCAGAGCGATGGAGTCGCTGAAGAAATAGCCGACAAAATTCATAGCCACGGCCAAGAGCAGGAACACCAAGGCTCCGGACGGTCCGCCGACCCATCGGCCCATCAGAACCAACAGGACGGTTAATACACCCATCAAAAGCCACGTTTTCAAGGAATTCATCCTCGGCACCTCACAGATTCAGCCATTGAGAGTCGCAGATAAACAACAGCAGAGCTTGGGCCAGGGACAGCCCTTGTGCCAGGGTGCGCTGGACCGCCGTCCGTTGGAACGAGTCGGTCAAACGTCCGGCACACTGGCGCAGTTCGGGACGAAGATCGGACAATTCGCTTTCCAATTGCTTCATCAATTCCTGGAGTCTTTCCACCCGGTGGACCGTTTCGGAGGGAGGTATCCGTTGGTCCATGGCGTCGAGGCGACCCCGGATCTCCTCCAGGGTATATTTCCGTTTTTTCAACTCCTGGATGTACAATAACCGTTTGAGAGCATTCTCGCCGTACAAACGGTAGTTCCCCTCGGTGCGCTCTTCCGGGGACACCAGGCCCAAGCGCGTATAAAAGTCCACCGTTCGCCGGCTGACCCTCGCCAACTTTGCAAGCTCACCAATACGATAGAGATTGGCCGACTCCATCGAGTCCCCCCCTTCACCACACTCGCCTGGCGAATCGCCCGACCACATTTCTTATTGTACGAAAAGATAACCGTACAGTCAAACGTTATACCGATCTCCCGGGGGCCGGGCTTGGTTTTTTGATATCGATTTTACCGCGCCCAGTGTCCCGATGCTCTGTTACAATAGGTGCGTATGGATCTGAGGAATCGGATGGGAGAGGAACGGTTCCATGAACGCTCTGACCACCTATGTGTCCAATGTGGACAAACGCGTGTACACCATCGACAACCTCCCGGAGGAAGTGATCGCCGTCATCTTTGCCTATGTCAGCCGGAGTCCAAACGGCTTTCGGGAGAACCTGGCGAAACTTCTGGCCGACGGCCAATTGGTGTACGAGCCCGGGTCCGGAGGCGATTCGGACTTGGCGAGAGCGCAAAAGATTGCGGGGGACTTTCACGAACGGTGGGTGATCGGGTACGGGCATTCCAGTGTTGCCGAACACGCCGTGGCCCACGTGGGTATCGAGGGGATCAGCCGCCTGGCCTCGTCCGAGTTGGAGCTGGCCAGCCGATTTAACAGTTTTACCGAATACAGCCAGAGGTATCAGCGCCCCCGCCGGGGTGACGTGTACGTTCCGCCGGAGTTGGGCCGGCATCCCGAGGCTCTGGCCCTGTATGAATCCTTTCAGTGCAGGGCCTATGATGTTTACGAAGCATTGTATGCGGGGCTGATGGCGGACTTGCCGAATCGCATCCCGAAAAGGGAGGGGGAGTCGGACCGGGCGTATCGGGGGCGCTTGGAAAAAATGGCTTTTGAGGACGCCAGATACGCGCTGACTCTGGCGACGCTGACCAGCCTGGGGATGACCGGCAACGGCCGCGCCATCCGGGACGCCATTGTTCGGCTCCTGTCCGGGCCGTATGCGGAATGCCGGGAGCTGGCGAGGGAGTTGGAGCGGGAGGTGGGCGGGCGACTTCCGACGTTGTTGCGCCATGTGGCGCCCAGCGACTATTTGGGGGATCTGGCGCGAAAGTGGTCCCGCCCGCCCGGGTCCGGTGCCGATTCGGCCCGCGGCGTCCGTGAATGCGGCTTTGGCCCTGACGCCGGCGGTAAGGTGTCCCCCGGCCGGCCGGAGGGGGCAGGGATGTCCGGATGGTCCGAGGGTCCGGAGGTTCACTGGCTCTCCTTGCCCGATTATAGGAAAGCGTTGATCGACTTGGCGGTGGGGTTGTGGGTGGCGTTTGGAACCCATTCTTTTGAACAGGCGCAGCGAAGGGCCGAAAGGATGGATATGACCCAGCTGGAGCAGGTGGCGCGGTGCGCGTGGGAAAAGCTACCTTTTTACGAACATCCCCATGAGGCGTTTCGCACCATTGTGTATCAAGTGATGCTGCGGATCTCTGAAGCGAATTGGCATCAATTGCTTCGGCACAACCGAGGTGCGGGTTTCACCTACGGACCGCCCGGTGTGATCGGAGGGTGGGTCATCCCGCCTCGGATTGAAGAGGCCGGATTGGGTCGGGAATTGAGGGGTTTTCTGGAGTTTGCCGATGTCGTGCGCGAACGGTTGGAGGATTGTTGTCCCGAGGCGGCCCGGTACTGCGTGACCAACGCCCACCGGCGGGAGGTCGTGATGACCGTGGATCTGTGGGAATTGTATCACTTGATCAATCTGCGCACGTCGCCGGAAGCCCAGTGGGACATTCGCAAGACCTTTGAAATGATGTTTGAACAACTCCGTCTTCGGCATCCCGCGCTGATCACAGGGGCGCGGAGGAGGGGGTGAGGGGCGGTCATCCGGCGCCTGTACCGGGAGTGGCGAAGCCGTTCCCGAAGTTCGCGTTTGGATAGACTGCCGACCGTTGGCGATGGGCAGGCCTTCGGGCCGGGCTCTTCACGGAACAACAAAAACCGCGGGGCTGGGTGCTGAACAGCCGCGTTCCTCACAGGGGGTTGAGAACAAATGGAGGGCATTCGCGTGGAACGACGAGGTGTGGCGGCGGTGGTCACCGTCGACCGCCCCCATGTGCGCAATGCCATCGATGAAACCACTGCCGACCGGTTGGCGGAGACTTTGCGGCAATGTGTGGAGGATCCATCGGTCCGCGGGATCGTTTTGACCGGGGCCGGCGACAGGGCGTTCATCTCGGGCGGGGATGTGAAGCAATACTTGGAGAAGGAAGGGGGCAAGACGGCGGTGTACGCCGTCATGTCCCGAATGCGGTATGTGCTGGAGCGGATCTATTTCTCCCCGAAACCGGTGGTGGCCGCGGCGGGCGGAGCCGTGCGGGGCGGTGGGGCGGAAGTGCTCGCCGCCTGCCACTGGCGGTTGGGGACGCCGGATGTCACGGTGGGTTTTGTCCAGGTGAAGCTGGGGATCACTCCGGGATGGGGCGGCGGGTCTATTTTGGTGCGGCAATTGGGCGAAGCGGCGGCGCTGCGCATTCTCCTCGGCGGGGATGTGTACGGGGCCGGCGAGGCGGTGGGACTGGGACTTCTGGATGAAGTGGTTCCCCGGGAGGAGTTGCTTGAACGGGCCGTCCGGCGCGTGGAGGAGTGGGCCCGGTGGGACGGCGACGCGGTGGCGGGAGTTCTTTCTATCGTGCGGCCCAAGGGCGGATTGGCGGAAGCGATGGACGCGGAATCGAAGACCTGCGTCTCACTCTGGGGGCGGGAGGCCCACCTGGAGGCCATGCGCCCATTTTTGTCGAAACGGGGAAAAGAATGACGCCTCGTGCAGATTTTTAAGTTGCAAACCCGGGGGGAAAGCCTTATACTATCTTGCGTATACTTGCCGAAGAGGTGAGGAAATTCATAGGAACCA
>JASBVV010000053.1 GCA_029960885.1 Kyrpidia sp. | reverse complement strand
ATGAACGAGGAGAGTACCGGCGGGACCGGGCCAGAGAGAGGGGCCGTCCGGACGGGATATTGGACGGGTGGAAGCTCCTTGCCGGAGAACGCCAGGGAAGACCCCCTCGGAGCCGCCCGCCGAACGCGCCGGCCGGTGATGGTACGGGGCGACAAGTAAGCGAGGCCGCGACCCGCGTTAACGGTCAATGAGGGCGTGACGGAAAAGAGGGCGGAAAGGGCCTGGCCGTCCGTACGCCGAAGTAGGGTGGAACCACGAACGAGCGTCTTCGTCCCTGCCGGAGCAGCGGGGACCGAGGCGCTTTTTTCATGCACAAAGGAGGATGTCGCGTGAGCGTGGGTGTGAAAGATCCTGTAAAGATTCGCCTGAAAGACGGTGCGGTTCGAGAATTCGACCGTGGAATGGCCCTCTCGGAAGTGGCCGGATCCATTTCCGGATCTTTGGGAAAAAAGGCCGTCGCGGCCAAATGGAACGGGAAGTTGGTCGATCTATCGACTCCGGTGAATGAGGACGGACAGGTCGAGTTTGTTACCCTGGATGACCCGGAAGGGCTCGAGGTGTACCGTCACACGTGCGCCCACGTGATGGCCCAGGCGGTGAGCCGCTTGTTTCCGGGAACGAAATTTGCCATTGGACCGGTGATCGAAGAAGGGTTCTATTACGATTTCGCGGACCATGAGTTCACGCTCGAAGATCTGCCGAAAATCGAAAAAGAAATGGAGCGCGTGATTCAGGAAGACCTGCCGATCCGCCGGGAGGTGCTCAGCCGGGAAGAGGCCCTGGCCCTGTTCCGGAGCCGGGAAGACCGGTTTAAGGTGGAAATCATTCAAGAACTGCCCGAAGATGCCGTGATCACCGTCTACCATCAGGGGGAGTTCACCGATCTGTGCCGGGGCCCCCATCTCCCTTCCACGGGACGCATCAAGTCGTTCAAATTGCTCTCTCTGGCCGGAGCGTATTGGCGGGGGGACAGCGACCGGGAGATGTTGACACGGATCTACGCCACGGCCTTCCCGACCCGGGAGCAGCTCGAGGAATATCTGCATCGGGTGGAAGAGGCCCGCAAGCGGGACCATCGGCGGCTGGGGCGGGATTTGGAATTGTTTTTCTTCACCGAAGAGGCGCCGGGGATGCCGTTTTTCCTTCCGAAAGGCATGGTGCTGCGCAATGAGTTGGAGCGGTTCATGCGGGAGTTTCTCGCAGATTACGGATATGACGAGGTGAGGACGCCGATCGTGATGGACCGCATCCTCTGGGAACGGTCGGGCCACTGGGACCATTACAAAGAAAACATGTATTTTACCGAGATGGACGGCCGGGAGTTCGCCCTGAAGCCGATGAACTGCCCCGGGCACGCCCTGACCTTTAAACACCGAATCCGGTCTTACCGGGATCTGCCCGTTCGCATGGCGGAATTCGGCCTGGTGCACCGGCACGAATTGTCCGGAGCTCTGCACGGACTGCTCCGGGTGCGGGCGTTTACCCAAGACGACGCGCATCTTTTTGTCCGCACGGATCAGATCCAGGACGAGGTTTCGGCGTGTATGGACCTGGTCGATCGGGTGTACTCGGCGTTTGGCTTTCAGTACCGGGTGGAGTTGTCGACCCGGCCGGAGAATTCCACGGGATCGGACGAGTTGTGGGAGACGGCCACCGAAGCCCTTCGCCAAGCGCTGGAACACCGGGGCATGCCCTATCACGTCAACGAAGGGGACGGCGCGTTTTACGGGCCGAAAATCGATTTTCACGTCAGGGACAGCCTGGGGCGATCGCACCAGTGCGGCACGATCCAGTTGGACTTCCAAATGCCTGAGAAATTCGATCTCACCTACGTGGGGGAAGACAATGAACGGCACCGGCCCGTGATGATCCACCGGGCGATTCTCGGATCGTTCGAGCGGTTTATCGCCTTGCTCGTCGAACATTACGACGGGGCCTTCCCGGTGTGGCTGGCTCCCGTGCAATTGCGGATCTTGACCATCGGGCCGCAGCATATCGCATTTGCTCGGGAGGTCGAGCGGCGGGGGGCGGCTCTGGGACTGCGGGTGGAAGTGGACGGTCGCCAGGAAAAGATCGGGTACAAAGTCCGCGAGGCCCAGGTCCAAAAAATCCCGTACATGCTGGTCGTCGGGGACCAGGAGGTGGAGTCCGGGCAGGTGTCGGTCCGCCGGCGGGGCCGGGGGGATCTCGGACGGCGGCCCGTTCAGGAGATTCTCGAGAGCATCGCCGAAGAAGCCCGCACAAGAACCCCTTGACCGGCCGTTTTTCGTGTGGTAGCATGAAATCCGTCAAAATGAACAGGGATGGTCGAAGCAGAAGCGGTCCGCTTCTCACCCGTCGGCGTCGGTGGAGCAATGGATGGCTGCCGCCGGGTCTTGTGCGATCGAGGCAGGCCCAAGAGGGTCGGTTCAAAGCAGCGTGAACAGGCGCGGACGGCAGTCCGCGTTTTTTGATGCAATCCCCGTGTGTATCCCTATGAGGTTCCCATTTCTTGGAGGTGAAAGATGATCAGTAAGGATGATCTGCAGGTGAATGAACAGATTCGGGCCCGGGAAGTGCGCCTGATCGATGTGGACGGCGGACAGTTGGGCATCGTCCCCCTTCGGGAGGCCTTGCGCATTGCCGCGGAGAAAAACCTGGATCTGGTCAACGTCGCGCCGACCGCCAAGCCGCCGGTTTGCCGGATCATGGATTACGGCAAATATAAATACGAACAGTCGAAGCGCGAGAAAGAGGCCCGGCGGAATCAGAAAATCGTCAGCATCAAAGAAGTGCGCCTGACCCCGAACATCGAAGACCATGACTTCCAGACCAAATTGCGCGCCGTGATACGTTTTCTCGAACAAGGGGACAAGGTCAAGGCCACGGTGCGGTTTCGCGGGCGGGAGATTACCCACACGCGGATCGGCCAGGGTGTTCTCGAACGAATGGCTCAGGAAGTGCAGGATCTTTGTGTGATCGAGCGTCCGCCCAAGTTGGAGGGGCGGAATATGATCATGATTTTGGCGCCAAAGCAATCGTCCCATTGATGACGCCGTACGTGTCCTGAAGAATGGAGGAGCTCAAATGCCGAAGATGAAGACTCAGCGGGCCGCGGCGAAGCGGTTTCGCAAGACCGGATCCGGTCAATTGAAGCGGTTCCACGCGTATCACAGTCATCTGTTCACCGGGAAGTCGCCGAAGAGAAAGCGAAAACTGCGCAAGGCGGCTCTGGTATCCAAAGGGGATTTTAAGCGGGTCCGGCAATTGGTGACCTATCTGAAATAACAAGGGAGGTTCAATCATGGCACGTGTCAAAGGGGGGCCGGTCACCCGGCGCCGTCGGAAAAAGATCATCAAGTTGGCACGGGGATATTTTGGAGCTAAACACCGCCTGTACCGGATGGCGAATCAGCAGGTGATGAAATCCCTGATGTATGCGTACCGGGACCGGCGGCAGCGCAAACGGGACTTCCGTAAACTGTGGATCGCCCGGATCAACGCCGCCGCGCGGTTGAACGGGCTGTCGTACAGTCGGCTGATGCACGGTCTGAAGATGGCGGGGGTCGAGGTGAACCGCAAGATGTTGGCCGAGTTGGCCGTGAACGACGACAAGGCATTCGCCGAGCTGGCCAATCTGGCAAAGACGAAATTAAACGCCTGATCGAGGGAAAGACCTACGCTGTAGGTCTTTTCTGCGCTACGGGGGCTGTAAAAGTGCAGCCGCCGAGTTATGCTACATAAAGGATGCCGGGCCGGTTGCGAACATGGGGTGCTCGGAGTGGGGCCAGGCAGACGGGCAGATGGGTGGGTGAAGGGATTGTCGGGTCGGGCTTCGATTTGGACCCCCGCTCGGGTACTGGTGTTGGGGTTTGCGGTGGTCATTTTTGCCGGAGGGATTCTGCTCAGCCTGCCCGTCGCTTCACAAAACGGGCAAGGTCTGGATTTTCTCGATGCCCTGTTCACCGCGACATCCGCGGTGTGTGTCACCGGGTTGGTCGTCGTGGATACGGGGACGTATTTCAGCCATTTTGGACAAATTGTCATTCTTTTGCTCATTCAGATCGGCGGGCTCGGGTTCATGACCGTGGCCACGTTTTTGCTGATGATGTCCCGGCGCCGGATCGGTTTGCGAGAACGGCTGGTCATTCAAGAATCGCTCAATGTCGGGACCATGTCCGGATTGGTGAAGTTCAGTCGCAATGTGGTGTTGCTCACCTTGGCCGTTGAATCGGTCGGAGCTCTTATTCTCGCTGTGCGGTGGAGTTTCGACATGCCGTGGTGGCGGGCGTTGTATTTTGGCATTTTTCACGGGGTGTCCGCGTTTTGTAATGCGGGGTTCGACCTCTTCGGCGGGTTTCGGAGCCTCAGCGGCTATGTGGAAGACCCCACGGTGAACCTGGTGATCATGGCGTTGATCGTGTTGGGCGGCATCGGTTTCACAGTGATGGTGGACTTGATGGGCCGGCGGAGAAGCCGGCGGCTCACCCTTCACACGAAAATCGTCGTGATCACGACCGCGGTGCTGTTGGTTTTCGGGGCGGGGGCCTTTCTGGCCCTCGAGTGGAACCGGCCGCAGACCTTGGGCCCGCTGAGCTGGAAAGGGAAAGTCCTCGCGGCGGCGTTTCTGAGCGTCACCAGCCGCACCGCCGGTTACGCCACCCTGGATATCGGGCAATTGTCGACTCCGTCGTTATTCTTGGATATCGTGTTGATGTTTATCGGGGCGTCCCCCGGATCAACCGGAGGCGGGATCAAGACGGTGACGTTTGCGGCCATCGTTCTCTTCACCTGGTCGGTCATCGCCGACAGAGAAAATGTCGTGCTGTATGGCCGCACGATTTCGCAGAAGACCATCTATAAATCGCTGTCCATCGCCGTCATGTCGATCATGCTGATCACCACCTGGACGTTTTTGCTGACGTTAACCGAACCGGTGAATTTTCTCCGCCTGTTATATGAGACCACTTCCGCCTTTGGGACGGTGGGGCTGTCTACCGACCTCACGCCGCAGTTGTCTCGCCCGGGGCGGTTGTTGATCCTTTTGATGATGTACATCGGCCGGGTTGGGCCCCTCACTCTCGGGTTGGCTTTGGCCAGACGCGGACGGGAAAAGCCGGTCCTGCGGTATCCTGAGGAAAATCTGTTCGTGGGATAGGAGGCGGCGCTTTGAAACAATTTGTCGTGATCGGATTGGGCCGATTTGGTTCCAGCGTGGCCAGAACCCTGTATCAGACGGGACACGAAGTTTTGGCCGTCGATTCGGACCGGGAAGTGATTGAGGATATTATGGATTCGGTGACCCACGCCGTTCAGGCCGATGCCACGGATGAGCAGGCTCTGCGGGCTCTGGGGCTGCGCAACTTCGACGTGGCGGTGATCGCCATCGGGGCGGACATTCAGGCCAGCATTCTCTGTACATTGATCGTCCGGGAATTGGGGGTTCCGTTCATCGTGGCCAAGGCGCAGACCGAGCTCCACGGGAAAGTGCTGTCCCGCATTGGCGCAGACAGGGTGGTCCATCCCGAACGGGATATGGGCCTCCGGGTGGCGCACAACCTGGTCTCGCCCAACATTCTCGATTATATTGAACTCTCTCCGGATTACAGCATTGCGGAAGTGGTGGCGGGTCCTAAGATGGTGGGGAAAACGCTCCGTCAACTGGATATTCGGGCTAAATTCGGCTGCAATGTGATGGCCATCAAACGGGGGGAGAATATCAACATCTCTCCCCAGGCGGACGATCGATTGCGAGAGCGCGATGTTCTCGTGGTGATCGGCAGCAACGACGATCTTCACCGGTTGGAAGAGGAAGCTTGAGGAGGTGTCCCGGTGGAAGAGGAATTGATCCGCTCCGGTCAAAACGAGCGGGTGAAGGAGTGGGCCGCTCTTCACCGGGGCAAGGAGCGGCGCCGCCGAGGGGTGTTTTTGGCGGAAGGGCCACACTTGGTGGGTGAGGCCTTGGCAGCCGGTGTTCGGATCGAGGTGTTGATCTACGATCCGGATGACCGGTCCCCGGAGGTGGCGACTTTGGTGGATCGGGCCCGACGCCGGGGGCTTGTGCTGCAGCCGGTCAGTCGCGCTGTGATGGACAAAATCTGCGAATCCGCGACCCCTCAGGGGATCGCGGCGGTGGTGGCCATGCCCGCATGGCGATCTCCGTCGTCCGCCCGGGCACCGGAGGGACAGGCCGCAGGGGTTCTGATGATCGCCTTGGACGGGGTTCAGGACCCCGGCAATGTCGGTGCCGTGCTCCGGGTGGCCAGAGCCGTTGGGGCCAGCGGCGTCCTCTGCGGAGGAGATACGGCGGATCCTTTTTCCCCCAAAGCGGTGCGGGGGTCGATGGGTGCGGTTTTTTCGGTGCCCATTTGGTCGGGGAGATTAACGGACATGCTTCCGGCTTGGAAAGGGAAAGGGGCGCGCCTGGTGGAAACGGGGGCGGCAAACGGCGTTCGTTATGACCACTGGGACTGGCGGCCTCCCACGGTGGTGGTGTTGGGCAGCGAGGGCCGCGGCATCCGCCCGGAGATCCGCCGATTGTGCGACGGAACGGTGCACATCCCCATGCCCGGAGGGGGTGAATCGTTGAACGTGGCGGTGGCTGCCGCGATACTTTTATATGAAGCATGGCGCCAGCGGGAAAAGAGTCTCGGGCATAAAAATGCCCCCGGCCCGACAGAATAAGGGACAGGGGGTGGCCCGATGCGCGGCTTCCGGATTGGACTTTGGCGAGTGGTTGCGGCCTTTGCAAGTCTGTGGCTTGTCCACCTTTTCTTTCCCCTTTACGGTTCTCTGAGTCTCGCCCCTCTGTTGGCGGGAACCGTCGGATTGGCGGTGGTGGGCTATGCGACCGATCGGTTTGCGATTCCCCGGTGGAACGGCTTTGTAGCGGCGGTCGTCGATTTTGTTTTGGCCTGGGCTGCGGTCTACGCGGTGTCCATCCTGCTGCCTGGAGCTGTGGTGACGGTCACGTTTGCCCTGTTGTGCGCCTGGCTTTATGCGTTCGTCGAACTTTTGGTCCACTACTGGGTGTACCGCAAGGAGGACTGGGAAGGGCCGGATCGGTCGGAGGCGCGACAGCCGGGGCCGTAGATTGTCCCTTTCTTTCTCTTGGGGAATCACGTATAATGAAATCGTCTGATGGTCGGAACCGACGCGGGGATGGCGATTCCGCGGGACCTTCGTTTGTCTGCGAAGGTTTTTTTGTTGTAAAGGGAGGCCGGGTTGTGGAAGAAACCCTACGTGAATTGGAACAGCGTGCTCTTCAAGAACTGAAGGAATGCCGGAATCCGACCCAACTCGAGGCATGGAGGTTGCGGTTTCTCGGAAAGAAGGGCGAGTTGACCGCGGTGTTGCGCGGTATGGCCCGGATTCCGGAGAACGAGCGCCCACGGATCGGCCAATTGGCCAACGAAGTTCGGGATGCACTGGAAGCCGCACGGACGTCCCGACAACAGGCGCTCAGGCGAGAAGAGCGAGACCGGCGTCTGGCGGCGGAGACATTGGACGTCACGGTTCCCGGATGGCGGATACCCGTGGGGGCGGTTCACCCACTGACCCGGATCATTCGAGAGATCGAGGAGATCTTTCTCGGCATGGGGTTTGAGGTGCGGGAAGGGCCCGAAGTGGAGTTGGACTACTATAATTTTGAAGCTCTCAACATTCCGAAAGATCACCCCGCCCGGGACATGCAGGACACTTTTTACATCACCGAAGAGATCCTGATGCGAACCCACACGTCGCCGATGCAGGCGCGTACCCTGGAGATGACGTACCCGTCGGTGCCGGTCAAGATCATCGTACCGGGCCGGGTATACCGCAGGGATGAGGACGACGCCACCCACTCCCATTCCTTTGTCCAGGTGGAGGGACTGATGGTGGATCGGGGGGTTCGCATGAGCGACCTCAAAGGGGTGCTGACGGTCTTCGCGAAGGGCATGTTCGGGGAGGACAGGCAGATTCGCCTGCGCCCGAGTTACTTTCCGTTCACGGAACCCAGTGCCGAGGTGGACGTTTCGTGCCCTCTGTGCGACGGGGCGGGATGCCGGTTGTGTAAAGGCACTGGATGGATCGAGATCCTCGGTGCGGGCATGGTGCACCCCTACGTGTTGGAGAAGGCGGGTTACGATGCGGATGAGGTGTCCGGTTTTGCCTTTGGCCTTGGGGTTGAGCGCACGGCCATGTTAAAATACGGCATCGACGACATTCGCCATTTCTACATGAATGACCTGCATTTTCTGCGGCAGTTCCGCCGAGCGTTGTGAGGAGGCCTGGTTGTGAACGTTTCGTATCGATGGCTGCAGGAATGGATCGATCTGACGGATCTCTCCCCGGACCAGGTTGCGGATCTGCTCACCCGCCACGGCGTGGCGGTGGAGGCGGTTCGATCCCTCAACCCCGGGTTGGAACAGGTGGTGGTGGGAGAAGTTCTCAGCGTGGAGCCGCATCCCGAAGCCGACCGCCTTCGGGTGTGCCGAGTCGACGTCGGGGGAGGAGAACCTTTGCAAATTGTGTGCGGAGCGCCGAATGTCGCTCCGGGTCAGCGCGTCCCGACGGCTTTGGTGGGGGCGACCCTCCCGGAGGCTCGGATTGGAGAAGCGACCTTCCGGGGAGTCGCATCCCAAGGCATGTTGTGTTCGGCCAAAGAGATCGGGATGGATGTGCGGCTGTTGCCCAAGGAACAGACCGAGGGACTGTACGTGTTGCCTCCGGACAGCCCGGTGGGGATGAATGTGGTGGATCTCCTGGGTTGGGACGATGCCGTGTTGGAACTGGATTTGACGCCGAATCGGTCGGATTGTCTGTCGATGGTGGGGGTGGCCCATGAATTGTCCGCCGTATTGGACCGGCCGTTGCGACTCCCGGATTGGTCCGAAGGAGGAATCGGGCAAGGGCCTTCTCCCGTCCGGATCGCGCTGGAGACGCCCCAGTGCCGTCGGTATGCGGCCCAGGTGATCGAAGGGGCGCGTCCGGTGCCCTCGCCGTTGTGGATGCAGATGCGGCTGTTGGCCGCCGGTGTCCGCCCCATCGATGCGGTGGTGGATGCCACCAATTATGTGATGCTGGAGCTGGGCCAGCCCCTGCACGCCTTTGATTTTGACGAAGTGCGAGGAGGCCGTATCCGCGTGCGCAGCGGAAGGACCGGGGAGCGGCTGAGGACCTTGGACGGGGTAGACCGGGGGTTGGATCCGTCGATGATTGTCATCGCCGATGAAGAACGGGCCATCGGATTGGCCGGCGTCATGGGCGGCGAAAACTCGGAAATCACCAAAAAGACCACCCGCATTGTTCTGGAATCGGCATGGTTCGATCCGGGGAGCGTCCGTCGGACCTCCCGGCGATTGGGACTTCGGTCGGAAGCCAGCCTGCGGTTCGAGAAAGGGGTGGACCCGGAGGTGATTCCCCTGGCATTGGCCAGGGCGTCGCGGTTCATCGTGGACCATGCGGGCGGTCGCCTGGTCGGTGCTCCGGTGGACGAAGGAGCGTTCCGCGACGACCGGAAGGTGGTGATCGTGCGCCCGGACAAGATCAACGATTGGCTGGGCGTACGAATGGCACCGGATGAGATGGGGAAATTTCTCAAACGGCTGGGCTTTGCCGTCGACCGGAGCGACACCGCGGCCTGGCGCGTGGAGATCCCCTCCCGGCGCAGGGACATTTCCCGGGAAATTGATCTTGCCGAAGAGGTGGCGCGGCTGTACGGGTACGACCGGATTCCCGCCACCATGCCCGAGGGCCAGGCGACGGCGGCACGCCGCACGCCCCAGCAGCGGGTGCGGGAGTCGATCCGGCGGTTTCTCACCGATATCGGGTGTTTTGAGGTATGGACCTACGCCTTGCAAAACCCGGCATCTCTTGAACCGTTCGCCGGGATCCAATCGCCGGCGCCGGTGGCGCTCATGCACCCGATGTCGGAAGAGCGGTCGGCTCTCCGAACCACCCTGTTGCCCGGGCTTTTGGATGTGACGGCGTACAACGTGCGAAGGGATCAACGGGACGTCGCGATTTTTGAAATCGGTCGGGTGTTTTGGGCCAAGGAGGCGCCTTTGCGCACCCTGCCTGAGGAGCGGGAACTGGCGGCGGTGCTGGTTTGCGGCCGTTTTGGTCTCCACGGACTCGGATTCAGCGGGCAGAAGGCCGATTTTTTTGCGATAAAAGGTGTGGCGGAAGCGATACTGGAGCAATTGGGACTTGAAGCGGAGTTCGTTCCGGGTATCCGGGAGGGCCTGCACCCCGGACGGACGGCGCGAATCCTGGCGGGTGGGGAAAGCGTCGGTTGGGCGGGCGCCCTTCACCCGGATGTGGAAGAGCGGTGGGAAGTGCCCGAGGTGTACTATCTTGAATTGGATATCCAGGGATTGGTCCCGTTGCTGCAAAGAGAGAGCACCTATCGTCCTCTGCCGAAGTATCCGGGTGTATCCCGGGATTTGGCGCTCCTCGTTCCCCGGGATCGTGCGGCGAAAGAAGTGGAGGAGTGGATTCGCCGATACGGTGGGGCATGGCTTGAGGATGTCCAGTTGTTCGACGTGTATGAGGGGACGCAGGTGCCCGGGGGTTTCAAGAGCTTGGCTTTTCGTTTGTCGTATCGGTCCGAGGACCGAACGTTGACGGATGAAGAAGTGAACGATGCCCTTCGGCGGATGGTGAAAGCCCTGGGCGATTTGGGCGTTCAATTGCGTGCGGAGTGACGGGAGGGGGTGCTCCCGATGAGTGCAGATCAGGAATCCCGGGAACCGGGACCGAATCGCGTTCGGGTCGACATTTATGGGCAGGATTACGCATTGAAGGGACAGGCCACCGTGGAATATCTCCGACGGGTCGCCCGATTGGTGGACGAACAAATGAGGGAGATCGGCGAGCAGAATCCCCGGTTGGATTACAGCCGAATTGCCGTGTTGGCGGCGGTCAATATCGCGGATCGCTATCTGCGCCTGTGCGACGAATATGAAGACCTGTTGCGGAGTCTTGAACGCGAAAGTGAGCCGCGCATCCGCGAAGAGTCGTGAATGAAAGCCCAGGGACACCCTGGGCTTTCATCAGACTATGCACGGTTTTCCCGGCGATTGAATTGGGTGGGGACAAACAGGTCGATGATCCCGATCACCAGGGATGCCAACAGTGCCCCGAGGATGGTGACACGCATTCCCGGTACAAACAGTTGGGCCAGGTAGATCACGACGGCTCCGGACAAAAAGCCGATGATCCCTCGCCCGTAGGGCGTCATCCGCTCCCCGAACAACATCTCCACGACCCAGCCCAGCGCGGCGATAACCAGCGCCGCCAACAGGGCGGACCAGAAGGTGAGCCGTCCAAAGCCGGGGACGATGAAGCCCACCACCATAAGAACCAGTGCGGACACCACAAATCGAACCACTGCGCCGATGATGTTCACCCGTTCGGCCTCCTTTCGTGGGCGGTGCGGGTCCTGCGCCCATAGTATTCCCGAGTTCCGGTGAATCATGAGAGTATCGGCGGATCTGCCGTTGAGGAAGGGAGTTGTTGCCGTGGAACCGCGAACCCTGCGCGTTCTTGAGTTTGAGAAGATTTGCCGCGCCTTGGCGGATCACGCCGAAACCGACATGGGCCGGGCCAAGGCCCTGGAGCTTCGACCTTCGTCGGAAGAGAGTGAAGTGCGGCGGCGGTGCCGGGAAACGGAAGAAGCGCACACCTGGGATCGCTTGCAGGGCGGCGCGTCGTTTCAAGGGGTGAAAGATATGGCCGCCGCGGTGCGCCACAGCGCCCGGGGCGGGGTGCTCAGTGCGGAGCAACTGTTCTCGGTGGCGGAAGTGATCCGGGCAGGCCGCCGAGTCAGGCGTTCCTTGGAACAACTTCAGCCTCGGGCCGGAACCCCCCTTTTATGGGCGTGCGCGGAAGGTATCGCCGACCTGCCCGACGTGGAAGAAGTGATCCGGAAAAGCGTCGCGGAGGACGGCTCGGTTCTCGACACGGCCAGTCCGGAACTGGCGGCCCTGCGCCGCCGTCGCCGCGCCGTATCCGAGCGGATTCGAGCCGTTCTGGACGACATGATCCGAAGCCCGACCATGCAAAAACATCTTCAGGAGTCTCTGGTGACGGTCCGCGACGGCCGCTACTGCCTCCCGGTGAGGGCGGAGTTTAAAAATTCCTTTCGCGGGATTGTTCATGACCAGTCTGCCAGCGGTCAGACCTTTTTTATCGAACCGGCGGCCATCGTTCCGTTGGGTAACGAGCTTAGGAGCCTGGAGGTGCAGGAGGAGCGGGAGATCGAACGGATTTTGATCCAGCTCAGCGGTGTGGTGGGTCGGGAGGAAGAGCGGCTGCTGGATGTGGTGGAAAGGCTGGGCCGTCTTGACTTTGCCTTGGCCAAAGCCCGGCTGGGCCGGGCCATGGACGCCGTTCCCCCGCAATTCGTGGGCGGGGGAAAACTGCGGCTGCGGCGCTGCAGACATCCGTTCATTCCCGGGGACCAAGTGGTGCCCGTGGATGTGCTCCTGGGGGACGGATACCACGTGCTGATCATCACCGGCCCGAATACCGGGGGGAAGACGGTGGCTCTGAAAACGGCGGGTCTGATGGCCTGCATGGCTCAGTCCGGCTTATTCATCCCCGCGGAGTCCGGAAGCGAACTGTCGGTGTTTGCCCGGGTGTTTGCCGATATCGGCGATGAGCAGAGCATTGAACAAAGCCTGTCCACCTTTTCCGGGCATATGAAACACATCATTCAAATGTTGGATCAAGTGGACGGCCAATCACTGGTGTTGCTCGATGAGATCGGGGCCGGCACTGACCCCGCCGAAGGGGCCGCACTGGCTGAGGCGATCCTGGAGTATCTGGCGGATCGCGGGGTGCGCACCATCGCCACCACCCATTACGGCGATCTGAAGGCGTTTGCTTATTCCACGAACGGCGTGATGAATGCCAGTGTGGAGTTCGACCCGGACACGCTCCGTCCGACCTATCGGCTGTTGATCGGCGTTCCAGGGCGTTCGAACGCCTTGGCCGTGGCCCGGCGCCTGGGCCTGCGCCGGGACATTCTCGAGGGGGCGAAGCGCCGTTTGGGGGCTGATGACGTCCGGGTCGAGGATATGATCCGGCAATTGGAGGAAGCCCGCCGCCATGCCGAGCAGGAGGCGGAACGGGCGCGCAGGGACCGTCAAGAGGCCGAGCGGCTCCGGGAACGGTGGGAGTCTCAGGTGCGACAGTGGGAAGAGGATCTCGAGAACAGAACCGCCAGGGCCCAGGAGCAGGCCCGTCGCATTGTGGCGACGGCCGAGCGGGAGGTGAAGGCCGTCCTGGATGAATTGCGTCGACTGCAGGTGCTGGACAGAGAACAGGTCAAAGAGCACCATTTCACCGAATTGCGGCGGCGTTTGGATGCGGTCCGGCCGGCAGTCCGCTTGGACAGGGCCCCATCGTCCGCCGGGGCGGGCGGCGATGCGGGCGCAGTGTCTCCGGGCGACACGGTGGACGTTTTGTCTTTGCAGCAAAAAGGAACGGTGCTGCAGATCCAAGGGAATGAGGCGCTGATTCAGATCGGCGCCTTGAAAACGAGGATTCCGGTCTCCCAATTGCGGAAGGACGCAAAACCCGCTTCGGCGCCCTCTTCACCGGTGCCGGTGCGCCGGCGGGAGGCCGGCGTCGGCATGGAACTGGACCTCAGGGGCATGACCGTCGAAGAAGCCGCCCCCGAGATCGACAAATATCTCGACCGCGCGGTGGTGGCCGGGTTATCCACGGTTCACCTGATTCACGGGAAGGGAACCGGAGCCTTGCGCATCGGGGTGCAGCAGTATCTGCGCACCCATCCCCACGTTCGGTCCTTCCGCAACGGCGGGCCCGGTGAAGGCGGGCTGGGAGTTACCGTCGTGGAACTGAAATAGAGTGCGCGATCGCCGGTCGAATTAAGGCGCTGAGGCGGCCGGAGTGCCGGCCGCCGGGCCGGACGGGGGACCGGAGGTTCCCGACGAAGGCCCTCCCGGGCCGGGCCATTCTGCGCTCGGGCGGTCGGCTCCGCTCGGCGCCGGCCGGGATTCGGCCGGCCCGCCGGGGGCGGGTTTTGCCGGAGGGGCCGGCCCCGCCGCCGAAGCCGCAGGTAGAACCTGTCCGCCCCTGGGATCGGGAGCGGCCGGGACCTCTTGGTCGGCGTCGCCGGGCAAGGGGCGCGGAGTGTTTCCCGATGCCGCGGAAGGTTGGCGTTGAATGAAGATCCCCCATCGGATGTCGCCGGGCGGGGTGGCGGTGGTGGCCAGGTACCGCTTGCCGTCGATGATCACATACGGGGCCCGTACGTGCACATCGCAGGATTCCTTCGGTTCGGTGCCTCGCACGAACAATTCACTGACCACGGCACCGTCTTCCCGGCAGAGGTCCGTGGGGAGTTTGCCGGATTTGCTGCAGACGTTCACCCGCACCACATCGGGGGGAGCTGCGGAAAACTCATTGGTGTGCAGCCAGGGCCCGTTCCGGGTGCTTTGAAGGATGTCCGAAAAAATCTGTATGGCCCTCGGCCGTTCGTCACGGGAAGAAATTCCCGGCACCGGGTGGAGGGGAAACGGATAGTTGTATCCCACCCAGACTCCGATGGTGATGTCCGGCGTGAATCCGATGAACCACGAGTCGCGGTCGTCGTCGGTCGTTCCCGTTTTCCCCGCGATGGGCAGCGACGGGAACCGGCGGCCCACCGCCGAGGCGGTCCCCCGGCGCACCACGTCCCGCAGCATGTCGGTGAGGATATAACTCGTCGCCGGGGAAAAGACCTGCCGCGTCCGATCCGCATATTCGTAGACCACCTGGCCCTTGCTGTCGGTGATTTTTGTCACGAGGTGCAGGGGATGGACGATCCCGCGATTCGGGAACGCCGTAAAAGCTTCTGCGGCTTCCTCCACCGTTAAACCTTTGGTCAGGCCGCCGATCCCGGCCCCGATCACCGCGTCACCGGGCGTCAGGGTGGTGATCCCCAGGTTCTTGAGATATTCGATCCCTGTGGCCGGGCCCAAACGATCGAACACGCGCAAAGCGGGAATATTGTACGATTGCACCAGGGCCTCCCGTACGGTCATCAGCCCGTGAAAACGGTTGTCAAAGTTGTTTGGGCTGTATCCGGGCCAGGAGGTGGGGACGTCGTCCACGGCCGTTCCAGAACCGATCAGTCCCTTGTCCACCGCCGGCCCGTAGACAGCGATCGGTTTCACCGTCGAGCCGGGCTGTCTGGGCAGCCGGGCGTGATCGATTTGATCGCGGTTGTAATCCCTGCCACCGAACACGGCCAGAATTCCTCCTGTGGCATTATCGATCACCGCAGCGCCGACCTGTTCCAGAGCGTTCTGGATATCGGTGCGCCGGTCGTTGATCAGGACCGGATACGAGGCGTCCGGACGGAAGGACTGATTGGCCACCGCCTGATTCACCCGATCCTGAAAATCGCGGTCGAGGGTCGTTTCGATCCGGAATCCTCCGGTGTACAGCAGATTCTTTGCGCTGTCCACATCCGGAGCGAGTCCCCGTCCCACGAGCAGAGCCGCGGCATCATCCCTCACTTCATCCAGAACGTACGGATATGTGGCCGATGAATGCCGGGCGGCGGGCCGCAGTGCCGCATGAAGGTCGAAAGCGGTCGCCTGCCGGTATTCTTCCGGAGTGATATAGTGCTGCTCCAGCATGCGGTCGAGGACCAGGGTCTGGCGTTCCTTGGCCGCCGAAAAATGGGCATAGGGCGAAAACAGGGACGGGTTGTTCGGCAGGGCGGCCAGGAGCGCGGCCTCGGCCAGGTTGAGATCCTTGGCGCGAATCCCGAAAAAGGCTTGGGCGGCCTGTTCCGCTCCATATACGTTCATGGTCCCGACCTGGCCAAAATACGCCCAATTGAGATAGGTGACCAGGATTTCATCTTTGCTCAGTCTGCGTTCGAGTTCGACGGCCAACATCATCTCCTGGATCTTGCGGGTGAGGGTCCGGGCCTGATCCGGGAAAAAGACGAGTTTCACGGTTTGCTGGGTGATGGTGCTGGCTCCGCTGACGATCTGTTGACCTCGAAGGTTCTGCCAGATCGCCCGCACGATCGCCGTGGGGTCAATTCCGGGATGATGATAAAAATCTTTGTCTTCGACGGCAATGATTCCATGGATCAGGTGGGGCGACACCTGATCCAAAGATGACACCGGCTGCCGGGCTCCGTCGGCCATCAGTTGACCCATGGGAAGTCCGGCGCGGTCGGTGACCGTGGTGATTTGAGACAATTGGGACAATCGGGACAGATCCAGGGGTGGGGCGGCTTGGGCGATCCGGACCGCATAGACGACGGCGCCGGCGATGGCGGCCATCAGGGCGGCGCCGAAAAAGACGGTCAGCCACAGCAGCCATCTCCGTCCGCCGGCCCGTTCGGGTATATGTACCGGTTCTTCCACATGTCCTCCTCCTCATCCAGTGTTTATATTATAACAAAAGCCGGGCGGGCCCTTGAGGGTTCTTGTTTCATTGACACCGGGTGCGGGCCTGAGGTACAGTGCGGGGAAGAAGGAGGATGGGGAATGGAGTCGTTTGCGCTGTCTGCGGAGCAAGAGGCGGAGGTCGGGCGGCAGATGGCCGTGATCCGCCGTGGTGCCGCGGAAATCGTGCCCGAAGAGGAATTGGCTGCCAAGGTGCGTCGCTCAGTGGCGACGGGGCGTCCCCTTCGGGTGAAACTCGGTTTGGATCCCACCGCGCCGGACATTCATCTCGGTCATACGGTGGTGTTGCAAAAGCTTCGGCAATTCCAGGACCTCGGGCACGAAGTTTTTCTGGTGATCGGGGATTTCACCGGGCGGATCGGGGATCCCACCGATAAATCCGAGACCCGAAAACAGTTGTCGGAAGAGCAGGTCCTTGCCAATGCGAGGACCTATCAAGAACAACTGTTTAAGGTGTTGGATCCGGACCGGACCCGGGTGGCGTTCAATTCGTCCTGGTTGGCGCCTCTCACCTTTGCGGAAGTGATCCGGCTTGCCGCCTGCACCACCGTGGCCCGGATGTTGGAACGGGATGATTTTCATAAACGATATCGCGGCAATCAGCCCATCAGTCTCCACGAATTCTTCTATCCTTTGATGCAGGGCTACGATTCGGTCGCCCTCAAGGCGGATGTGGAACTGGGTGGGACCGATCAGAAATTCAACCTGTTGATGGGTCGGACGCTGCAGAGGGAGTTCGGGCAGGAGCAGCAGATTGCGGTGATGGTGCCGCTGCTCGAGGGCCTGGACGGCGAGAAAAAGATGAGCAAAAGTCTGGGGAATTACATCGGTCTGGACGACCCGCCCCGGGAGATGTACGGCAAGGCGATGTCCATTCCGGATTCCCTCATGGTGAAATATTTCGAGTTGGTCACGGATCTCTCCAATGAAGAGCTCGCCCGGATCAAGGCGGAACTGGCTCAGGGGCGGCTGCACCCCCGAGATGCCAAAATGCGCTTGGCCGGAACCTTGGTGCGGATGTACCACGGGGCGGATGCGGCCCGGGAGGCCGAAGATCATTTTCGCACGGTGTTCCAGGAGAAGCAGTTGCCCGCGGACATCCAAGAACGCGAAGTGTCGCCGGAATCGATCTGGGTGGTCAAACTATTGGTCCAAACAGGGCTTGCCGGGTCCAACGGGGAGGCCCGCCGCCTCATTGAGCAGGGCGGGGTGCGGATTGACGACGAACGGCTCGATCAGGTGGACCGAGAAATTCTGCCTCGTGACGGCATGGTGATCCAGGTGGGGAAACGCAAGTTTGCCCGGCTTCGGCTGCGTTCCTGAGGGAAGCGGGGAACTCGGGATCGGGAACAATTTGGGATGCAAGGACCCCCGGACGGCGGGCCACCCTAGGAATGGTCCACGTGACACCGAGGGAGGGAGAACAATGCCGCTACCGGTGGACCCGCTGCGTCATTTGGAGTCGTTCCGACGTGATGTCGGGCGATTGTTGGATCCCGAGGTCTGGCGAACGGGTTGGTGGAATCAGGGGATGATGCCCCGCGCCGACGTGTACGAGACCGGGAATCAGGTCGTTGTCTCCTGCGAGATCCCCGGGCTGCGCCAAGCGGACGATGTGGAGATCGACGTGGATGACGACCGCGTGCACCTGTCGGGTGTCATCGAACGGGACGAGGAGCGCCGGGATGATGATTTTCTCCAGCGCGAGCGGTTTTTCGGCCGATTTTCCCGCACGATTTCTCTGCCCGCCGACGTGAAACCGGAGTCGGCCCGGGCTTCCTACCACAACGGGGTTTTGGAAATCCGCATCGACAAAGCCAGGCAGACCCGGGGAAGGCGGGTAAACATCGAGTTTCATTAACCGTGTGATGACTTTGTTCAGGAGGGCCTCATGCCCTCCTTATGCATTTGCCTTTTAAAGGTCGAGGGTCAATCCGTAGCGGCGCAGCCATGTCTTGGCGTCCGCATAATGCGGCAGCACCGATTCGACCAATCGCCAGAAATCGGGAGAGTGGTCAAAGTGGCGAAGGTGGGCCAGTTCATGAACGATCACATAATCGACCACGTCCAACGGAGCTATGAATACCCGCCAGTTGAGATAGATCGCCCCTTGCGAAGAGCAGCTTCCCCACCGGGTCTTTTGGTCCCGGACCGCCACCTTGTCGGGGAAACAGCGGAGTTGCCTCGCATAGACCGCGATCCGCCGGAGGGCCCACTCGTATCCGGCTCGGCGATACCACTGCTGAAACAGGCGGGATAATCGCTCCCTGCGAACTTCCGGGCTCCAGGATCCCGGGATGGTCGCGAAAAAGTGGTCATTGTCGAGTTGAAGGGCTCCGGCGGCGGTTTCCGGGACTTCGGCAATTTTCAGGGGATAGGGATTCCCCAAGAAGTAGAAGATATCGCCGGGAGAGAAGGTTTTTTTGGGCATTGATTCCCTAAGTTGCCGGAATTCCGCGAGTTTACGCAGAATCCATCCGGATTTGTGATGAAGGAACTCCTCGATCACGCTGAGAGGCAGTCCCTGGGGGGCGGAGACAGTTACTTGGGGGTCCCAGGTCACCCGGACGGTGAGTCTGTGTTTGTTCGGCCGGTAAAACAAGGTGTATTTCACCGATTGGCCGTCCAATTCGATGGTGGGCATGGATCGACGTCCTTTCTTCTGTCCGAGCCGGTACTGATCGACGGCACAGTGGGCAACGGAGGTGCCTCCGCCGGTGCTCACGGTATGCGCAGGTCGAGGCCGGCATACCTATGCAGGGGGAGGGGATTTCCGTGCCCATGCGCTTCGGCCGTCGTTTCGGCGTTCGATTCGGCCGTCGGCCTGCGTCCGGACGCAGGTCCGCGCTGATCGCAGGGTTGGCCGTGCTCGGATTTCTGACGCTTGTCTTTTATATTCTCGATTATAATATTCGTCCGGTGTTTGTGGAGATTGCGAAGGGGATGGCGCGGCGCCTGGCCACTGACGCCGTTAACCAGGCCATGGTTCACACGGTTCAGCAAGGGATCGATTACTCCAAGTTCGTCACCCTGCACACCGACCGAAACGGCCGGGTCATCGGCGCCACGTTAAACGAACAGGAAGTGCTTCGGTTGCAGACGGACGTCACCACCCGGGTGCAGGAGGTGGTCGATCACTTGTCCACCCAGCGAATTGACGTACCCATCGGACAGGCGATGAACAGTTCGATTTTCTCGGCGTTCGGTCCCATGATTCCCGTGGCCGTCATTCCGTTCGGCACGGCCGAGTCGGAGGTTCAACAGACGGTGAAACAGGCGGGGATCAATCAGACCATCACCGAGGTGGACATCCAGGTTCACGCCAAGGTCCAGATCCTTGCTCCGTTTGTGAAAGAACCGGTGGATATCCAGACGAAGGTTCCCGTGGCATACATGGTCCTGGTCGGGGATGTGCCCCAGTATTTCTTCGATGCCAGGGGATTTCCGTTTTATCCTCCGGGGTTGGTGCCGGGTACACCGGGGACCGGGGGGTCCGGCGCCGCCGGGAGCGCAGGTGCTCCTCCCTCGCCCGGGGCCGTCCAAGCGCCCGGCGGTCCCGGGGCCTCCCGGACGCCGGACGTCCCCGGATCGCCGGATATTCCCCAGGCCCCCGGTGTGCCGCCGGCATCCGCCATGGGGCGGATGGTTCAGAAACATTATCCCGTGGAGTGAATCCGGGTGCGGCGTACGGCCTCTTTGACCAAAGGGATGGCCTCGGGATTCATCGACAGCGTGCGAACTCCGTATTTCAGCAGAAGGCCGGTCATTTCCGGATCGGCGGCCAATTCCCCGCAGATGCTCACGGGCACGCCGGACTTGGCCGCCGCTTCACAGGTGTGTTGAATCAGGCGCAGGACGGCCGGGTGGGCGTGGTCGAACAGATGGGCGATGCGGGCATTGTTACGGTCCACGGCCAGGGTATATTGGGTCAGGTCATTGGTGCCGATGCTCAGAAAGTCCGCCTCTTTGGCCAATTCTCCGGCGAGGATGGCGGCCGCCGGCGTTTCGACCATGACCCCGATGGGGATCCGGTCGGGGACGTCCGTGCCTTCGTTCCTCAGCTCCTCCCGGCACTGGTAAATGATCCCTTTGACTTCGGCCACCTCTTTGGCGTCGATCACCATGGGCAGCAGGATGCGCAGGTCTCCGAAGGCACCGGCCCGGAGCATCGCGCGCAGTTGGGCCTTGAAGATGTCGGGACGGGCCAGGCAGAACCGGATGCCGCGGAGGCCGAGAAAGGGATTGTCTTCCGGTTCCCGGTCTTCGTAGGGAAGGAGTTTGTCCCCGCCGATGTCGAGGGTCCGGATGACCACCGGGCGGTCCCGGAAGGCCTCGACCATTTCCCGGTAGACCCGGAACTGTTCCTCTTCCGCCGGCCAGTTCGACCGTTCCAGATACAGAAATTCCGTGCGGAACAATCCCACTCCTTCGGCCCCGCGGGATAGCGCGGTTTGGATCTCGGAGGGGTTTCCCATGTTGGCCAGAACCCGAATCGCGACGCCGTCCTCCGTCCGGGCGGGTTCGTGGACCCGCGTCAAGGCTTGTTGGCGCTGCCGGTTGAGATTTTGGATGCGTTCCCGCGCCCGGGCCGCGGTTTCCCCGTCCGGGTCCACCCGGACGAGGCCGCTCTGGCCGTCGACGATCAAGACCTGGCCGTCGCGGACCTGACGGAACTCCTCTCCCAGTCCGACGACCATGGGGATGCCCATCGCCCTGGCCAGAATCGCCGCGTGTCCGATCCGGCTTCCCCGGAGGAGAGCCAGAGCGACCACCTCGCGCGGCAACTGCATGAGCTCGGACGGTGCCAGATCTTCGGCGATGACGACCGCTTCTTCCGGCCAACGGACGGCGTCGCGGGTCCGGCCGGCCAGTTCCTCGATCAACTGATCCCCGACACTGCGAACATCGTGGCTGCGCGCCCGCAGGTACTCGTCCGGGAGCTGTTCCAGCATGGCGGCCGTCTCATCGGTGAGCTGCCGGCAAATCCACTCCGCGTTCTTTTTCTCGAATGGTATGCGCCGTTTCATTTCCCCGACATAGGCCGGATCGTCCAAAAAGGCCAGGTGGGCGTCGAAAATGGCCGCTTCCGATTCGCCCAACCGGGCGGCGGTTTGCCGGCGCATGTCCCGGATCCGGAGGCGGACCCGTTCGATGGCTTGGCCCAGTCGGCTCAATTCCCGCTGAACGTCTTCGTCGTTCACCGGGATTTCCTCGACGGCCGGGGCGGGTGATGATCGCAACCAGATTCCCGTTCCGATGGCTGTTCCGGGTGCGGCCGGGAGACCGGTCCACTCCGTTTGATGAATTGCAGTCACTGATCAGAACCTCCTTCACGGGCCGCGGCCTCGCCGAATCGACTTTCGATCAGCCGGACCAGGGCGCCCAGGGCTTCTTCTTCATCGGGGCCTTCCGCAATGATCCTGATGTCCTGCCCGGCGGTCACCCCGAGCACCAGCAGGTTCAGGAGACTTTTCCCGTCCGCCCGCTTGCCGTTTGCTTCCACCCGGATGTCGGACCGGTATTTTCTTGCGGTTTCCACGAACAGGGCCGCCGGTCTGGCGTGAAGGCCCGTGGCATTCGTCACGACGACGGTCTTTTCCATCCCGCTACTCGACCTCCCCGATGCCGTGTCGGCGGGTGACGATCCGTTTGTATTCGTTTTCGATGACCTCCACCAGATCCTCGTCGTCAATGCCGCTGATCTTCCGGAGGGCTCCGGTGAGGCCGCGTTGAGCGATGATCTGTTGCAATTCGGCCGCTTGAGGATCGGCCGCATGGTCGTAGGTGTAAGCCGCCGCGATGCCCCGCAGCAGATGCCGCGGGAGAAATCCAGCCGCCAAACACAGATGCAGAGGGGCGACCAGGCGCTCACCGGCCTTGAGCTTGCGGAGAGGATCCCGGCCGACCCGGGTCACGTCGTCCCGGATGTGAGGGTTGCGAAACCGCCGGATGATCTGTTCGGCATAGGCGAGAAAGGATTCCTCGGGAATGTCCGGGTATTTGACGGACAGGCCCCGGGAGATTTCGCGCTGGATTTCCCCGGCTTCGTGCAAAATCGCCGGATCGTCCAAGGCTTCGCCGATAGTCCGGTACCCGTTCAAATATCCGAGATACGCGACGGCGGCGTGGACGCCGTTGAGAAGATACAGTTTGCGTTCGAGATACGGACCCAGATTTTCGACCAGGGTCATCCCGCCCGGCACGACATCGATGCGCCAGTGGTGTTTTTCGACGACCCATTCCAGATACTCTTCGGTCACCACGTCCGCGGGGCCCAGGCCGGGCCAGCGGGTTTTCGGGACGATCCGGTCGACCAGGCAGTTTGCAAAATGGACGTTCTCGAGAATGTCCGCCGCGCCGCCCGAGAGCCGGTCGATGACCATGCGCCTCAACCGGTCGGTGGCACCGATCGCGTTTTCGCATGCCATGACGGTGAGGGGCCTTGAATGACCTTTTGGCGACCGTCGCTCCAACCCTTTGGCCAAGACACCCGCGACAGACGGCAGATGATCGACGCCGACCGCTGTGGTGATGAGATCCGCATCCGCGATCTCTTGCAAACACGTATCGGAATCCAGATGGACGGCATCAAAGCCGGAGATGTCCCGGACCCGCACCTGCCCTCCGGCGGAGACCACGCGATACGACCGCCGCTCGTTGAGGAGCGCGATGATGTCCGTCGCGACGTCGGCAAAGACCAGCCGGAAGCCGGATTCGATCAGCAGCGGGCCGATGAACCCGCGTCCGATGTTTCCGGCCCCGAAATGCAGGGCTTTCATCCCCAATCCTCCTGTTGGAGCAGGTGGAGCATTTCCCGGGCATCATCCGTGCGGACCAGGCGACGCACATTTTCCGGTTCCAGACAGACCGCCGCGATGCGGGACAACATGTCCAGATGCTGATCCCCCATGCCGGCGATGCCGATGACCAGGTAGGCCGTCTGATCCGGACCGAAGGGGATGCCGCCGCGGTACTGGGCGACGGTGATTCCGGATGCACGGATGTACCGGGCATATTCCGGCATGCCGTGCGGGATGGCCACTCCGTTTCCGATGTACGTGGACATCGATTGTTCTCGCATCAACATTCCCTCCACATAAGCCGGATCGACGTATCCGTTTTCAACCAATTTGCTTCCCACCCGCCGCACGGCGTCAAATTTGTCTTCGGATGGACAATGGAGCATGAGGTTCTCGATAGTCAGGATTTTCACGACAAGTGTCCTCCCAATGAGTGAAGTGCACCGGCGATGTGATCCGGAAGATCGTCGGGATCGGCCGTGCGCAACTGCTCGACAAATCCCGGTACCGTGATCAGGGCGGAACTGATCAGGCTCATGGCGGCAATGACCTCCTTCGGTGCTTCCGGGTGAACGAGAAGCGTCAGAATCGTGTCCACCTGTTCTTTGTCCATCCCGATCCCCGCCAGTACGAGCGGCCGGTCGAGGCGGTACACGCCGATGTGTGCACGGGTCATCGACCGGCACCGGGCGTGGAGGAGGGCCAGGCGCTTCCCGGGTATGACGACGCTCCCCAATTTCTCCCTTTCCAAAAGGGCCCGGGCGACGTCGTCGGGATCTTTGGCCCGGCCGGTGCGGTGGACGTCTCCGGCGATGTGGTGAACCAGGTCTTCCAGGGTTCGCGCTTGGACTGCCCGGACGGTGATCGTCCGGACGATCGGTTCGGCGGGTGTTTCCTGGAAGCGGCGGACGGCCCGGTATTGTCTGGCCGTGTGTTCCGGGTTGTCGTGGACGACTCGGCGCTCCAGGAATCGCCCGACCTTCTGAATGTCTTCTTCTGTCAAGAACGGTGAGACGGTAACGGCCCGGTCGCACTGGGGCAGGGGGACCGTGGAGAGGACGAGATCGCAGTCGGTCCGTTCCCCCAGATCTCCGGCGGCGGTCATCCGGACGATCTCAAAAGAAGGAAAGACCGCCCGGATGCGCTCGGCGAGAAGTTCGGCTGAGCTCATGCCGTTCGGACAGACGACCTGGACCCGGATTTGGGTTTGGGAGTGCCACCGTTCGACGGCCGCTCCCACGTGCATCGTCAGGTAACCGATTTCTTCGTCGGGCACGTCATGGCCAAGTTGGCCCAGGACGCGAAAGGCCGCTTCCTTCACCACCTCGAACAAGGTCGGATAATATTCCCGCACTTCCTTGAGAAGCGGGTTGCGAATGACCATCCCTTCGTTCAGGCGATAGAGGGTCGGTTCCAGATGCTGGGACAAGGCGTGCAACAACTGGGCGTCTCCGGTGAGGGGGATGCCGATCCGGGCGGTCACTTCCGCCGCGATGCGGTGCGCAAGATCCAGGATCGTGATTTTGTGCGGCAGGATTCGCTCCAAGATGCCGGGTCCCCCCCGGCTACCGAGCCAGTGTTTCGTGAGATACATCACCTCGCCGGGAAATTCGTCGAACACCGGGTCGATTTCCCGCAATAACTGCCGGATCCTCCTGTATTCTTCCGCTTCCTTGCCGGTCCGCGTTCCGGGTTCCCCGCCGGGAATCTCCCGGATGGGGAACCCGCTGCGGATGCGCTGTACGGAGACGAGGACGTGGAGCATAAAGCTGTAGAATGCGCCCGCGTCGAAAAGCGACTCGGCCGGTGGTCCGATCCTTTGGCGAAGAACGCGGCGCACACGCCGGACGAGGGCCGGATCGAATTGGGAAAGAATCCGGGGGATCTCTTCGTTTTCGTGTTCGGCCCCTCCCGACAGGGTGTCGATCATCCGGTGGACGGGAACCGCCCTGTAGATCAGAGCCACCAGAGCCCGGCGTTTGTCATCCTCTTTGCCGACGACCTCAACGCCGTAGCCCCGCTTGCGAACCAGCAGCAACCGGTGTTGGGCCAACCAGCGTTCCAGACGGTCGAGATCCAAACTGATGCTGGCCTCGGCGACCTGGAGGCGGCGGCTGAAATACGCGATTTTCAACGGTCCGTTTGTCTGCAACAATTCCAGGGCGATGTAAAGTTCGCGTTCCCTTGGCCCCCTTCCCGGCGGAGAAGAGAATTCGAACGGGCGGCAGCGGTCTAAGACCCTTTCAATGGCGTCACTGCCCCCGTCCAAGGTCAGTCCGCCCTGGGCCGACACGTTCAGCGATACGCCGAAATCCTGGAGATAGTCCTTCAGTGCCCGGACATCCCGCTGCAAGGTACGGGCACTGATTCCCAGTCGATCGGCCAATGCCGACAGAGTGGTCCGTTCTTTGCGGTATGCTGCCATGAGAACGCGTTTCTGCCTGGCGGTCAACCGGGAGTCCATGATCCGCCGTTACTCCCTTATCTGTTTCAATTGTTGGATAAATTGCTCATACACCTTTTTATCCAGAAAATTGTCGATCACATAGATGTGGGCGTGGGGTGCCACTTGTCTGGCGCGATCGACCAGTCCTTTTTGGGTGAAGATCATTTGCGCATCGGCGGGAAGCTGGTTGACGGGCTTGTGTTCCACTGCCAACCGGAATCCCGCATCTTTCAAGTATTTGTTTAGAATGGAGGCGCCCATGGCGCTGGATCCCATTCCCGCCTCGCAGGCAAAGTAAATGCGGTCGGGCACCGCAGGGGGCGAGAGGTGCGGCTCCCCGGCCGGCGCCTTCTCCTGGGCCCGCGTTGCCTGATGCTTGAGTTGCTGGGTCAGTGCTTTGGCTGCATCCAGATGTTCTTCGGTCGATTCCTGCTCCGGCGCCCTGCGCACCAGCGGCGAGGCGATGGCGAAGGAAACGGCGGCGCCCGTCAAAATTCCCGACAGGACCGGCACCAAGCCCCCTTTGGGGGTCATCACGATCTCCGCAATGATGCTTCCCGGAGACGGGGTGGCGACGAGGCCGGCATGGGTGAGCATGAACACGGTGTCTGCCGCCATGCCTCCGCCGATGACAGCCAAAAGGAGAACGGGCCTCATCAGGATATAGGGGAAGTAAATTTCATGAATGCCCCCGAGAAATTGGATGACGATCGCCCCGGGCGCCGACTGTTTGGTCTGACCTTTACCGAACAACCAGTAGGCGAGAAGGACACCCAGTCCGGGTCCCGGATTGGTTTCCAGAAGGAAGAAAATCGATTTTCCGGCTTCTTTGGCTTGCTCGACGCCCAGAGGCGCCAATACCCCATGATTGATCGCATTGTTTAAAAACAGGACTTTTCCGGGTTCGATCAGGATGGCGATCAGCGGCAAAAGATGTCGCTCCGTCACCCAGGCGGCGGCTGCCGCCAGAGCGTGGGACACGCCGGAGACGACCGGTTCGACGACGAGGAAGCCGAAGACGGCGAGAATTCCTCCGAGGATGCCGGCGGAAAAGTTGTTGGTCAGCATTTCGAAGCCGGTGGGAATCTTTCCTTCGACGAGCCGGTCGAACCGTTTGATGGCCCCGGCGCCCAGAGGTCCCATGATCATGGCCCCGATAAACATGGGCACCGATGAACCGATGGCGACGCCGGCGGTGGCGATGGCTCCCGCCACACCTCCCCGTTGCCCGTACACAAGGGTTCCTCCGGTGTAACCGATTAAAATGGGTAAAAGGAAATTGATCATCGGCCCGACCAATTTGGCCAAAGTTTCGTTTGGCCACCAACCGGTCGGAATAAAGAACGCTGTAATCAATCCCCAGGCAATAAATGCACTGATGTTCGGGATCACCATCCCGGCCAGGAAGCCGCCGAATCGTTGCAATGCGACGCGGCTCCGGCCGCCGGAGAACCACAGTGTTTCACTGCGAGACGTCATGCTTGACTCTCACCTGCCATTTTAAAAGTTTAAGCTCAATTTTATTAAAAAAGTTGATTTTAAGCTTCGTCAATGAAATAAAATTCAACTTTGGCACAGTGAGAAGAATGACAACCTTGAGGAGGGAGAATGCGGTGTTGTATAGGCTATCCATGGTATAGGCAGAGTTATACGGGTGCGGACTTTTTGGAACGAGCGGCCCGCCGCGGAAAGGGCAGGACCGGTTGGCGCAGACCCGGAGAGGTGCCGTCGGGCCATTGACAGGGAAGGCGTCCATTTGCTATGATCAATCTCGCACCGGAGTGTATGTTGAGACCGGGCGTCCGGCGTCCGGAGATGTGAACGGGTGTGATTTTCCTCTTGCGTTGAGGGCGCCAAGGTGATAGAATCAGGTCTGTCGCCGCTGCGAAGCGGCACTCGATCCTTGAGAATCAAACAGTACGCCATTC
>JASBVV010000052.1 GCA_029960885.1 Kyrpidia sp. | reverse complement strand
CGTTGCCGGGCGCGTTCCCGCACAGCCCCGCAGGTCATCCCTGCGGGGCTGTGGCTTATTCTCCGGGTCCCCGCCCCTTTGCTGTGGTTTGAGGATTTTCCCTTCGGGCATACTAACGGTGAGTGTGGACCGAGACCGAGGGGGAATTCAGCGATGCATGTGGTGTTGCGTCCCGAACTCCGCACTTCCGGAGGGGAATCTTTGGGTGTCTTTTTATCCCGCCGTTGGGTCGGGGACGTGTACTTGGTTTACCGGGAAGGTCATCTGCTTACCGGAACGATTCAGCTCGATGCCGCAAAGGTATCCCAAGATCAGGTCGATGCTGTGGTGAGCCATATTCAGGATTATGTGGCCGGGCTCGCCGGCGCCTTGGACATTGAGGATGCCACCGTGGTGATGATGTGCGGCGATATCGACCCAGTGCTCGAGGGGCCGGAGACGTGGCCGGCCGATCGCTCCCAAGGTCGAGAAGATCTATCGGTTTCCGGGGAAGAAGTTTCGGAGGAACCTGAGGGCGGTTCTTCGCTTCGGGCCGAATCCGGCCGGACCGTTCGGGGCGAACCCGACCGGTGGGATCAGGAGGCGAAGACAGCCCCTGTTCGGTCGGCCCCCGAGGACCAGGACGAACGGTATGGGGACGAAGGACCGGAACATGAGTCCGACGGATCGGGCGACGAGTACCGCATGCGCACGGTCGAAAGTCCGCGGTCGACCGGGCGGGCGGCGTCCGAGCCGGGCCGGGCCAATCGGCGTCGGCGCCACGGTCGCCGCACGTCTCTTCATCTGTCCCTCTATAAGGAAGAAGGCGGCCATACGAAATACCATCTGCACGACGGACATCATGAGCCGATCGGAATGGTGGCCGTGGACGAGCTGGACAACAGCGTCACCGGCCGGGTGGAATTTTGGAGGTCTCCGGGGAAGACGATGACCAATCAAGTGGCGCGGTTGCTGGCGCGAGAATTTGCGGACGGGGACGTGGACCGGGTCAGTTTCACAATGAACTACCGGGACCGGCATCTGGGGGATATGCATCTGGAGAAACGGCAACTTCACTGACCATTCCGCCGACCATGGCCGGGGCTTTTGGATTTCGAATCTCCATCTCCATAGGGCGCGGTCGATCGGTATGTCCTGCCGGGAGATCGCGCTTTATGCTATAATGCGGCCAGGTATCTCTGCGGGGAGGGGGGTGATGCGGGTGCGGGTGGGGTTTATCGGCGTTGGCACCATGGGTGCGCCCATGGCGCTTCGTGTGAAAGAGGCCGGGTTTGACACTCTTTTTTTTGCGCGTCGCGAGGATGTCGTGGCGCGCCTGGAAGCGCGGGGGCTCGTCTACGTCGGCGGGGTGCGAGAGCTGGCGTCCCGGGCGGATGTGGTGCTCATGTGTTTGCCCGATGACGCGGTGGTGGCCGAGGTCGGCGCTACAGTGCTGTCGTCCATGCGCGCCGGCGGGGTGGTGGTGGACCATAGCACCGTCAGCCCGTATACTTCCCGGAGTATGGCCGCCGAAGCCGCAAAGTGCGGCATTCAGTATCTGGATGCCCCGATCAGCGGTGGGCCGATGGGCGCCGAAGCGGGGACCCTGGCCATCATGGTGGGCGGAGAAGCCGATGCGTTTCAGCGTTGCCGGCCGCTTTTCGAAACGATGGGCAAGCACATTTTTTATCTCGGGCCCAGCGGTGCCGGGAATATCGCGAAGTTGGTGAACCAGTTGATCATCGGGATCACCCAGGAGGCCCTGGTGGAGGGGTTCGTCCTCGGAAGCCGGATGGGATTGGATCCATCCGCCCTGTACGATGTGCTGGCGGTGTCCACCGGTGAGAGTGCGATGCTGCACCGGAGCATTCCCCATTGTATTTTGCGTCGGGATTTTACGCCGAAGTTTACTGTGGACCTTCTGTACAAGGATTTGCGCCTGGCCAACGACCTCGGGCGCCGGGAGGGCGTCCGCCTGCTTGCCGGCGGGCTGGCCGAGCAGGTGTTCCGGGAAGCGGCGGCATCCGGCCACGGACCGGAGGATATTTCCGCTTTGGTCAAGCCGTTGGAACGGCTGGCCGGTGTGGTTGTGGAAAAACGCTTTTGAGGAACATACCCCTTGGCGAATCGCCGGACTCGCGTTATAATGTCTACCGTGTATGGATGACCGTTCATTCATAGTAGACAAATCGCTCGGCGCGTCCATAGGGGGATGAGGAACATGACGCAAAAAGTGGTGCGTGTCGGCCTGATCGGATTGGGAACGGTCGGTACCGGGGTGTACAAAGTTCTGCGGCGGAATGCCGAGGACATCGCCATGCGGGCCGGCCTGCCGGTGGAGATCGCGAAGATCGCGGTCCGGGATCGGGCCAAGGAGCGGTCGGTGGACGTGCCGCAAGATCTGTTGACCACCGATGCGGATCGTCTGGTCGATGATCCGGCTGTCGATATCATCGTGGAGGTCATGGGCGGGGTGGATCACACCCTGGAACTCCTTCTGCGGGCATTGCGCAACGGAAAGAGCGTGGTGACTGCAAACAAAGACCTGATCGCGGAGCACGGCCAAATCCTTTTGGAAACGGCTGAGGCCCATCACTGCGACTTGCTCTTTGAGGCGAGTGTGGCCGGGGGCATTCCCATTGTCCGACCGTTGAAACAGTGTTTGGCGGGCAATCGCATTTCCGAAATCATGGGCATTATCAACGGAACCACCAATTATATTTTGACCAAGATGACTGAAGAGGGCTCGGATTTTGACACCGCTTTGAGGCAGGCCCAGATGCTGGGGTACGCCGAAGCCGACCCGACTTCGGATGTCGAGGGTTATGATGCGGCGCGGAAGATCGCGATTCTGGCTTCTCTGGCGTTTAATTCCCGGGTCGTGTTTCCGCAGGTGGATGTGACCGGGATCACGGCGGTGACCGACCGGGATATCCGTTATGCCGGGGAACTCGGATACATTATCAAGCTGTTGGCGGTCGCCAAACAGGATGAGGACGAACAGACGATCGAGATCGCTGTGCGTCCCACTCTGGTACCCCGGGATCACCCTCTGGCGGCGGTGGGGGGAGCGTACAATGCGATTTTTGTCCGGGGAGACGCCATCGGCCAGGCCATGTTTCACGGCTTGGGTGCGGGAGAACTGCCCACGGCCAGCGCGGTGGTCGGTGATGTGGTCGAAGCGGTGAGGAATCTTCGGGACGGAGTGCGGGGCAGGGCGCTGTGCGCCTGTTATCGCACCAAAGCGATCAAGCCTGTGGAGGACACCCGTTCGAGGTTCTATCTGCGGGCCTTGGTGGTGGATCGCCCCGGTGTTCTCTGGGCTGTGGCCACAGTGCTCGGCCGGCACGGGGTGAGCATTGCCTCGATGCTGCAGAAGTCTTCCCAGGGGGATTTGGCGGAGATCGTCGTGGTGACCCACTCGGTTCGCCAGGGGGATTTGGCGGATGCGGTGGCACGTCTCAGGGATCATGAGGTGGTGCATACGGTGCACGCGCCGTTGCACGTTGAACATTAGGCTTCCCGCGGGTGTTGGCTGCCCGGCGGGCGGCCGTTACGGACAGGTGGATATCGATGATGCCGGGAACCGTCGTCGTGAAAATTGGAAGCAGCTCTCTGATGGAGGGTGACCACCTTCATACCCGCAACATGGAGGCGACGGCAGAACAGTTGACCGAGTTGATCCGACGGGGATGGAAAGCCGTCCTGGTCAGTTCCGGAGCGGTTGCGGCGGGGAGGCTGCGCCTGGGACTGCCTGCGGAGGGGCTGACCATTCCGGAAAAGCAGGCGGCCGCCGCCGTCGGTCAAGGAGTCTTGATGCAAGCCTACGAAAGGATTTTTGAACGGTGCGGGATCATCATCGCCCAGGTTCTCTTGACCCGAGATGTGATGGGGGAGCGGCGCAGGTATGTGCATGCCCGAAATACGTTGTTGACGCTGTTGCACCATCATGTGCTCCCGGTGGTCAATGAAAACGACACCGTGGCGGTGGATGAGATCCGGTTCGGAGATAACGATGCGCTCTCCGCCCAGGTGGCGGTGATGGCGGATGCGGATCTGTTGATTCTGTTGACGGACACGGACGGTCTGTATACGACGGATCCCCGGGTCGATCCGTCCGCGGCTCGAATCCCGCGCCTTCGGGAGATCACTCCCCAGGTCTGGCGGTCGGCGGGGCGCACCCGGTCCAGGGTGGGAACCGGAGGGATGCGGTCGAAACTTCAGGCGGCATGGATCGCTGCGTCCACCGGCATTCCGGTGGTGATCGCCTCCGCGGCGCGGCCTCGGGTCATCCTCGATGCGGTGGAGGGCGTGGATGTCGGGACGTATGTCGAGCCGCAACCGTACATCCGGGGAAGAAAACGGTGGATCGCTTACAGTTCGGCCCCCCGGGGAAGGCTCGTGGTGGACGAAGGGGCGGCCCTTCGCAGGGACGGTCGCAGTCTGCTGGCTCCAGGGCTGGTGGAGGTCCAGGGGTCTTTTTCCGCCGGAGATGTCGTCAGCATCGCCGGGCCGGACGGCCGAGAAATCGCCCTGGGCGTGGTCAATTACGATGCCCGGGATCTGAGGACCATCCGCGGGTTGCGCAGTTGGGACATCCAGGAAATGGGACTTGCGGCCCGGAAGCCGGAAGTGGTGCACCGGGACGATCTGGTCCTCGTTGAGGAGGGGTGGGGATGACGACGGTGGCGACGGTGGCGGAACTGGCCGGCCGGGCGCAAAAAGCGGCCCGGGCGATTGCCGGCGCGGGCCGGGAGGTCCGGAAAGCGGCCGTTTTGGCCATGGCGCGGGGATTGGTGGATCATGCGGAGGAGATTCTCTCCGCCAATGAAGAGGATGTGGCGGCGGCCCGAGGGCGCGGGGTACGTCCGGAACTGTTGGACCGATTGGAGCTCTCCCTTGGCCGGGTGGAGGAGATGGCGGAAGGGCTGCGCCAGGTGGCCGAACTCCCGGATATGCTCGGTGAAGTGATCGAGCGGTGGCGACAAAAAGACGGTCTGTGGATTGAGAAGGTGCGGGTACCTTTTGGCGTGATCGGCATGGTGTATGAATCCAGGCCCAATGTCACGGCCGACGCGGCCGGGCTGGTGGTGAAAGCCGGCAGCGCCGCGATCCTTCGGGGAGGATCCGACGCTCTGGGCTCCAACCGGGCCATCGTGCGGGTGTTGCGGAAAAGCCTGGAGGCGGCGGGCTTGCCCAAGGATGCGGTGATCCTGGTGGACAGCCCGGACCGCGGGGCGGTGGATGAGTTGTTGACGGCCAAAGGGCTTGTGGATTTGGTCATCCCCCGGGGGGGTGCGGGACTGATTCGCCACGTGGTGGAAACGGCCACGGTCCCGGTGATTGAAACCGGGGTCGGCAATTGTCACCTGTACGTGGACCGGGCGGCCGACCTGGACGTGGCGCTAAACCTGACCATCAATGCGAAGACCCAGCGTCCGGGAGTATGCAATGCCATTGAGACTCTGTTGGTTCACGAAGCGGTCGCCGGAGAGTTTCTCCCCCGGGCCATATCCGCCCTGCGGAAGCGAGGGGTGGAGATCCGGGGCTGCTCGAAGACCCGGGCCGTCGTTCCGGACGTTCGGGCGGCCGCCGAGGAGGATTGGGCGACCGAGTATCTCGGCCTGATCCTGGCGGTGCGGGTGGTGCCCGACCTCTCGGCGGCAGTGGAGCACATCAACCGGTACGGCACGCGCCATTCCGAGTCGATCGTGACCGAGGATCCGGAAGCGGCGGAAAGGTTTCTCCGGGAGGTGGATGCGGCGGCGGTGTATCACAACGCGTCGACGCGGTTTACCGACGGGTTCCAATTCGGGTTCGGCGCCGAGATCGGCATCAGTACCCAGAAACTTCATGCCCGGGGGCCGGTGGGTCTGAAGGAACTCACCACTTACAAATACGTGGTGCGGGGAAGCGGCCAGGTGCGGGTCTAGACGCCGTTTGGCGATATGGCCAGACGTTTCCGATGAGCCGCGCGGTCGGAGGATTTTTGCTGGAGAGGAGCCGTTATGAGTCGGACGATGACAACCACGCGAACAGAATGGGCGTTTCTCGGCCCCTCCGGAACGTTTACCGAGGAAGCCGCCCAAGCTCTCGCCCGGGGGCTGCGGGCCGAGGTGCCCCGGGACCATTGGGTGGCCTGTGCCACCATTCCCGATGTGCTGGAGAACGTGGCCTCGGGGACCGTGGATTTTGGCGTGGTCCCCATTGAAAATTCCCTGGAGGGCTCGGTGAACACCACGTTGGACTGGTTGGCTCACGAGGGCGGCCTGACCATCGTGGCGGAAGTGGCGCTCCCGGTGTCCCATCACTTGCTGGTCAAGCCCGGGGTGTCGGCGGGGGATGTCGAGGGGATCATCAGTCACCCTCAGGCCTTGGCCCAGTGTCGCCGGTATCTGCGCACCCATTATTCGGGCGTCCCCCAGTATTCCTGCGAAAGTACGGCGGCGGCGGCGGAAAGGGTCGCGCGGGATTCGGGCAAATGGGCCGCGGTGGGAACCCGGTTGGCCGGGCGCCTGTATGCCTTGGAGGTGCTGGAGAGCGACATCCAGGACGAAGCGAACAATCGGACCCGGTTCGTCATGGTGAGCGGGGAGATCCGGTGGCCGCCAAGCCGGCGGCAGGAGTTTTGCCGGCGCCACGGGCCGGGAAAAACGTCGGCGTTGATCACTCTGGGTGCGGATCATCCGGGCGCCTTGTACAACGTGCTGGCATGCTTTGCCGAAGAACGGGTGAACCTGACCCGAATTGAATCTCGGCCGACTCGCCGGGGATTGGGGAGTTATCATTTTTTTGTCGATCTGGAGGGCGAGTGGTGGGACTCATCCGTGATGCGTGCTGTGGAGGGGATTTACCGCACCGGGGCGGCGGTGCGCTGTCTGGGCACTTATCCTGTGATTACGTAAAATTTTACACAACCTGAAGGAGAAAGACTTGACACGTCCTTGTCCGACCTCTATAATCCGAGATAAATATTTTAAGACGTTGCGCCGCGCGGCGACAACGGGACAGGATTCAATGGCTCATAGGGAATGACAGGCGATGACGGGGACAGGAAGACGCGGAGCACTGAAGCCCAGAGAGCCGGGGCAGGTGGGAGCCCGGCCTTTACCTCCGACGTTGAGCTCACCCCGGAGCTTCTCGCTGAACGGCTCCCGTGCGAGGGACGGGAGCGCCAGTAGGCGGAGACGGTCTTGCGGCGGCCGTTATTTCGCCGGGAGTCTTCCGCTCTGCGGGAGACTTGGCGAGGTCGCGCGCTGCGAAGCGGCGACGAACCTGGGTGGTACCGCGAACACAGCCTTTCGCCCCGGACCGTGCACCGAGTGTGCCGGGGGCGGAAGGCTTTTTCCGTGTTTGTCCCGTCGGGCAAGAGGGAAAGGAGAGGAAACCGGTGAGTGACACCCAGCTCATCTACTTGAACGGGGAGTTCGTCGATCCCAAACGGGCGGTGGTCTCCGTTTTCGACCACGGTTTTTTGTACGGCGACGGCATTTTTGAAGGGATTCGCGCGTACGGTGGGAACATCTTTCGCTTGCGGCAGCACATCGTCCGCCTGTATGAATCGGCGAAGTCGATTCTGTTGCAGATTCCGCTGACGTTCGAAGAAATGCAACGGGCGGTGGCGGAGACCGTCCGCCGCAACGGCTTGAAGGATGCGTACATTCGGTTGGTCGTGTCCCGGGGGCCCGGGGATCTCGGCCTGGATCCGCGGAACTGTTCGGGCGCGAATGTCATCATCATCGCGGACCAGATTAAATTGTACCCGCAAGAATTTTACGACCAGGGCCTCCGGGTGGTGACAGTGCCCACCCGGCGGAACAACCCCGATGCTCTCAATCCAAAAATCAAATCGTTGAACTATCTGAACAATATTTTAACAAAAATCGAAGCGGCCCGGGCCGGGGCTCTCGAGGCGTTGATCCTCAATCAAGACGGCTATGTGTGCGAAGGTTCCGGGGACAACGTGTTCATCGTGAAAAACGGCCGGGTGATCACGCCGCCGACGTACCTGGGCGCTTTGGAAGGGATCACCCGAAACGCCATCATTGAGATTTGCCGGCAGGAAGGCATTCCGGTATCTGAAGAGCCTTTCACCCGGCATGACGTATTCGTGGCGGACGAGTGCTTCCTCACCGGGACGGCCGCCGAACTGGTGCCGGTGGTCGAAGTGGACGGCCGGGAGGTCGGTCGAGGTGTCCCGGGTGAGATGACGAAACATTTGACCGAGAAGTTCCGGGCGTTGACGCGGGTGGACGGGTACCCTGCGTATCCCGAAGCCGCCTCCCATCGCGTGTAAAACCATGAGGACGGGGTTGAGGTGATGTTGGATGGAAACCCAGAAGTTGGATGTCATGCCCGCACCTGAAGTCTCGGCCCCGGCGGCCGGCCCCGGGGTCATGACCGGCGCGGCGATGTTGGTGGAAAGCTTGAAGCGGGAAGGCGTCGACCTCATGTTCGGCTATCCCGGCGGAGCCGTCCTGCCGATTTACGATGCCCTCTATGAATCCGGGATTCGCCACGTGCTCACCCGGCACGAACAAGGGGCGGTCCACGCCGCCGAGGGCTATGCCCGGGTGACGGGCCGGCCGGGCGTGGTTCTGGCCACCTCCGGGCCGGGCGCCACCAACTTGGTGACGGGCATTGCGGATGCGTACATGGATTCCACGCCTCTGGTATTGTTTACCGGGCAGGTGTCCACGGATCTGATCGGCAGCGATTCGTTTCAGGAAGCGGATATTATCGGCATCACGATGCCGATCACGAAACACAGCTATCAGGTGCGGGATGCCCGGGACATTCCCCGGGTGGTCAGGGAAGCATTCCACATCGCCTCGACCGGGCGTCCGGGGCCGGTGCTCATCGACATTCCGAAGAATGTCGCCAATCAGACGGCGGAGTTCGAGTGGCCGGAACGGGTGTTCATCCGGGGATACAATCCCACTTATGAGCCGAACCCCGCGCAGGTGGCCCGGGTGGTGGAGGCCATCCGGGAGGCCCGGCGGCCGCTGCTGTATGTCGGGGGAGGCGTGGTCCATTCCGGCGCCGCGGAAGAGTTGAGGGAATTTGCACATAAGACGGGAATTCCCGTGGTGTCGACCCTGATGGGCCTCGGGGCGTTCCCGTCCGCCGACCCCCTGTTCGTCGGGATGCTCGGGATGCACGGCACCTTCGCCGCGAACCGGGCGGTCATGGAATGCGATCTGCTCATCGCCGTGGGGGCGAGGTTCGACGATCGGGTGACCGGTAAACTGGAACGGTTTTCTCCCCGCTCGAAGAAGGTGCACATCGACATCGACCCGGCGGAGATCGGCAAGAACGTCCCAGTGGAGCTGCCCCTGGTCGGCGACGTCAAACGCGCGCTGGCCGCCATGCTCCCCGAAGTGGGGCCGGTGGGCACCAAAGCGTGGCTCGATCAGATTCGGGCGTGGGACGACCAGTGGCCGCTTCGCTACAAAACCGAGCCGGGGACGCTGAAGCCGCAGCAGGTGGTGGAGATGCTCTGGGAAGCCACCGGGGGCGACGCGATTCTCACCACCGAGGTGGGGCAACACCAGATGTGGGCCGCCCTTTTCTACAAGTTCAAGCGGCCGCGCCAATGGGTGACCTCCGGAGGGCTCGGAACGATGGGATACGGGTTTCCCGCGGCGATGGGGGCGCAGTTGGCCAAACCCGGGGAGAAGGTGATCTGCGTGGCCGGGGACGCCAGCTTCCAGATGAACATGCAGGAGCTGCAAACGGTGGCGGAGAACGGTCTGCCGATCAAAGTGGCCATCATCAACAACGGGTACCTGGGGATGGTGCGCCAGTGGCAACAGTTGTTCTACGATCGCAGATATGCGGAATCCCGGATCGGCGCTCCGGATTTTGTCCGGGTGGCCGAAGCGTTCGGCATCCGCGGGATGCGGGCGCAAACGCCCGAAGAGGCCCGGGAGGCGATTCGGGAGATGTTGGAGCATCCGGGCCCGGTGGTCGTGGATTTTGTGGTGCCGGAGGAAGAGAATGTGTTTCCCATGGTGCCGCCCGGGGCGGGAACCGATGAAATGATCGGGAGGTGGGACGATTGAGGCGCGTCCTGTCGGTCCTGGTCAACGATCAACCCGGGGTTTTGGCCCGGGTGGCCGGCCTGTTTTCCCGCCGGGGTTTCAATATCGAGAGCATCACGGTGGGAAATGCGGAAGAGGCGGGTCTCTCCCGGATGACCATCGTCACCTCCGGCGACGAGCGCACGTTGGAGCAGGTCATGAAACAGCTCCACAAGCTGGTGGATGTGATCAAAGTCAACGATCTCACCGAGGAGCCCATGGTGGCCAGGGAGTTGGTGTTGATCAAGGTGACGGCCACGGCCACCACCCGTCCGGAAATCACGCATCTCATCGAGCCTTTCCGCGCCGCCATCGTCGACGTGGGCCGGAACAGCCTGGTGGTTCAGGCCACCGGCGATATGGATAAAATCGATGCGCTCATCGAATTGCTCCGCCCGTACGGCATCAAGGAGATCGCCCGGACCGGGGTGACCGCCCTGATGCGGGGGAGCCTCGCCAAGGTGCGCGTCTAGCCTCCGTTTTCCGGAACAGCACTCGATCACTTTTTGAACAGATGGGAGAGAATGGTTATGGCATTGAAAATCTATTACGAACAAGACGCTGATTTGAAATTGTTGGACGGGAAAACGGTCGCGGTGATCGGTTACGGCAGCCAAGGCCACGCCCAGGCCCAGAACCTTCGGGACAGCGGGGTGTCCGTGGTGGTGGGCCTGCGCCGGGGGCGCTCTTGGAAACAAGCGGAGGAAGACGGGTTTGAAGTCCTTTCCGTGGCCGAAGCGACCCGGCGGGCGGACCTCGTTCAGATCCTGACGCCCGATGAGCGCCAGGCGCAAACCTATCGGGAGGAGATCGAGCCGAACCTGCGCAGCGGGCAGATGCTGATGTTCGCCCACGGGTTCAACATCCACTTCGGTCAGATCGCGCCTCCCGCCGATGTGGACGTGACCATGATTGCCCCGAAAAGCCCCGGTCATCTGGTGCGCCGCACCTACACCGAGGGCACCGGCGTCCCGGCTCTGTTGGCGGTGCATCAGGACGCCACCGGGAGGGCGAAACAGGTCGCCCTGGCTTTCGCCAAAGGCATCGGCTGTACCCGGGCCGGTGTGATCGAAACGACTTTCAAGGAAGAAACGGAAACCGACCTGTTCGGCGAGCAGGCGGTGTTGTGCGGCGGCGTGTCCGCCCTGGTCAAGGCCGGGTTCGAGACCCTGGTGGAAGCGGGATACAAACCGGAAATCGCGTATTTTGAATGTCTGCATGAGCTCAAGCTCATCGTGGATCTGATGTACGAAGGCGGGCTGTCCCGGATGCGTTATTCCATCAGCGACACGGCGGAGTTCGGCGATTACCGAACCGGGCCCCGGATTGTGACCGAGCAGACCCGGGCGGAGATGCGCAAAGTGTTGGCGGAGATTCAGAGTGGGCAATTCGCCCGGGAATGGATCTTGGAAAACCAGGCCAATCGTCCGTTTTTCAATGCCAGGCGGCAGGCGGAGCGAAACCACCCCGTTGAGGTGGTCGGGAAACAGCTTCGCGAAATGATGACCTGGATCAAGAAATAATGCCGCGCCCCGAAAGGGGCGGCGTATACGCGGGAGGTGGCACACATGCGGACCATTGAGGTATTTGACACCACGCTGCGCGATGGCGAGCAGTCCCCGGGGATTAACCTGAGCCGGGAGGAAAAGTTGGAAATCGCGAGGCAATTGGGCCGGCTGGGCGTGGATGTCATCGAAGCCGGATTTGCCGCGGCATCACCGGGTGATTTTGAATCGGTCCAAGAAATTGCCCGGGAGGTGCGCGGATTGAGCGTGTGCAGCCTGGCCCGAAGCGTGAGGACTGACATCGACAGGGCGTACGAAGCCCTGCGGGACGCCGAAGACCCGCGCATTCACGTGTTCCTGGCGACTTCGGACATTCATCTCAAGCATAAGTTGAGGATGACCCGGGAGCAGGTCCTTGAGCAGATTGAGGAAGCGGTGCGGTACGCGGTGAAATACATGAGCAATGTCGAGTTCTCCGCGGAGGATGCGGGGCGCACCGATATCGATTTTCTCTGTCGGGTGGCGGAGGTGGCCATCCGGGCCGGGGCCAAGGTGTTCAATGTTCCGGACACGGTAGGCTACCTGACCCCGCGGGAATACGCCGGGAAGATCCGGGCGCTCAGGGAGCGGGTGCCGGGGATCGACGGGATCAAATTGTCCTGTCACTGCCACGACGATCTGGGTATGGCCGTGGCCAACACTCTGGCGGGGATTCAGGCGGGGATCACCCAGGTGGAAGTGACCATCAACGGCATCGGAGAGCGGGCGGGCAACGCCTCGTTGGAAGAAGTGGTCATGGCCTTGGCGACCCGTCCGGATGTGTACGAAGCCAAGACCCGGATCGTGCTCAATCAGATTTATCGCACCAGCCGGCTGGTGAGCAAATTGACGGGGGTGGTCGTCCCTCCGAACAAGGCGATCGTCGGTGCCAACGCGTTTGCCCATGAATCCGGGATTCACCAGGACGGCGTTCTGAAGGAGAAACTGACCTATGAGATCATGAAGCCGGAAACCATCGGGGTGGCTGAGAGCAAGCTCGTCCTCGGAAAGCACTCCGGTCGCCACGCCTTCCGGGAAAAGCTGGGCGAGATGGGGTACCGGCTTTCCGATCAGGAGATCAATGAACTGTTCAAACGGTTCAAAGAGCTGTGCGACAAGAAAAAGACGGTCACCGACGACGACATCGCCGCTCTGGTCGACGACAGTCAGACGGTGGAGCGCGCCGACCTGTACCATTTGGAATACCTGCACATTTCGTGCGGGAACACGGCGGTGCCCACGGCCACGCTTCGGCTCCGGGTGTCGGACGGCACAGTGATCGAGGAAGCGGCGGTGGGCAACGGCGCCGTGGACGCTATCTATAAAGCCATCGACCGGGTGACCGGGGAGTCCACGGAGCTCGTGAGCTATCAGATTCAATCGGTGACCGGCGGACGCGACGCCCTGGGCGAAGTGAGAGTCCAGGTGCGGCAGGGCGAAGTGGTGGCCAACGGCCGTGGTGTGAGCACCGATGTGCTGGAGGCCAGCGCCAAAGCTTATCTGGACGCCGTCAATCGGTTGGCGGCGGGAAGAGGGCGGCCGGCGGGGGCGGCCCGGGTGAGAGCGGGTGTCTGAAAAGCGATATCGCATTGTGCTATTGCCCGGAGACGGCATCGGCCCCGAGGTGGTGCGGGCCGGGCGGCGGCTGATCGAAGCTGTCGCCCGGACCTGCGGCCATGAGGTGGAGTTTGAAGAACGGTTGATCGGCGGGGCGGCGATCGATGCCCGAGGTGAGCCGCTGCCCGGGGAAACGGTGGAAGCGGCTCGACGGGCCGATGCCGTGCTGCTCGGAGCGGTGGGGGGGCCGAAGTGGGATGGCCTGGGGGGCGACCGGCGGCCGGAAGCGGGACTTCTCGGCATTCGCAAAGCCTTGGGTGCGTATGCCAATCTCCGCCCGGTGCGGGCCTGGGCGCCGCTTTTGACCGCGTCCACCCTTCGCCCCGAGGCGGTGGAGGGGGTGGACCTGCTGATCGTTCGAGAGTTGACCGGCGGGCTGTATTTCGGCAAGAAGCGAAGGGAAAGGGAGAACGGCCACACCCGGGTGGTGGACGAGATGGTGTACACGACTCCGGAAATCGAGCGCATTGTTCGCTTGGGATTTGAGGCGGCGAGAAAAGCGGGCAAGTCGTTGACGTCGGTGGACAAGGCGAACGTCCTGGAGAGTTCCCGTCACTGGCGGGAAGTGGTGGAGCGGGTCGCTGCCGAGTATCCGGATGTCCCGTACACACATATGCTGGTGGACAATTGCGCCATGCAGTTGGTGCGCGATCCCCGGCGGTTCGGCGTCATCGTCACCGAGAACATGTTCGGGGACATCCTCAGCGACGAGGCGGCGGTGCTCACCGGATCCATCGGGATGCTGCCCTCCGCCAGCCTGGGCGAGGGCCCGGGACTGTACGAGCCGGTTCACGGCTCGGCGCCGGATATCGCCGGCCGGGGGGCGGCCAATCCCCTGGGGACGATGCTGTCCGTGGCTTTAATGTATCAGTTCAGTTTGGATGAGCCGGCCGTTTCATCGGCCATTGTGGATGCGGTGGACCGGGTGCTGGGAGAAGGGTTCCGGACGGCCGATCTCGCGCGGCCGGGAGATCGCGTCTGCGGCACGGAGGAGATGACCGGAGCGGTCTTGGAGAGACTTCGCTTGACGTAACCCATCGGTTCGGGTTCCGGACGGGTGGACGGAGGACATCTGTGCATCGGGGTGCAGCGGGCGGCGGACGGCGGAAGTGCCCGGGATGCTATGGCTTCCGGGTACTTTTTTCGTGTACAATGGGATGTGTGTGCCGGCCAAAGGGAATCCTTGGCGATGGAAACGGGGAGAAAAACGGTGGAACGAGATTCCTATCATCGATCGATCGCGGCGCTGGGCATGAATCTGTGGGAACTGATGCGGCCCCGCCAATGGATCAAGAATGTGTTTGTCTTGGCTCCGATTTTTTTCTCCGGGCGCATCGCGGACCTGTCCGCTCTCGGCGCGGTGGCTGCGGCGACCACTGCTTTTTGTTTGATCAGCAGCGCGGTTTATGCGACCAATGACCTGATGGACATGGAACGGGATCGCGCCCACCCCCGAAAGCGCCACCGCCCGCTGGCGTCGGGCCGGGTGTCTCCGGCTGTGGCCCTGACGTTGGCCGCGGTCCTGTTTGCCATGGCGGAATGGCTGGGATGGATCGCGGATGCCGGGCCGGGGGTTTCGGTGGTGCTGTTGATCTACGGCCTGATGAACCTGTTGTACAGCACGGTGCTGAAGCACTATGCCATCGTGGACGTGCTGGTCATCGCCTTCGGATTTGTGCTTCGTGTGGTGACCGGCGCCTTTGCGGCCCAGGTGCCGCCCAGCCCTTGGCTGTTGTTGACCACCTTTTTGCTGGCCACCGTGCTCGGGCTGTGCAAGCGGCGGGCGGAGTTGGCCGCGCTGGAGGATCGGGCTTCCGCTCACCGGGCGAATCTTGATGCGTACAGTCTCGAGTTGCTCAACCAACTGGTCTGTATCGCCACGGCCGCCACCATCATGACGTACGCGATGTACACGTTCAGCGGGCCCCAAGGGCCCAGAGCCATGGTGACCGTGCCGTTTGTCATGTACGGCTTATTCCGGTATCTCTATTTGGTCAATCGGAAAAACGAGGGGGAGAACCCGGATCACGTGGTGGTGCGGGATCGCCCCTTTGTCGTGAACGGCCTGCTCTGGGCGGCGGCCAGTTTCGTTGTGGTTTATTGGCCATGGATCTGAAGGGAGCGACGGGTAGTCGATGGCGACCGAATGCGTATTTTGCCGGATTGTTCGCGGAGAGTCTCCCGCCGGGGTGGTGTACCGGGATGAACACGTCGTCGCTTTTCACGATGTGGCCCCCCAAGCCCCGGTGCATGTCCTGGTGATTCCCCGGAAACACGTGGCTTCGGTCCTGGAACTGGAGGAGGCGGATGATGCCGCCGTTCTGGCGATCCACGGGGCGATTCGCCAGGTGGCCCATCTGACGGGCATTGCCCGCACCGGGTTTCGGGTGGTGACCAACTGCGGGCCGGACGGTCATCAGACGGTCTTTCATCTTCATTATCATGTGCTGGGCGGAAGGCGGCTCGGTTGGCCTCCGGGCTGATCCTCGCGGGCAGGACTTGGCGGAATGTGATGAACGGTGGGGAGGGTCCCGTGTGAACGACGCGGCTTTCGATCGGGAGCGGCCTTTGGCCGGGCTGAAGGTGGTGGATTTTTCCCGCCTGCTTCCGGGGCCTTTTGCGACTTGGCGCCTGGCCCGACTGGGCGCCGAGGTGCTGAAAGTGGAAGACGTGCGGGGCGGCGACCCCATGCGCATCTTTGGCCCCGCCTATGATGCGGTGAACCGGGGCAAACAGAGTGTGGCCTTGGACCTGCGCGACGAACGGGGAAGGCGCCGGGCCCTGGCGCTCATGGAAGCGGCCGATGTGTGCATCGAGAGTTATCGACCGGGCGTCATGAAGGCGATGGGTCTCGATGATGCGTCGGTTCGTCCGTTCAATCCCCGCCTCATATACTGTTCGGTGACCGGGTACGGCCAGACGGGGCCGTGGGCGCATCTGGCCGGTCACGATATCAATTATCTGTCGGTGACCGGAGTGATCGCCGTCACCGGAGTCGCCGTCGGAGATGAGACGCACCTGGCGATCCCGGGCATCACCGTGGCCGATTACGCCGGAGGCGTGGCCCTGGTCGAGGCGGTGCTGGCCGCCCTGTGGAGGCGGGAGCGCACCGGTCAGGGGGCGTATCTCGACGTGACCATGCAGGACATGTTGTTGTCTTTCCAGGCGGTCAACGCCGCCCACGCCAAGGCCGGATTTCCCACCGGCCCTGAAAAGCAGGATCTCAACGGCGGCATCGTCTGTTATCATCTGTATCGAGCCGCAGACGGCTGGGTGTCCCTCGGGGCTCTGGAGCAAAAATTCTGGGAAAGGTTCTGCAAGGGAGTCGGACGGCCCCGGTGGTTGGGTCAAGGCCGGTCCCCGGCATCGCCGGACAACCCGGTGTACGTGGAGATGGTGGAATTGTTTCGTTCCAAGCCCAGGGACGAATGGGCCGCACTCGGTCAACAATGGGATTGCTGTCTCATGCCGGTGCTCACCGTCCCGGAGGTGGTGGAGCGCTTTCCCGACCATCCCGCGTTTCGACCGGAGAAGGGCCCCGCCCTCGGCGAACACTCATGGCCCTGGGTGAATAAGGCGTTGGCGTCCGTGGGTTAGCCTGCCCGATGCCGGCATGTCTGTCAAAGAGTGAGGAAAGCGGCGGCCGGCCTTCCGGGACGGCCGCGCCTCCGGGTGCCAAAGGGATCGATCACACCCTGGGATACAGGCTCCGCCGAAGGCTGTCGACCACCATTTCGTACAGCCGGTCCTGGCTGTTGAGCGGCTCCTCCTCTTTTTGAGGCGCCGCCCGCACGTACGTACCGTCGGGAAGCAGTTCTCTTCGTTTGACGTTGTCGGCAAGCTGCGTCTCCAGAATGCCGATCACTCGTCTCTTTAATCTCGGGTGGAGTACCGGAAACAGGGTCTCCACCCGCCGTTCCAGATTGCGGGTCATCCAGTCGGCGCTCGAGAAAAGCACCTTTTCCCGGCGCCCGGCGCGAAAATAGTACGCCCGGCCATGCTCGAGGAACCGGCCGACGATGCTGTGGACGCGAATGTTTTCGCTGACTCCCGGGATCCCCGGACGCAGGCAGCAAATGCCCCTGATGATCAGATCGATGCGCACCCCGGCGCAGGAAGCCCGGTAGAGCGCCTGAATCATCTCCTTATCGGTAAGGGCGTTCATCTTCGCGATGATCCGCCCGGGATGTTCCGGCGTCGAATGAGCGATCACTTCCTCGATGTGCTCCAGAAACGCCTCCTCCAGTCCCCAGGGAGCCACGCGCAGATGATGGAGCTCAGGGAGCGAGGAGTATCCGGACAGTTGGTTGAAGACCGAGGAGACGTCCTCGGCGATTTCCTCGTTGGCGGTGAACAGGCCGAAGTCGGTGTACTGCCTGGCGGTGTTTTCGTTATAATTGCCGGTCCCCAGGTGGACGTACCGCTGTAACCGATCTTTTTCCTGGCGCACCACCAGAATCATTTTTGCATGGGTCTTTAGCCCCACCAAACCGTAAATGACGTGGCACCCGGCTTTTTCCAGCTTTTTTGCCCATACAATATTTTTCTCTTCGTCAAATCGAGCCCGAAGCTCCACCAGGACCGTGACCTGTTTGCCATTCTCCGCCGCTTCGGCCAGGGCGGACACGAGGGGGGAATCTCCTCCCACCCGATAAAGGGTCTGCTTGATGGCCAGGACGTGCGGATCCTGGGCGGCCTGGCGAACGAAATGGACGACCGGCTCGAACGATTCGTAAGGGTGATGGAGCAAAATATCCTTCTTGCGGATGGCTTCGAAGATGTCCTGTTCCCCCCGGAGATCGACGGGGAGAATCGGGGGGTAATCCATGAATCGATAAGAGTCGAACCCCTCCTGGTTGACGAAGCGAAAAAGGAACGTGAGGTCCAGGGGACCGTCCAACTCGAACACTTCCCTGGGACTCACTTCTTCCCATTCCTCGAGAACCTCCCGCAGGAACGGATGCATGTCCCGCTCGACCTCAATGCGGACCGCGTCCGCCGTTTTTCGCTTTTTCAATTCCTTTTCGATCTCCTCAAGCAGGTCTTCGGCAGAATCCTCGTTTAGCGTCAGATCGGCGTTGCGAGTGATCCGGAAAGGACTGGCGGACAGAATGTGTTTGCCTCGAAACAGATCGGACAGATGCATCCGGATGATTTCTTCCAGCAGAATATACGTCCGGGTGCCGTCCGAAGCGGGCAGTTCGATGAATCGGGGCAGAACACTGGGCACCTGAACAAAAGCGAAAAGATACGGCTCTTTTTCGGGCTCTTCCGATTCAATGAGCACGGCGAGATTGAGACTGCGGTTCAGGAGCATGGGAAACGGACGGCTCGCATCCACGGCCATGGGCGTCAGAACCGGGTAGATCATCCGGTCGAACAGGTCCGACACGTATGTCTTTTGTTCTCGGTTCAGTTGTTTCGCATTTAAAAACGAGATCCCCGCCTCGCGGAGCAGAGGGAGCAGAACCTCATTCCACGCATGCATTTGATCTCGCATAAAATCCGCGCTGCGCCGAAGGGCGGCGTCCCACTGTTCCATCGCCGACATTTTTGTCTTGTTGTCCGGGACATTGCTTCCGGTCTTGATTTGCTCTTTCAGCCCGGCGATGCGCACCATGAAAAATTCATCCAGATTCGAACCGGTGATGGCGAGGAATTTCAGACGTTCAAACAATGGATTGGCGCTGTCCAACGCTTCTTCCAGGACCCGTTCGTTGAACGACAGCCAACTGAGCTCTCGATTGATGTAATATGCCGGATTGTCAAACGTCTGGGGTTCGGCCAAGATGATCGACCTCCAACCGAATCTCTCGCTGAAACACCTTGCGCCATTTTTTCACCCACTCTGCAGCCAGGTCCAACTGAAGTCCAAGGGGTTTTGCCGCCTCGATCCGGATTTTCCAACCGGTTCCGTCCGGACACAGCTCGAGACGTTTCACCGCTCCGGTCTCGGTCCGGTCCAAGGCGCGAACCAGGCGCAACAACACCCCCATTTGGGCGATGACGGGCAGATCCTCATCCCCGAGAAACTCCTGGTAATTCGCGAGAAGGGCCTGAATCTGTTTCGTGCTTTTGAACGAAGCGACGGCGGCCGCATGAATGCGGTCCCGGTGACTGACCCCAAAAAGAGGTATTTGGAGGAGGAGGTAAAAAGTGTGTTTACTCGTATTATAGATGCTGACGGTTCGTCCGATGTCGTGAAGAAGCGCCGCCACTTGGAGCCACCGGCGCACCTCGTCTCCGGCGGTCAGCCATCCGTGTCGGATCATGCCCGACAACAATTGGCCCGCGAGGTTCCAGACGTGGATCGCATGTTTGCGATTCAGGCGGAAATGGTCGTGGATGCTTTCGATGCTGTGCATGAGTATGTCCGGCAATAGATCCTCCCGGCGAGCCTTCAGGACCTGCTCCATGAGAATCCCGTCCCGCAATCCCTTATTGCTGATCACGAACTGGGTGGCATCCGCTCGTTTCAGGATCTGGTCCAGCATGGCCGTTCCCGCGACGACGATGTCCGCCCGATCGGCGGACAGGCCGTTGATGATGTTCCGTTTGGTCACGGGCATGGACCGGACCATGTCGAGGATGGCGGTCACCTCCGTCGGCCACATCTCGTACCCGTGGAGGAGGTGCAGCGGATAGCGGCGCCGGCGCTGGTGGATGCGGGCAATGGCCCGGGCCGTTCCGCCCATGCCGATCACCGGGCGGCGGAGCCCCTCCAGCCAAGGGTATTGATCCAACCGGGCGCGAATGGCGCGTTCCATGGCCTTCAGCTCCTTGGAAGACGGGGGATCGTTTCGGATAAACTCCCGGGTGAGGGAGACGGCCCCGTACGGGATCGAAGCGCATGCGACCAGGCGGCGCCGGCGGAAATAGGTGATTTCCGTACTCCCGCCGCCCACGTCCACGGTCACGCCGTCTTCCGCGGGGATGGAGTTCACCACCGCCAGATATCCGTAGCGGGCTTCTTCCTCCCCGGTGATCACCCGGAACGGGATCCCCGTTTCCTCAAAAATCCGTTTCAGCAATTCGTCTCGGTTCACGGCCATGCGCACCGCCTGGGTGGCCACGCCGATAGTCTCGGTCACCCCGTAGGCTTCGCAGAGCTGCTTGAACTGCCCCAGAACCCGCACCGTGAGCCTTATGCCTTGTTCGGCGATCGCGTTGTCGGCAGTGAGATGGCTGCTCAGCCGAACCGTCTGTTTGAGATTATCGACTTCCCGGAGGGTGCCCTGAGGCCCCTGTTGATAGATCACCAGGCGGACGGAATTGGATCCTAAATCGACGACCGCTTTCAGTTCATGGGCCATTGGAATTCCTCCGACATGTTTTCCCCTGGCGAGCGCCGGGGTTGGCGGACACAGCCGACCATAAACATCTTCATCCCCCAGCCCCTTGAATCCTTGCGGTTTACAAAAAATCAAAAGAAGCGGGACTGCGGCGATGCTTGTCCCTTTCCCGCCTTTTCATTGTACTGCATCCCTGGACACGATCGTTACGGGATGGGAGGCACTGGAGACATCCTCCCGCGAAGAAGCGGCGCCGATGAGACCTGGGGTGGGAACGGCACCGAAGCGCGGCCGCCGGGGCTGCGCCGCGCGATTCCGGAAACCGTGCCGGAGACCGACCGGGCACGATGTCGATCCGTCGGGGAAACGAAGCAAGGGGTTTAAGGCAGGAAACTGCACCGATCCCGACATGCCGGCGGTGATGCGGACGGTGGTCCGGCCGGCCCGAGGAGGCGACGGACCTTCCGGTTCCCCTTGACCGCCCTTTGTCGTCCTGTCACGTCCGGCGCTTCCCGATGTGGTTCATCTCATGTGTGGGGAACGCGACCTCCCGCCTGTGAAGCGAACGGCGGCTCGTCACGGTAAACCGGAGATTTTTTCCGATATTTGATGGGCGGCTTTTGTGACGAGGCGGGCGAGGGAACCGGTTTCCCCCCGAAGCCGGACCTCGGGACCGGCCAGACTGACAGCCGCGACGACTTGGTCATGGATGTCCCGGATCGGGGCGGCCACGCAGTACAACCCCACCTCATATTCCTCATTGTCAATCGCGTAACCCTGCCGTCGAATGGATTGCATCTCTTCATAAAATCGGCCCGGGTCGGTGATGGTGTTGGCGGTCATCGGCGTCAGACGGGGGGTGATGACTTGCCGCAGATACCGTTCGGGCTGAAAAGCGAGCTGAGCCTTGCCCAGTCCTGTACAGTGCGCGGGCATGCGGCCGCCGATCTTCGTCTCAATGCGGATGGCTCGTTCCGACCGCAGCTTGGCCAGGTAGTAGACTTCCGTTTGTTCCAAAACGGCCAAGTGAACCGTTTCTCCAGAAGTTTTTACCAGGGATTCCATGACGGGGGATGCGACCTGAAGGAGTTTCGGCAGGGGCGAGACCGATCGGCCCCAATCCAGAACCTTCAGTCCCAGCCGGTACTTCTTCCCCGGCGTTTGCACCAGGACCTTCTGTTTGCAGAGGGATTTGACGATATGGTGGACCGTGCTTTTGTTCATGTTGAGTTTCAGGGTGAGTTCCGAGATCCCCAACTCGGTTTTTTCAGGAGTAAAACAGTTCAAAATGTTAATGACATGATCGACGGATTTGATCACGAAGCTCCCCCCTCCCAAGTCATCTACGAGAGAGTCTCCACGCGGTCCGCGTCAGTGGTCTGCTCTTTCATTATCTACCGAATGGGAACCCGATTTCAAGGGGAAGGTCCGCCTCGAACCGGCCGGGTCAAGGCGCGAGTCTGGCGAGGCAGCGTGGGCCCTCATCCAAGTTCCACGGCGGGCAGCGCGACGGGACGCCTTTCACTGCATTCGCCTGGACCTGGGGCGGCCCTCTGACATTCCTTATGCGGCCGGGCAATTCTTCGAGTTTCAAATTCCAGGGTCGGAAGAAACCCGGGTGTACTCGGCGGCGACCCGGCACCGTCCGGGCGAACCGTTGGAGTTTCATGTGAAGCGGGTGCCGGGAGGGTTGGGATCGAATTATATGTGCAGCCTGCGGCCGGGAGACCGGGTGGTGGGCTCGGGGCCGTACGGGAAAATGCAGATGCGGGATCGCAGCAAGAATCTGCTCTTTGTCGCCGGCGGTTCCGGAATGGCTCCCATAAAAGGTTTGTTGGAAGAGTTGTTTGCGGTTTCTTACGATTATGAAGCATGGTTTTTCTACGGCGCGCGATCCGTCCGAGATCTGTACCTGGTCGAATACTGGAGAGAGATGGAGCGGAAACATGGGAACTTTCATTTTATTCCGTCCCTGTCCGACCGGGATCCCGCGGAACCGTGGAACGGGGAAGAAGGGTACATTGCCGATGTGGCGGCCCGGCATTTTGAACGGTTTGACGGGATGGACGCCTATCTGTGCGGTCCCCCGATTCTCATTCAAACCACGTTGAAAGTGTTGTATCAAGGCGGACTGCGCAGTTCGAACATCTTCTACGACGAGTTTTGAGCAGTTTCACAATGTGGGAAAGTCCTCTTGCGAACAGTCCGAGACCGTCTAAGATGAAACTATCCACTTCATTTCCAGAAGAAGAGGAGCGAGCCTATGACGCTGATACAGCATTTTATCGACGGGCGGTTTGTGGAATCGGAGAACGGCCGGCGGTTTGTGAATATCAATCCGGCGACCGGAGAGGTCCTCGGGGAGGTGGCCGAGGGAGGGAAGCCCGAGATCGACCGGGCGGTGGCGGCGGCTCGGCGGGCTTTCGGCGAGTGGGGACGGATGCCCGTGGCCAGGCGTTCGGCGATCCTGAACCGCATCGCCGACCTGATCGAGGAACGGACGGAAGAGTTGGCTCGGCTGGAAACGTTGGACACGGGCAAGCCCCTGAGTTTGTCCAGGAGTTTGGATATTCCCAGAGCAGCCTATAATTTTCGCTTTTTTGCCGATTTTGTTAAAGGTCTCGGGACTGAAGCGTTTCAGATGGACGATGTGGCATTGAACTATGTATTGCGTCGACCGGTGGGGGTGGCGGGGCTCATTTCACCGTGGAATTTGCCCCTGTTGCTGCTGACCTGGAAAGTGGCGCCCTGTTTGGCGGCGGGGAACACCTGCGTGGTCAAGCCGGCGGAGTTGACGCCCATGACGGCGACAAAATTGGCAGAGATCTGTCAGGAAGCCGGGCTGCCGGACGGCGTGCTCAACGTGGTGCACGGTTTCGGCCCCGATGCGGCGGGATCGGCGCTGACCGAGCATCCGGACGTGAATCTGATCTCCCTGACGGGGGAGACCACCACGGGTAAAACGGTTATGAAGGCGGCGGCGGGAACGCTCAAGCGGGTGGCTTTTGAGCTCGGGGGCAAGAATCCCAACATCATTTTTGCCGATGCGGATCTCGAAGACGCGGTGGAGACGACGATCCGATCCAGCTTTTCGAACCAGGGTGAGGTGTGTCTGAGCGGATCCCGGGTCTACGTGGAGCGGCCGATCTATGATGAGTTTTTGCGGCGAATGGTGGAGAAGACCAGGGGTCTGGTCGTGGGAGATCCCTTTGACGAACGGACGAATGTCGGGGCGTTGATCAGCGAAGAGCATTTGCATCGGGTGGAAGGGTTTATCGAGAGGGCGGTGAAAGAAGGCGGCCGGATTTTAGTGGGCGGCCGGCGGCCGGAACACATGACCAGGGGGTACTACTTGGAGCCGACGATCATCGTGGACGTTGACCGGCGGTGCGAGATTGTGCAACAGGAAGTGTTCGGGCCGGTGATCACGGTCCAGCCTTTTGACAGCGAGGACGAGGTGATCGGGCAGGCCAACGACACCCACTATGGGCTCAGCGCCACGATTTGGACCGCGAACCTCAAGCGGGCGCACCGGGTGGCCGCCAGGCTCGAGGCGGGGATTATTTGGATCAATACGTGGTTTTTGCGGGACCTGCGCACGCCTTTCGGAGGGATGAAACAAAGCGGTATCGGCCGGGAGGGCGGTGTCCACAGTTTCGAGTTTTTCACGGAACTGACCAATGTGTGCGTCAAGTTGTGAGGGGGTGCCAGGATGGCCGTGGGGCCGGAGGTGTTGGCGGCGTGGTCGGAACGGTTGTTTCGGGCCGAGCGGGAGCGGCGGCCGGTCAAGCCGCTGACCGACGAAGAACCGGGAATTACTGTGGAAGAGGCGTACCAGATCCAGTTGGACGTGGTGCAGCGGAAGCTGGAATTGGGGGAAGAGGTGGCCGGGCACAAGATCGGATTAACCAGTCGCCCGATGCAGGAAATGTTCGGCGTTACGGAGCCGGATTACGGGCATCTGTTCCGTTCCATGGCTTACGCGTCCGGCGCAGTGATCGACTACCCGCTGCTCCAGCCTCGGGTGGAGGCGGAGATCGCTTTTGTGCTGAAGAAGGATCTGGAAGGTCCGGGGGTGGGCATCCACGAGGTGATGCGTGCCACCGAGTATGTGGTGCCGGCCATTGAGGTGGTCGACAGCCGGATCGAGAACTGGCGGATCAAGCTGCCCGACACGGTGGCGGACAACGCGTCGTCGGGATGTTTTGTGTTGGGGGACCGCCCGAGCCGGGTCGAGGATGTGGATCTGGGGCTCGTGGGCATGGCGCTTCATGAGGACGGCGAGGTGACGCAGACCGGGGCCGGGGCGGCGGTTCTGGGTCATCCGGCGCTGGGTGTTGCGTGGTTGGCGAACAAGCTGGCGAGTTTCGGAACGGTCTTGCGCGCGGGGCACATCGTGCTCTCCGGAGCTGTGAGTGCGGCGGTGAATGCCAGGCCGGGGGCGAGGTATGTGGCGAATTTCGGCCGGTTGGGACGGGTGGAAGCGGTATTTCCGAGACAGGAGGGAGAGGCGTGAAGCTCAAGGCGGCCATTGTGGGGTCTGGGAACATCGGGACGGACCTCATGTTTAAGTTGTTGCGAAGTGAATGGGTGGAGCCGAAGTGGATGATTGGGATCGAACCCCAGTCCGAGGGGCTGCGTCGGGCGAAGGAACTGGGCCTGGAGACGTCGGCGGAGGGGCTCAAGGCGGTATTGGATGCAGGGATCCGGCCGGATCTGGTGTTTGACGCCACCAGTGCCAAAGCGCACGTTCGCCATGCCAAATTGTTGAAGGAGGCCGGGATCCAAGCGATCGACCTGACGCCGGCCGCGAGAGGCCCCTATGTCATCGCCGCGGTGAATCTGGGAGAGCACCTGGACGCGCCGAATGTGAACATGGTGACCTGCGGGGGCCAGGCGACGGTGCCCATGGTCCATGCCGTCAGCCGGGTGGTGGGGGTTTCCTATGCCGAGATCGTGGCCACCATTGCGAGCAAGAGCGCCGGACCGGGGACGCGGCAGAACATCGACGAGTTCACGGAAACCACGGCAAAGGCGCTCGAGGTGATCGGCGGAGCCCGGAAGGGGAAGGCGATCATCATTCTGAACCCGGCGGAGCCGCCGATTCTGATGCGGGACACGATTTATTGTTTGATCGACGAGACCGGCGACGAAGTCTGCGAGCGGATCGATCGTTCGATTCGGGACATGGTGGCGCACGTGCAAGGTTTTGTCCCGGGTTATCGGTTGAACCGAGATCCGATTTATCGCGACAATCTGGTGAGCATCTCCATCGAGGTGGAGGGATTGGGCGATTTTCTTCCGGTGTACGCGGGGAACTTGGACATCATGACGGCGGCCGCGACCAAAGTGGGCGAGGAATTTGCCAAAAGCCGCCTGACTGTGCAGCGATAGGAGGGAAATCATGGACAAGCGAACGATTCGAGTCACCGATGTGACCCTTCGGGACGGCATGCACGCGGTGCGCCATCAGTTCAGCACGGAAGACGCCAAAGCGATCGCCGGGGCGTTGGATGAGACGGGAGTGGCGATCATTGAAGCGACCCATGGAGACGGTTTGGGCGGCAGTTCGGTCCAGTACGGTTTTTCCAAAGAGAC
>JASBVV010000051.1 GCA_029960885.1 Kyrpidia sp. | reverse complement strand
CGGTGTTGGGTCATCCGGTGCGCTCGGTGGTGATGCTGACGCGCATGCTCGCCCGGGAAGGGTTGGGGCTGGAGCCCGGCATGGTGGTTTTGACTGGGGGAATCACCGAAGCGGTCCCGGTGCAGGCGGGGGATGTGGTGGAAGTGTCTTATGAGGGGCTCGGAAGTTTGGAGCTGAGGGTGGGCCGGTAGTAGCGTCCCGTCGGGGAGCCGGAGTTCGCTCGTTGTTGACAGGGGTCCAAGTCGCGTGGATCGAGGTGAAGGTGACATGAAGGATATGGAGGTTGTTCGTCCAACGTACGCCCTGACGCACGCCCTGGCGTTGGCGATGGTGGAAGCGGCCGTGTCGAAGGCCCAGGAGATCGGCGTTCGCCTCAACGTGGCGGTGGCGGACGCAGGCGGGAATCTTCTTGCGTTTTTGCGCATGGACGGAGCTCCCCTTCTCAGCGGGGAGATTGCGCGCAATAAGGCATACACCGCGGCCGCATTCGGAAAGGCGACCGGGGATTGGTATCCTTTTATCAAGGATGAGCCCGCCTTGTTGCATGGAATCGTTCACACGGATCGCCTGGTGATTTTCGGCGGCGGACTTCCCTTGTATTACGGTGAACACCTGTTGGGCGGCATCGGCTGCTCGGGAGGATCGGCGGAAGAGGATACGGTCTGTGCCGAGGCCGGCTTGGCGGTGCTCGAAGATCACCTGAAAGCCTCGTAATCGGGAGTTTTCCCCGGCAAAGTGAGCGGCGCGGGTTGGGACAATGACCATGGAGGCCGATTGAAGGCAGGCGGGACCCCGGGCGGGGTCTCTTTGTCTCTCGAGGGAGTGATTGGAGCGTCGAAGACATTTTGTGAAGTGGGCACATATAAATAAGAGCAGGTTGCCGGCCACTGCAGCCTATACCCGGTCGGTTCAGGGAGGGGACGGCGATGTGGAGACATTGGCTGAGCCTGCTCATCGGCATTTGGCTCTTCATCTCTCCATGGGTCATCGATCTGTCGAATCGGATCGCTGCAACGTGGGATTTTGTCATTGTCGGCATTCTCGTGTTCATTCTCAGCCTCGTGGATCTGTCTCAGGGAGGAAGAGGTTCCCCCTGACGCGCTTCCGGTCAAGGGATCTCCTCGATAGGCATCTTCACGTGGACAACCAAGGCCGCGGGATGGTCCGCGGCCGTTTCTTTTTCCAATCTGCGGGGAGGAAATCCCCGGGGGCGCGGGTGCGCCGCCCGGCCGCCTATCGCCGGTGGCGGAGTCTGTTCCCGGATTCCGCACGCCGGACACATTGGCTTGGGTGTTAACTCGCGGTATACTGGAACGTGAGCCAATCGGGCAAGTGCAGTCGGAGACGGGTGGAGTGGATTCCATGTCGCTACGGGTAGGATTGGTGCAAATGCGTCCGGCGCTGGGGGATGTGGCCGAGAATGCCCGCCGCCATGTGATGTGGGTGGAGAAGGCCAAAGAGGCCGGATGCGACTTGGTGATTTTTCCAGAGTTGAGCCTCACGGGCTACCTGCTGAAGGATCTGGCCGTGGACTGCGCCCGGACCGCCGAGGATCGGGAAGTCCGTCAGGTGATTCAGGCCAGCCGCCAGGCGGACATTCTGTTCGGCATGGTGGAATTGAGCCGGGGATTCATCATGTACAACAGTGCTGTTTACGCGTCGGGGGGCGAGGTGGTCTACCGCCACCGGAAAGTGTATCCGCCGACCTATGGGATGTTTGAAGAAAATCGCTATTTCGGACGGGGTAAGCGGGTACGGGCGTTCAGTGCCCATGGCAGCCGGTTCGGGATCATGATCTGCGAGGATGCGTGGCACCCGTCCATTCCTTACATCTTGGCCCAGGATGGTGCGTTGATCTTGATCATTCCTTCGGCGAGTCCGGCCCGGCCGGCGGTCGGGGAGATGGTCGGGTCCCAGGAAACGTGGTACCGGGCGATCCGCACGTATGCCCAGCTGTTCGGCGTGTACGTTCTCTTCGCCAATCGGGTCGGGGTAGAGGACGGCGTGACATTTTACGGGGGATCGGCGGTGGTGGATCCCTTTGGTGAGATCGTCTCCTCGGCTCCGGTGTTCGAAGAGGCCCTGCTGGTGGCCGATGTGAACGAGGAGGCGTTGCGCCGAAGCCGGGTGATGACCCCGCTTGGCCGTGATGAACAGTTGGATGTGACGGTGCGGGAGTTGATCCGCATTTACGATCGGCGGTACGGAGAGGGGGCGGATGTCGGTGACCCCTTTTGAGCGGCCGGTCGAGGAGTTGCTGTCCATCTCCGCCCCCTTGGCCGTGGAGATGATGACCCGGTTTTTGCGGGATGAAGTGACCAAGGCGGGCTTTTTCAAAGTGGTGTTCGGACTCTCCGGAGGCATTGATTCTGCGGTGGTCGCCTGCCTGGCGGCCCGGGCTTTTCCAAGAGAACAGATCCTCGCCGTGCTGATGCCGTACAAAACCAGTTCTCCCTCCAGCGTCCGGGATGCGCGAACTTTGGTCGAGCAACTGGAGTTGCCTTTCGAAGTGGTGGACATCACCCCGATGGTCGACGCTTTTTTTGCCGAAGAACCGGAGGCGTCGACGTTGCGCAGGGGCAATCGCATGGCCCGGGAACGCATGTGTGTACTCTACGATCGATCCGCCCGGGATGGCGCCCTGGTGGTGGGGACCAGCAATAAAACGGAACTGCTGTTGGGATACGGCACACAATTCGGCGATCTCGCTTCGGCGGTGAATCCCATCGGCGACCTCTATAAAACGCAGATTCGTCAGGTGGCCCGTTATCTCGGGGTGCCCCGGGCGATCCTCGACAAGCCGCCCAGTGCCGATCTCTGGGAAGACCAAACGGACGAACAGGAACTGGGATTCACGTACGAAGAGGTGGACCGGCTGCTCTATTGTATGGTGGATCTCCAGTACAGTCGGCGCGACCTGGTGGATATGGGGTTTGCGCCCCGGTTCGTGGATGCGGTGGCCCGCCGGGTGCGCGTCAACCAGTTCAAACGGCGGCCTCCGGTGATCGCCAAATTGTCCCGGCGAACCATCGGCGTGGACTTCCGGTATCCCCGGGATTGGGGGATGTGATACACTGGTTGCGTCATGAAAGGAAGGGGACGATATGTCCGGACATTCCAAATGGCACAATATCCAACGCCGGAAAGGCAGGCAGGATGCGGTTCGGGGTCAGCTTTTCACCAAGGTATCCCGGGAAATCTATGCGGCGGCCAGGCAGGGCGGGGGGAATCCAGAAACCAATTACCGGTTGAAAACCGCCGTGGAAAAAGCCCGGGCGGCAAACATGCCCATGGACACCATCCAGCGAACCATCGATAAAGCGGTGGGCAATGTCGAAGGCGTGAATTACGAAGAAGTGATCTATGAAGGATATGGTCCGGGCGGCGCTGCGGTGATGGTCCAACTGCTGACGGACAACCGGAATCGGACCGCGGCGGAGATTCGCCATATTTTCTCCAAGCGGGGGGGCAGCCTCGGGGAGAGCGGCTGTGTCGCTTGGATGTTTGACCGAAAAGGGGTCATTGAGATTCCCAAGGACGGCCGTTCGGGCTCCGAAGATGATGTGATGATGGCGGCACTGGAGGCCGGGGCCGAGGATTTTACGGCGGAAGAAGACCGTTATGTGGTGACGGCGGCACCGGAACAGTTTGCCAAGGTGCGGGAGGAATTGGAGAGAATGGGGATTCCCGTCGAGACGGCCGAAGTCACTTTCGTGCCGCAGACGACGGTGACCCTCGAAGGGGAAGACGCCAGGCGTATGGTGGCTTTGCTCGAGGCGCTGGAAGAACACGATGACGTCCAAAACGTCTTTTCGAATTTTGACATGAGCGACGAAACCCTGGCGGAAATCGGGGACTGAGATCGGGCTGCGGTCGGTTTGGCATAAAGCGGCGGCCCTCCGGCGATACTGGGAAGCGAAAAGGTTCGCGGGAGGAGTCTCTCATGCGCAAAACGCGAAGATTGGCGATTCGGGTGTTCGGCGCCGCGATACCGGTGCTGATGATGGCCGGGTTCTCCGCCGGTTCCGCACACGCGGCGTCTTCGCTGTACCTTCCCGGTTTCGGAGCGTTTGCCCCCGGGCAACAAGCGCTTTTTGTGACGGAGTACGCGGGAGGGCTTGTCCGGATTCATCAGGGCGTGGTCGACGACGTGACGGAACCGGCCTTTGCGGCTCCCGGAGCCAGGTGGGCCTTGGACGGGGGCTTGACAGTGGTGTCCAACGTCCCGGTGTTCCGACGCTCGGTGGCGGATATGCCCCTGGATGCCAAGGGCCATCTTTTCTTCGGTTTAAACCGGGAATCTCATCTGGTGCTCTATGATGGGGAACCCGGCGCGGGGCGGGAGGTTCGCGATTTTGGACGACTGGACGCTTCCGGGGCTGCCAAAGCGCTTCCCAAGGGGACGCTGGACGGCCTGCGGCAAGGTTTGCGTGTGGACAGCCGGGACGATTATTTGTCCATACTGTCCACATACGGTGAATATCTCGAGTGATGGCCGGGGGTTGACGAGAGTGGGGAGAGGAGAAGCCATGCGGGTGCTCGGGATCGATCCCGGGATCGGCCGTCTCGGTTACGGCGTGGTGCATGCTTCGGGGAACCGTTTGCAGACTGAAGGATACGGGTGTGTGGAAACGCCGCCAGGGCCCGTCGCCGATCGATTGGTCAGAATTTACGATAAGGTGCGGGAACTGCTGGACGACGTGAAGCCGGATGCGGTGGCGGTGGAACAACTGTTCTTCTACCGCAATGTCACCACAGCGTTTACCGTTGGACAGGCGCGGGGGGTCGTGCTGTTGGCGGCGCGGCAGGCCGGGGTGGCGGTGGCCGAATACACGCCGATGCAGGTCAAACAGGCTGTGACGGGATATGGGTCTGCGGAGAAAGGACAGATTCAGCGCATGGTTGGGATGCTGCTCGGGCTGGGGGCGCCTCCCAGACCCGACGATGCGGCCGATGCCCTGGCGGTGGCCATCTGTCACGTGCATGCGGCGACGCTGCTCGCCCGGATGGAGGGGGGGGCGCGGTGATTACCTTCCTGCGCGGTCAGATCGCCTCGGTGGGCACAGATCATGTGGTGGTGGACGTTCAGGGTGTCGGCTATAAAGTGTTTGTCACCGGGCGTTTTGCGGCGGGGATGAGGCCGGGGCAGGGAGTGATCCTGCACACGCAACTGGTGTGGCGGGAGGACGGGCCGGTGCTGTATGGATTTTCGGATCCCCGGGAACGGGATTTTTTTGTTTTGTTGCAGGGCGTCCCGGGGATTGGCCCAAAGGTGGCGATCGGGGTGGTGGCGGCGGGCATGGATGCGGTGGCGAGGGCGGTGACCCAGGAGGATCTGGCGTTTTTGCGCCGTCTGCCCGGGGTCGGGCGAAAAACCGCCGAACGAATGGTGGTCGACCTTCGGGATAAGCTGACTCGGATCGCGGATCAGGACGATCTGTCCACCCCGAAGGATCCGGAGTCCGGACGGCCGCTTGGCGATGTCATTGCGGCCCTCTCTTCTCTTGGCTATAATGAGAAGGAAATCCAGTCTGTTATGCCTGAACTGCGCCGGGAGTGGAAAGAGGGTCGCAAATTGGACGACATGATCCGCTTGGCGTTGTCCCGGCTCGCACGGGGATAGAGGGGGCGTGGGGAGGCGGAGCCGTGCAAGAGCGGATGGTGTCGGCACATTGGACAGGGGATGACGGGCAACTGGAATCTCTGCGTCCCCGCAGTCTCGACGAATACATTGGGCAGGACCGGGTGAAAGAGAATCTGCGCGTGTTTATCACCGCTGCCAGGATGCGCCGGGAGGCGCTGGACCATGTGCTGTTGTACGGACCTCCGGGGTTGGGCAAAACGACGTTGGCGGGAATCATCGCGCATGAGCTGGGCGTGCAGATCCATACGACATCGGGGCCGGCCATCGAGCGGCCGGGAGATTTGGCGGCCATTTTGACGAATCTCGGGGAAGGCGATGTGCTGTTTATCGACGAGATTCACCGGCTTTCCCGGGCGGTTGAGGAGATTCTCTATCCGGCGATGGAAGATTATGCCCTGGATTTCGTCATCGGGAAAGGGCCCAGCGCGCGTTCCATTCGCTTGGATCTGCCGCCGTTTACGCTGATCGGCGCCACCACCCGGGCGGGGTTGTTGTCTTCGCCGCTGAGGGACCGGTTCGGGGTCGTCAGCCACCTGGAGTATTACAGCATCGAAGATTTGTGCCGCATTGTGGTGCGGGCGGCCGATATTCTGCAGGTTCCTCTGGATCCGGCGGGCGCCGAGGAAATCGCCAGGCGTTCCCGGGGCACGCCTCGGGTGGCCGGACGGTTGCTCAAACGGGTTCGGGATTTTGCCCAGGTGGACGGGTGCCCGCGGATTGACCGCGGGGTGGCGGCGGCGGCGCTGGAGCGCATTCAGGTGGACCCGGCGGGACTGGATGCGCTGGATCACCGCCTGTTGGCGACGATGATCGACCAATTCGGAGGTGGACCGGTGGGCCTCGAGACGTTGTCTGCGACCCTGGGGGAGGAACCGGATACCATCGAAGACGTGTACGAGCCGTATCTGTTGCAGATCGGGTTTATTCAACGGACGCCGCGAGGTCGGGTGGCCACCGATCGAGCGTACCGCCACCTGGGGCGTCGCCGGATGGGGGAGTGCGCCGGAGAGGGCAAGAGGGGGTGAACAGGTGCAACCCGTCGCGAAAACCCTGATCGTCATCGGCGTGGTGCTGGTGGTTGCCGGGGTGTTGTGGCAGTGGGTGGGGCGCTGGTTGCCCCTTGGCCGGTTGCCCGGCGACATCGTGATCCGGAAAGAGGGATTTTCGTTTTATTTTCCCATTGTGACCAGTCTGCTGATCAGCGCGGTGCTCACCCTGCTCGGCTGGTTGTGGAGTTGGTGGCAGCAGCGACCGTAACACCCCCAGATACAGAGGGGGGCGGACGAATCCTTTATTGCAAACGGGGTGAACGGGTGATGGTGTTCCCCTTTCACCGGAGGCGGGATGCGGATGAAACCGACCTCGACCTCGGAGAGCTGTTGGCGAAGGCCAAGGCGGGAGACAACGGGGTTCGCGAACAATTGTTGAGAAAGTATATCCCGTTTGTGGCAAAAAGCGCTTCCCGAGCGTCCAGCCGGTACATTTCCCGGGGAGAGGACGATGAGTTCAGTATTGCCTTGGCCGCTTTTAACGAGGCGATCGATCGGTACGACGGCAACCGGGGTTCCAGTTTTCTCGGATTCGCCGACACGGTGATCCGCCGGCGTTTAATTGATTATTTTCGATCCCGGGAGGTTCGGGTTCCGGACATTCCCATGGCGGAGTTCGAGGCCGGGGATGATGAAGAGCACCCCTATAATAGAATTGAAATTCAAAAATCTCTGGAGATTTATGAGGCCCACCAGACCGAAGCGGCGCGCCGGGAGGAGATCGAGCGGTACAGTGCGTGGTTGGCGGAATTTGGGATCAGTTTGGAGGAATTGGTGGAATTGTCCCCGAAACATGCGGATGCGCGCTGGAACGCCATGCAAGTGGCGAAGGTGATCGCATCCCGGCAGGCGTTCAGCGAATATTTGCTGCAGAAAAAATCTCTCCCATTGAAGGATTTGGTGGAGGAGGTCGGGATGAGTCGCAAAACTTTGGAGCGGCAGCGGAAGTACATCATCGCCATCGCACTGATTCTCATCGGGGATTTTGAAATGCTGCGCGAGTACATTGCGTGAGCGGGAGGGCGCGCCGCGGTGAAGGGGATTGTGGTCAAGACTGACGGCAAACAGGCGATAGTTCTCACCCGCGATCGGCGGTTTGTGCGCGTGCCGTGCGGGGCGGGTTTGGTGGTTGGCCAGGAAACAGAACTTCCCAGGGCACTGATCCCGCAACAAGGTGTTGGAGTACGGTTGCGGGCGTTGCGCACTTTGGGCTGGGGGGTGGCGGCGGTCGTGGTGCTGGCAGCCGGAGTCGGATGGCGAGTCCTCGGACCTTCCCTGGTAAAACCGCCCGCTTATGCCTATGTGACCGTGGACGCGGACAGTGCCGTGGAATTTGCCGTTGACGAAACGAATCGGGTCACCGACTTGAACGTGCTGAACGGATCGGAGGATTCGGCGGATCAAGCGGGGCTGCGAGGCCTGCCGGTGTCCGAAGCGGTGGCCGCGTGGGTGCACCGGGCCGTGGCCCAGCATCGGCTTCAGGACGGCGGGGAAGTGTTCATCGCGACGGCGCCGGGCGCGGCCGGTGCCGCGGCATTGGACGGCCTGAACCGCCAAGTGGCTTATGCTGTGGCGAATGCGGTGAAAAACGATGTCGATTTGCTGCATGTCGATGCCCTTCAGGTTCCCGAAGAGGTCCGAAAAAAGGCGCTGGCGGAAGGGATGTCGCCGGGCCGTTATTATCTGTACACGGTGGCCAGGGACCGGGGAGTGGCGGTGAACATCGAGGAGTTTCGGCGTCAATCCATCGCCGCATTGCTCAGCAGTCACCGCGAACTGGTCGGGCTTTTGCAACAGATCCAGGTCGGCCGAGGGAACGGATGGTTTTGACGGCGATCTTCACCTTGCAAGGGAGTGCGCGCCGTGGTATGGTAAGCGCAAATGTCCCGGAGGTGAAGGTCGAGCATTGCGGGTTGAGGATTTTGACTATGATCTCCCCCCTGAGCGGATTGCGCAGACGCCCCCGGCGGACCGAACCTCGTCGCGTTTGATGGTGTTGTTCAAGGATTCCGGACGGCTGGAACATCGCCGGTTTCGGGATGTGGTGGGCTACGTCCGGGCGGGCGACGCCCTGATTGTGAACGACACCCGGGTGATTCCGGCGCGACTTGTCGGCGTCAAAGCGGACAGCGGGGCGCGGGTGGAGTGTCTTCTGTTGCGCCGGGAAGACCCGGGCCGCGATCCGGATGTGTGGCGGGTGCTGGTGAAACCCGGGCGGCGCGTACGGCCGGGGCACTGGCTCGTCTTTGGCCAGGGTCTGCTTGAGGCCGAGGTGGTCGGCAGCACCGAAGAAGGCGGGCGTCTGGTGCATTTTACATACCGGGGCGATTGGGAGGATGTGTTGAAACGGTTGGGCGAAGTGCCCCTTCCACCGTACATCAAGGAAGGAACACCGGATCCCGAACGGTATCAGACCGTATATGCCCGGGTACCGGGCTCGGTGGCCGCTCCCACCGCCGGACTCCATTTTACGGAGGAACTCCTCGGGCGGATCCGGGAGAGGGGGGTGGAGATCGGGACCATCACTCTCCACGTGGGATTGGGGACCTTTCGGCCGGTACAGGCGGGGACGGTGGAGGAGCATCGGATGCATGCGGAGTATTACCGGATTTCCCCCGAGACGGCCGAATTGGTCGAACGGGTCAGGAGGGAAAACGGGCGGATCTGGGCCGTGGGCACCACCGTGTGCCGGACCTTGGAAGCGGCGGCGCGAAAGGGATGGGGCCCCCAGGAAGGGTGGACGGACCTCTTCATTTACCCCGGCTTCACGTTTCGTGTGGTTGACCGCCTCATCACGAATTTCCATCTTCCCAAATCCACTCTGCTCATGTTGGTCAGTGCGTTTGCCGGGCGGGATCAGATCCTGCGGGCGTACCGGGAGGCGATTCGAAACGAGTACCGGTTTTTCTCGTTCGGAGATGCCATGTTGATTACAACCGAATCGTAATACGTCCTGGTCCTGTGTATAATGGGAGAGTGGACGACCGGTACGACCGGTCCCGCAGATGGGAAAAGGAGTCGATTCATGGCCGTACGATTCAGTGTGATCAAAACCTGTCCCTCGTCCCGGGCTCGCCGGGGGCGGCTGTACACGCGCCACGGTTCCGTGGAAACCCCGGTGTTCATGCCCGTCGGCACCCAGGCCACCGTCAAAACCCTGAGCCCCGATGAATTGACCGGGATCGGGGTGGAAATCGTTCTGAGCAATACCTATCATCTATTCCTGCGGCCGGGTCACGACCTGATTCGGGAGTCGGGCGGACTGCACCGGTTTATGGCGTGGCCGGGCTCCATTCTCACGGACAGCGGCGGGTTCCAGGTGTTCAGCCTCTCGCCGCTGCGCCAAATCCGCGAAGAGGGCGTGGTGTTTCGTTCCCATATCAGCGGCGAGACGTTTTTTCTCTCTCCGGAGAGCGCCACCGAGGTGCAGAATGCACTGGGGGCGGATATCATCATGGCGTTTGATGAATGTCCGCCGTACCCGGCCGAGAGGTCGTATGTATCCGAGTCGCTGGAAAGAACCCTCCGGTGGGCACGGCGATGTCAAACAGCTCATCGGCGGCCGGACGAACAAGGACTGTTCGGCATTGTTCAGGGGGGCATGGAGCTGGATCTGCGCCGGTACGCGGTCGAGCGCCTGGTGGAGATGGATTTTCCGGGGTATGCGGTGGGCGGGTTGAGCGTGGGCGAACCCAAGGAACGGATGTACGAGGTGCTGGAGTATACCGCCGGTCTGTTGCCGGCGGAAAAACCCCGATACCTGATGGGTGTCGGTGCGCCGGAAGACCTCGTGGAAGGGGTGTGGCGCGGCATTGACATGTTCGATTGCGTCCTCCCCCCCGCATCGCCCGCAATGGCACCGTCTGGACCCGCACGGGAAAATTGGTGGTCCGCAACGGCGCCTATGCCGGGGATTTCCGTCCGCTGGATCCGGATTGTTCCTGTTACGCCTGCACCCACTTCACCCGGGCGTACATACGGCACCTGTTGAAAGCGGGAGAGATCCTCGGACTCAGGTTGACGTCCTACCACAATGTCTATTTTCTGGTGCAGCTGATGAGAGACATTCGCAGGGCCATTGAGGAAGATCGATTTGCCCAATTTCGACATGCGTTTTACCGGACATTTCAATCCCGGGATCCGGGAGTGACCGAAGGAGGCCAGTGACGGACATGTGGCAAAACTACTCAGGGATTCTGTCGATCATTTTGATGTTTGCCATTTTTTACTTCTTGCTGATTCGCCCTCAACAAAAACGGCAAAAAGAACGACAGGCCATGTTGTCCCAACTCCAGAAAGGGGACAGGGTGGTCACCATCGGCGGGATCCACGGAACCATTGTCGATCTCGATGATGACAAGGTCACCCTGCGGGTGGCCGAGACCACGAAAATCGTTTTTGAGCGCAGTGCGATTTCCAGTGTGATCAAAGACAACTGAAGGCGGGTCGGGCACGCTTTGATTCCGGTGATGCGGGATGAGCTTGCCCGTTTTGATTTTAGAGGACGTCACGACGGCCTTCTGAGGTTGACACCGATCACGCCCCCGAAGGTCCCGATAACCACGAGCAGGACTCCCTGAATCAGGGCGGCGGGACTCCAGGCGACTTCCGCCGATGTGAGCGCCAGCAGGGTGACGGTGAGCGCATAACCCAGGCCGGTGACCGTCCCGTAGTACCATCCGCGTTCTCCGGCCAGTCGGGCGGACCATCCGGCGCCGACCACGACGGAGATGACGTGAATCGTATAGGTGAGGTACGGCAGTGTCCGCTCGGAGAGGGGTGTCCAACTCAGGGCGGAAGCGACCACGAGAATGCCCGCCAAGGCGGCGCACAAACTGACGATCAATCCGTAGAGGATGGCCACGGCGGACGGGCGCTGCGGGGACGGGGAAGACCCCGTAAAATCGGTCATTTGACATTCCTCCCGATGGCCTGATGGGTGCCTGCGGCACCCGATGTCCAAAACCGGTACATGTATATGTGGGAATTGGACCGGAATATGTGCGCTGGATGACTCTATGGCTCCATGGGGGTATGGCGGGACAGAACTGCGGTAAGGCTGGATAAGGCCGGACCCCGGACGTTGCAGCGGATGTGCCACGAAACGCCGAATGTCCGTCTCTCTCTGCAAGTCGCAATGAGGTGAAATCGGCGGTTCGGCTCCCGTTTTTTTTTTGGGAACCTGCCGGGAGGGAGATCCATGGGGTTGTGGATGGGACGCACCGTGTTCGTGTACCTGTTCGTCCTGTTGGTCATGCGGGTCATGGGCCGGAGGGAAATCGGGAAATTGTCGATCTTCGATATGGTTGTTTCCATCATGATTGCCGAACTGTCGGCGATTGCTCTGGAAGATCCCGACGGCCGGCGATTGTGGCACGCCGTGGCGACCATTGCGCTGCTGGCCGGGTTGCAACTCGCCGTGTCTCATCTGTCTCTTCGCAGTGCCCGGCTCAGGCGGTGGATGGACGGTGAACCGGTCCCGATCATCCAGGATGGGAAGTTGCAGGAAAAAGCGATGGGCCGGCTGCGTTACACGTTGGATGACCTGATAATGCAGCTCCGGGAAAAGGGGGTGTTCCGGGTGGACGATGTCGAATTGGCTCTGGTGGAGCCGTCCGGAAAACTGTCCGTCTGGTTGAAGGAGTCTCGCCGGCCGATCAGTCGGGAAGACGCGGGGGTCGCCGGTCGAGCCGAGAGTCTGCCCACGGTGGTGGTCCTGGACGGAGAAGTCTACCCGCCGGGGCTGGCGCGACTGGGCCGGGATTCGGCGTGGCTGCGCGGCGAGTTGGCCGCGCGGGGGTATCCGGATCCATCCCGGATTTTTTACGCCCACGTGGATGCCCGGGGACGGTGGTATGTGGACATCAAGGACGAGGCGGCGGACGGGGGGCGACCCAATGGGCAATCAGGCGGCCGGACCCCGGGGGATGGCCCGGATGAAGCGCAAAAAGCTTCTGGGATGGATGACGCCGAACAGAAAGAGCAATGCGGCATAAACGAACGTTCCCATGCATGCCGATACCAGGATGTCCATCCAAGGGGAATCGGTCCAGAGGGCCGTATAGTCCATCCACGCACAGGCACCGAAAGTGGCCAGGGCGATCTTGACCAAGTCCGCGGCCGGAATGGGGAAACCGATCATGCGGCCCAGGGAAATGATGTGCAAAGTCGTGGTAAAACAGATGGACGCCACGACCGCCCAGAGAACACCCAGAATGTGGTAGGCACTTTGCGATGCCAGCACCCAAATGAGTCCCAACCGAAGGGCGGAGCCGGCGATGGAGTTTCGCATGGCGAGGTCGGCGCGGTCCAATCCCTGCAGGATGCTGGCCACGGGCGTCTGAAGGTAGAGCAGGAACCCCATCGGGGCCAATTGCTTGACGATCACTGCCACCGAGGCGTTGTGATAGAGGATCTCGGCCAGAGGTTCGGCGAACAAGTAGAGCCAGGCCGATGCGGGGAAACCGATGAGTGCCGAAATTCGAAGCGCCTGGGAGAGCCGGCGGCGGATTAGCGACGTGCGCTGTTCCGCCGCCGCCTCGGAGACCGCGGGCACCAGGGCGGTGGACAACGAGTAGGTCACCACCGTCGGCAGCAGGATGAGGGGCACGGCCATGCCGGCGTACTGGCCGTAAAAGGCGGTGGCCATTGTGGCCGTCATGCCCGCGACCATCAGGGATCGCGTCACCAACACCGGTTCCAGCGCATAGGCGAAGGAGCCAAGCAGACGACTGGCGGTCACGGGGATCGCGATGCTTCGCAATGCCTGTGCGACGGACCGGGTGGATCGGGCCCCGTGCGGGATCCGGCGCCATACCGCCCAGCTGCCCGTGGGCGTCAACGGGCGGGCGCGCCACAGCAGAAAAAGGAGTCCTCCGAGTTCTCCGAGCACCGAACCCACCATGGCGGCGGCGACGGCATAAGGCAGGCCGTACGGAAGAGCCAAGCCGATGAGCCAGTACACGCTGGCGATGCGTATGGTCTGCTCGAGCACCAGGGACACCGCCAGGGGGTTCATCCGTTGCAGTCCCTGAAGGTAACCGCGCACCACCGATGAAATGCTGATGATGGGGATCAGCGGAAGCATGGCCAACAGCAGCGGGTAGGTGTCGGAGTTGTGAAAGACGGCCGTCGACAGCCACGGTGCCGCCGCGAACACCGCGGCGGTTCCCAGGGTGGAAAGCGCGGCCACCACGGCAAAGGAAATCAGCAGTACCCGCTGAATAAAGCCCGGATCCTCGGTGGCCGCCGCTTCGGCCACGCACTTGGACACGGCCACAGACAGACTTAGTGTCGTCAGTGTGAGGACAAAATTCAAAAGGGGAAATACCGTCTGAAACAGGCCCATGCCCTGATCGTGAATCAAGTTGGCCAGAAAGAACCGATAGATGAACCCCATCACCCGGGTGACCAGGGCTGCTGCGGTCAGAATCAGGGCCCCTTGAAAAAACTGTCCGGCTCCCATCCCCATCACCACCCCGACATTTCACCGCAGGTCTTGTCAGGCCGGTCCCTATCACCGTATGCGGGTTTGTCCCGGAATAGTCCGCCGTCCGGGTCCCGCCGCTCTGTTGGGACCGAGCCCCGGAGGCGTCCGGAAATCGCCCGGGCGGAAGGATTTCCTCGGCGAGCCGCGAATTACTCTGTGGTGGGGGGCGATGCCGATGTCGCCGGAGTGGCCGATGCTGTCGCCGGAGGAACTGACCCGAAGCATTGAAGAGCTGTGCCACAGCAAGGCTAGGGAATTCGCACTTTTGGGCTACGACAACGTCACAGGTCCGGAAATCTGGGCTTGTGTATCGGCGCGGTACAAAGACGGCCTGCCGGCGCTTCATCGAATTGTCAACGACATCCTGTCCCTGAAGCCCGCGAGGTACATGGATTGGGTGATGGTCAGGGCCATAAAAGGGGAACCCTTCGACCCGTGAAGGGCCTTTCGCGAATGGGACAAGCGGTTTGACAGGGAAAGGAAGTTGTTGCTACTATGGGGATACGGTCGAGTATCGAGGAGGAACGCCATGAGTCGTTCATCAAAACCTGTCTGGAAAAAGATCGCGTTATTTTTTTTGTTCATTGTTCTCTTTGGCGCCCTGGCGGGATGGACGACGCCGAAGGTGATCCACCGGGTCGTTCTGGGTTTGGACCTGCAGGGCGGTTTTGATGTTTTGTACCAAATTGTCCCGCCTCCGGGCCAAAAAGTGGATCAAAATGCGGTCAGGGCCACCGTGGCCGCACTGGATCGAAGGATTAATGCCCTGGGCGTGGCCGAACCTTCGATCCAGGCGGAAGGGACGGATCGCATCCGGGTCCAGTTGGCCGGGGTGACCGATCAGGAGAAAGCCAGAGAAATGCTGGGGAAACCCGCGGTGCTGGAATTCAGGGCGCCTGACGGCACGGTGCTCCTGACCGGCAAAGATCTCAAGAGCAATGCCAAATACGAGGCGGACCCCCAGACCAATGCCCCGCTGGTGGCGGTGGAATTTCAGGATCCGGCAAAATTTCGGGATATCACGCAAAAATACCTGAGGCAGCCCATCGCCATCGTCTTGGACGGCGAGGTGATCAGCGCCCCCCAGGTGAAGACGGTGATCCCGGACGGCCGGGCGGTGATCGAAGGGGAAAAATCGCCGGATGATGCGATCCGTCTGGCAAACCTTCTGAACGCCGGCGCACTTCCCTACCCCTTGAAGGAGCTCAGTTCGACGGCGGTGGGAGCAACGCTGGGGCAGGCCGCCCTTCATAAGACCATGGTCGCGGCGGCCGTGGCGGTGGCCTTGATTTTCCTGTTCATGATCGTCCTCTACCGGATTCCCGGATTGGTCGCGGACATCTCGTTGCTGGCGTACATGTATCTCACCATCGTGGTGTTTGCCGGCCTCAAAGTAACCCTGACCCTGCCCGGTTTAGCGGCGCTGGTGCTCGGGGTGGGGATGGCGGTGGACGCGAATATTATCACCTACGAACGGATTCGGGACGAGTTCGCGGCGGGCAAGTCCCTGCTGTCTTCTTTCGTCACCGGAACCCGCAAATCGCTGCGCACGATTCTGGATTCGAACATTACCACGGTGATTGCGGGGGTGGTCTTGTACTTTTACGGCACCGGTTCGGTCCGCGGCTTCGCCGTGGCGCTGGTGGTGAGCATCATGATCAGCATGCTGACCGCCGTGTTCCTCAGCCGGTGGCTGTTGCACCTGCTGGTGACGGCCAATTGGCTGCAGCGGCCCGGTTGGTACGGGTTGCGGGAAGGGGGCGAGGCGCGGTGAAGGTGCGGTTTCCCATTGTCAAGTATCGCAAATGGTATTTCTCTTTTTCGTTGCTGATCACTGCCCTGGGGATCGTGGCGGTGTGGCTGTTCGGGTTGAATTTGGGCACCGACTTTCGGGCGGGAAGCCGGATTCAGATGGAAATCGGCCCGGGTTGGCAGACCCGGGATATCATCGGGGTTTTTCAGTCCCGGGGGCTCACCGTGTCCCCGGCGGACGTCACCTCGGCCGGCTCCCGGGGGGAAGCGGCGGTGGTACGGTTGAAGGACCGGCTGGATCCGGCCAAAGAACCTCAGATCAGTGCGGCGATCCAAAAGAAGTACCCGGGAGCCAGGGTCCAGATCGACAGTGTGGAGCCGTTGGTCGCCCGAGAGATAACCCGAAACGCGATGTACGGAGTGGGGCTGGCGTCCCTGGGCATCCTGTTGTACATAGCGTTTCGCTTTGAGTTTCGCTTCGGGGTGACCGGAGTGGTGGCGCTGCTCCATGACGCTTTTATCGTGATTTCGTCGTTTGCCCTATTGCGCCGGGAAATCGACCTCCCGTTTATTGCCGCGGTGTTGACGATCATCGGTTATTCCATCAATGATACGATCGTGATTTTTGACCGCATCCGGGAAAACCTCAAGTCCGCCAAGATCAAGACCCTGGCGGATCTGGAACACGTGGTGGATGCAAGCCTGTGGCAAACCATGCGCCGTTCCATCAACACGGTCTTCACTGTGGTGATTGCCGCGCTGTGTCTGTTCCTGTTCGGGAGTGCATCCATCCACAACTTTGCGTTGGCTCTGTTGATCGGTCTGATCAGCGGAGCCTACTCCTCGATTTTCATTGCCAGTCCGCTGTGGGTGGCCTGGCGGGGTCGCGATTTTCGGCGGACTCCGGCCAAACGGCCCGGTTGAACCCGGCGGCACGGGAGGGCGGACCCGGTGCTTGCGGCGGGGACGACCGCCGTACTATAATGAACATATTCATATATGGAGGCGTTTTCCGACGATGGACTTCAAGTCGCTGATCCGGGTTATCCCCGATTTTCCTCAACCAGGGGTGTCGTTCAAGGACATCACGCCTCTGCTGAAGGACGGACGGGCTTACCGGGCCGCCATTGATACGTTGGCGTCGATGGTGCGGCCGCTGGGCTCCGAGGTCGTGGTGGGCCCGGAGGCCAGAGGGTTCGTCATCGGGGGGCCGTTGGCCTACGCCCTTGGAGTGGGGTTTGTCCCGGTGCGCAAGGCGGGCAAGTTACCCGCCGAGACCGTTTCCGTTTCTTATGAATTGGAATACGGCAGTGACCGTTTGGATATACACCGAGATGCTCTGCGGCCGGGTCAGCGGGTTCTGGTGGCGGATGATCTCCTGGCCACCGGCGGAACCCTCCGATCGACGATCTGCTTGGCGGAGCGACTGGGCGCGGTGGTCACCGGGTGTGCCTTTCTCATTGAATTGACCGAGTTGGAGGGACGGGCGAAACTCGCCGGCTACAATGTCCTATCACTTGTCCAGTATTGAGTCGGCCGACACGGCTCGCAAAAAAACCGATCCGGCGGATGCGGCGTTCGATCTTTTGTGCGACAAAGTCCGCGGTTACGCGGGGGAAGAGGCGATCGAGCGCCTCAAAGTGGCGTATGCCGTCGCCAAGGAGGCCCATGCGGGGCAAAAGCGCAGCTCCGGCGAGGATTACATTCTTCATCCCATCGCCGTCACGGACATTCTGGCCGACCTGCATTTGGATGTGACAACTCTTACAGCGGGCCTCCTGCATGATGTGGTGGAGGATACGCCGGTGACTCTGGAAGAGATCGGCAGGCGGTTCGGCCCGGAAGTGGTGGCTCTGGTCGATGGGGTGACCAAACTGCGGCGGCTTCAATATGCCACCCGGGAGGAGCAGCAGGCGGAGAACCTGCGCAAGATGCTTTTGGCCATGGCCAAGGACATCCGGGTGATCCTGATCAAACTGGCGGACCGGCTCCACAACATGCGGACGTTGCGCCACGTCCCGGAACAAAAACAAACGAGGATCGCCAAGGAAACTCTGGAGATTTTTGCCCCCCTGGCCCATCGGCTGGGGATTTCGCGCATCCAGTGGGAGCTGGAGGATCTCGCTCTGCGCTATCTCAATCCTCAGCAGTATTACCGGATAGCGAACCTCATGGCGAAGAAACGCCGGGAGCGGGAGGCTTACATCCAGCAGGTTATCGCCACCCTGCGGGAAAAATTCGCCGAGTTGAATATCAAAGCCGACATTTCCGGCCGTCCCAAACATATCTACAGTGTATACCGGAAGATGGTGAATCAGAATAAACATTTTGGCGAAATTTACGATTTGCTCGCCGTGCGAGTGATTGTTGACAATATCAAGGACTGTTACGCGATCCTCGGCGTGGTGCACACCCTCTGGCGCCCCTTGCCGGGTCGGTTCAAAGACTATATCGCCATGCCCAAACCCAACATGTATCAAAGTCTTCACACCACGGTCATTGGCCCCCAAGGAGAACCCCTGGAAATTCAAATCCGCACGTGGGAGATGCACCGAACGGCCGAATACGGCATTGCCGCCCATTGGCTCTATAAGCAGGGCGGTCGGACTGCGGACCCCTCCTTTCAGCAGAAATTGGCCTGGTTCCGGGAAATTCTCGAATGGCAACAGGATTTTCGCGATGCGCAGGATTTTATGGAAACGCTGAAGGTCGATCTTTTTTCGGACGAAGTGTTCGTGTTTACCCCCAAAGGGGACGTTGTCTCTCTTCCAACCGGATCGGTGCCCATTGACTTTGCGTACCGGATTCACACGGATATCGGAAACCGCTGCGTGGGGGCCCGGGTGAACGGCCGGATTGTGCCGCTCGACTATCAACTCAAGACCGGGGATATCGTGGAGATTTTGACGTCGAAACACAGCTATGGTCCGAGCCGGGACTGGCTCAAGATCGTAAAATCATCCCAGGCGAAAAGCCGGATTCGCCAATGGTTTAAGAAAGAGCACCGGGATGAGAATGTGGCCAAAGGAAAAGAGTTGTTGGAGAGGGAGTTGAAAAAGCAGGGGATCGAATGGGCGGATGTCCCCGAGGCCGCCTGGCAGGATGCGGGAGAGAAACTTCATTACGGCAAGGCGGATGATCTGTGGGCGGCGGTGGGATACGGTGCTGTGGGACCCCAACAGGTCATCGGCCGGGTGATGGAGCGGATGCGCCGGGATGGCCGGGGCGTGGTGCCCGTCGCGCCCGGGGATCTCCGGGAGCGCAAAGGGGATAAGTCCACTTCGGGCATTCGGGTGAAAGGGGTCGACAACCTGCTGGTGCGGTTCGCCAGATGCTGCAATCCGGTTCCGGGTGACGAGATTGTGGGGTATGTGACCCGGGGCAGAGGGGTGTCCGTGCACCGGTCGACGTGCCCGAATCTCCGGCAGTTGTCGCAATCGGAGGGCCGGTTGATCGAGGTGGCCTGGGAGAGTTCTCCCGAGATCTCTTACAACGTCGAGGTTGAGGTGACCGGGTTGGACCGGTGCGGTCTGATCAATGACGTGATGAATGCGGTGGCGGAGACGAAAACGGACATCACGGCGGTGAACGGCCGGACGGATCAGCGGAAGATGGCAATCATTCACATGAACCTCAATATCCGGAATGTGGATCATCTGCACACTGTCATTGAGCGGATCAAACGGATCCGGGACATTTACACCGTGCGCCGGGTGGTGCAATAGATGCGGGCGGTGGTGCAGCGGGTCTCCCGTGCCGAGGTTCGAGTGGACGGGCGGGCGGTGGCGCGGATCGGGTCCGGCCTGTTGGTTCTGGTGGGCGTCGCCCGGGATGACGGGGAGGCCGATGCCCTGTGGCTGGCGGAAAAGGTGGCCGGGCTCCGGGTGTTCCCTGATGAGACGGGAAAGATGGGCCGGTCGGTCAGTGATGTCGGCGGGGCGGTGCTCACGGTGTCCCAATTCACACTTCTGGGGGATTGCCGGAAAGGACGCCGGCCGGATTTTACCGGGGCGGCGCCGGGGGAAGCGGCGAAGGGGCTGTTTGAGACGGTCAACGAGCATCTGCGGGCGAAGGGGCTGCCTGTGGAGACGGGGCGGTTCGGGGCGCATATGGAGGTCGATCTGGTCAATGACGGGCCGGTCACCCTGTGGCTGGACAGCCGGGGGTGAACGAGGGGAGTGGCCTCGGGCAACGCAAGGGGTGCGGGAAGGGGTTCAGAATCTTGAATCGAGGACCAAGGAGGGGCGGGAATGCGGGTTGAGCGTTTCGTGTTGAATGAGATGGGAACGAACTGCTATGTCGCGGCTCCGGAAGACGGGAGAGAGGCGGTGGTGATCGATCCGAGCGGGCCCATGGATGCAGTGGAGCGATTTCTTCAGGAGCACGGATTGATCGTTCGAGCGATTTTGCTCACCCACGGCCACGCGGATCACCTGATGGGCTTGGAGGAACTCAGGGGGCGCACCGGAGCACCGGTCTATGTTCACGAAGCGGATGCTCCCATGTTGACCGACCCGGCCAAGAATCTGTCGGCGTTCATGGGCCGGCCGGTGGCCTGCCGGCCGCCGGAGAATCTGTGGAGGGGCGGAGAGACTCTGGACACGGCCGGTCTGCGTGTGCGGGTGCTCCACACCCCGGGCCACACTCCGGGAGGCGTGTGTTTGGACATCGCCCTCCAAAGGGGGGAACTGCGCCCGAAGATCGTTTTTACCGGAGACACGTTGTTTGCGGGTTCCATCGGTCGCACGGATTTTCCGGGGGGCAGTCATGAGACGTTGCTTGCGTCAATCCGGCGCGCTCTGCTTCCGTATCCGGATGATACGGTGATCTACCCGGGCCACGAAGAGGACTCCACCATCGGCGACGAGCGCCGCTTTAATCCGTTTTTGCAGGAAGAGGGGGGACGGAAATGAGTTTACATCAGGAGTGGATCGAGTGGTCGGCCGCCGGCCGGCGCAGGAGGGGGTATGCGGTGCGGCTTGAGAGAGCGCCGCTCCCGTTGCCCACGGTGATTGTGATTCAGGAGATCTGGGGGGTGGACGGGCACATTCGGGATGTGACCGAACGGTTTGCGAAAGCGGGGTATTACGCCGTGGCGCCCGATTTGTATGCGGAGGACGGCCGGCGTCCTTCGGAAATGAGCGAAGAACGCATCGAAGCGGCCAAAGGGTTTCTCGATGCCTTGCCTCCGGAAGCCTGGGGAGATCCGTCCAAACGCGAGGAGGCGGTGAGCCGTCTGCCGGAGCCGTCGCGCACGGAGATTGCCGAGACCTTGCAAGCCCTGTTCGGCGGGATCGCCAACAACATGGGGAAGTATGTCGAGATCCTGAAGGGATTGATTTCGTATCTTGGCGAATTTGAAGCCTCTCGGGGTAAGCCGGTGGCGTCGGTGGGTTACTGCATGGGCGGAGCATTATCTGCCTTACTGGCCGCCGGAGAGCCGAACCTCGCCGGTGCGGTGGTGTATTACGGACGGTTGCCGGGGGAGGACGCCGCGGCGCGCATCAGGTGCCCGATGGCCGGTTTTTTCGCGGAGCTGGATCCCGCCATCACCGGCCAGGTGCCCGCGTTTGCCGGGGCCATGCGGCGGGCGGGCCAATCGTGGACATCCCAGGTGTATCCCGGGGCCAAACATGCTTTTTTCAATGACACCCGGGGAGCGTATGACGTCGAGGCGGCGGCCGATGCCTGGGTGCGCACTTTGGCGTTCTTTCACAGGGTGTTGAGGGGGAAAGAGGCGTAGCGCCTCTTGCGGTGCACCGCCCCCCTCACCCCCTTTGGGGCTGTTGAAATTCTTCCCGAACCGGATCCAAGGTCCAGCTATGCACCACTTTTCTGTGCGGGGTGAAGATCGTCACGCTCCGAAACTCGAGATACACGGTATCTCCGATGTTCACTTTGAGCGCTTCGTAGCGATCCCGGCTGATTTCCGCTTCCCATCGGTGTTCGCCGCCGGCCTCCCGGGCGACGAGGCGAACGACGGCGCCGTGAGGATGCACGCGCTCCACCACCGCCTTCACGGCCGTGCCCCGGTCGCGGAGGCGGTGGACGTCGATCTCGTGGGGCCGGACGTAGGCGCGCACGGTCTCGGAAGAAGAAACCGAATCCGGAAGAACCCGGGAAAGGAGGTCATGGGCCCACTTCCCTTCCCGGGCATTCAACGGCAACACGTTGGACCGCCCGATGAACTCAAACACAAAAGCACTGGCCGGTCGCTCGTAAATCTCTGAAGGGGACCCCACCTGTTCGATCCGCCCCTGGTTGACCACCACGACAAGATCTGCAATATCCGTCGCCTCCTCCTGATCGTGGGTCACAAAGACCGTGGTGATTCCCAATTCCCGTTGAAATTCTCTCAACCAGCGGCGCAACTCGACCCGAACCTTGGCGTCGAGAGCCGCAAAGGGTTCATCCAGCAGCAAAATGCGGGGATCGACGGCCAGGGCGCGGGCCAGCGCCACCCGTTGCTGCTGTCCGCCCGACAATTGCGACGGATATCGCGATTCAAGAGCGTCCAGACGGACCCTGTGGATCAATTCGCGAACCTTCGTATCGATCTCCCAAGGAAGGGGCCGGTTTTTTAGCGGCAGTACCCGGAGTCCGAAGGCCACGTTGTCAAACACGGTCATGTGCCCGAAAAGAGCATAGTGTTGAAACACCATGCCCGCCCTGCGAACCCCGGGAGGTCTCCGGGTCACGTCCTCGCCGTCAAACAGCACCGCCCCATGATCGGGCACCTCCAGCCCCGCCAGGATGCGGAGAAGAGTGGTCTTGCCGGAACCTGAAGGCCCCAGCAGGGCCACCAGCTTGCCGGTCGGCAGATCGAGGTCGACATCCTGCAAAACGGCCGTTCGCTTATAGGTCTTCCATACGGAACGCAGCGTCACGCCCATGTCCATTCCTCCCTTCCCGAGGTCGCCTGGGCCGGGGCAGGCCGGTCCCTCCGTCGCTCTGTCCGGCGCTCCAGCGCGGCTTTTGCCGCCAGGGTCGCAAGAGCGATGAGAGCCAAAAGAGTGGCCGCGGAAAAGGCGGCGACGGTGTCATATTGGTTGTACAACACTTCAATGTGAAGGGGCAGAGTGTTCGTCAACCCGCGAATGTGTCCCGACACCACGGACACTGCTCCAAACTCGCCCATGGTCCGGGCGGTGGACAGGATGACCCCGTAAAACAACCCCCATTTGATCTTTGGAAGGGTGATTTTGCAAAAAATCTGCCGGCCTGTCGCACCGAGGGTCCAGGCGGCCTCCTCTTCTTCCCTCCCCTGGGCCTCCAGGACGGCGATCAATTCATGGGCCGCAAGGGGCAATGTCACAAACAACGTCGTGAGAATGATCCCCGGCACCGCGAAGATCACCCGGATATGATGGGCCTCCAACCAAGGTCCGATCCATCCTCCGGACCCGTACACGAGGACAAACATCAGACCCGCGATCACCGGAGAGACGGAAAACGGCAGCGCAATCACCGTTTTCAGCAGAGATTTTCCGGGAAACTCATACTTCGCGATCGCCCATCCGGCACACAGGCCGAAGAGGGTGTTCACCGGCACCGCAATACAGGTGGTGAGCAGGGTCAGACGCACCGCGGCCACCGTTTCCGGGTCGGCCAAGGCCGCCAGACAATATCCGAATCCCTTTTGCAACGCCGAAGAGAAAACGACAACCAGCGGCGCGAACAAGAACACGGCAAAAAACAATACAGTCACCCCGATGAGCAACCATCTTCCCGCCCGCGTCCCCGAACGATGGGATCCGGCCATCCCCATTCCTCCTTTCCCCTCCCGCATTGTTCCGGCGTCCTTATCGCACACCCGTCCGCCAAAAACCGGCCCGCAACTCGATCAGACGAACCAACGACATCACGACGAGCGAAACGATCAGCAGGACGACGGCCACCGCCGCGGCACCGGCGTAGTCGAACTGTTGCAATTTGGTCATGATCACCACAGGAGCGATTTCCGTGCGCATCGGCATATTCCCGGAAATGAAGACCACCGATCCGTACTCACCGACTCCCCGGGCAAAGGCCAGGGAGAATCCGCTGAGCACGGCGGGCACCAGGGGAGGCAGGATCACTCGAAAAAAAACCTGAGCCGGGCTCGCCCCCAATGTCGCCGCCGCCTCCTCCACCCGCCGGTCGAGACTTTCAATGACCGGTTGAAGGGTTCGCACCACGAAGGGAAGGCCGATAAACGCCAGAGCCACCACAATCCCCACCGGAGTAAAGGCGACGCGAACACCGAATCGTTCCAAGATCGCTCCCGGTCCCCCCGCCGGACCGAACATCGACGTCAGGGCGATGCCGGCCACGGCGGTGGGCAAGGCAAAGGGCAGATCGACCACCGCATCGAGCAACCGCTTTCCCGGAAACGAATACCTGGACAATACCCAGGCGGCCGGCACTCCGAAGACCACGTTGATACAGGCGGCCATCAGGGCGGTCAGAAGGCTGAGGCGCAGGGCGGCCATCACCCGGGGCGCCGTCACCGTCTCATAGAACCCGTGAAGGTTCAGCGAAGCCGTTTTCAGCACCAGGACGGCAAAGGGAATCAAGATCATCACACAGACGTAGAACACCGTCACTCCCAAGGTCATACCGAAACCCGGCAAAAGGATGCGTCCCTTAGGCCCTCCGGCCATTCCGTCTCCTCCTCTCCTCCATCCCGGAGGCGCTCGTTCAAGCGGACTCCCGTTTCTCCGGCCGATCCGGGATTCTGATGCGGGCTCTCATCGCGCGTAAATCTGGTCAAAGATCCCTCCGTCGGCAAAATGGGTCTTGTGCGCCTTTGACCATCCCCCCAGATCGTCAATGGTGAAGAGTTTCAGATTCGGAAACTGTCCGGCGTATTTTTTCGCCACGGCTTCATCCCGGGGACGGTAAAAATTCTTGGCCGCCAATTCCTGCCCCACGGGAGTATACAAATATTCCAGATAGGCCTGAGCCACGGCGCGGGTTCCGCGCTTGTCGACCACGCGATCCACCACGGCGACCGGAGGCTCCGCAAGAATGCTGATCGACGGTACCACGAGATCAAATTTGTCTTTGCCGAACTTGTTGACGGCGAGCAGAGCCTCGTTTTCCCAGGCGATGAGAACGTCTCCGATTCCCCGCTCGACAAAGGTCGTTGTCGCCCCTCTGGCCCCGGAGTCGAGAACCGGGACATTCTTGTAAAGGCGCCGTAAAAAATCTTTCGCCTTTTCCTCGTCGCCGCCGTCATGTTGGAGGGCATACCCCCAGGCGGCCAGATGGTTCCAGCGCGCACCTCCCGATGTCTTGGGGTTGGGCGTGATCACCGACACACCCGGTTTGACCAAGTCGTTCCAATCGTGGATGCCCTTCGGATTCCCGTGGCGCACCAAGAACACAATGGTCGACGTGTACGGGGAACTGTTGAAAGGAAGCCGTTTCTGCCAATCTCCCTGAATCAATCCCTTGTCCCGAATGGCGTCGATGTCGTACGCCAGGGCGAGGGTGACCACATCGGCCTCCAGGCCGTTGATCACCGACAACGCCTGTTGCCCCGACCCTCCGTGCGATTGTTTCACGGTCACCGTCTGCCCCGTTTTGGTCTTCCAGTACTCGGCAAAGGCCTGATTAAACGCCTGATAGAATTCCCGGGTCGGATCATAGGACACGTTGAGAAGCTGGATTTCCCCGCCGCCTTGGGTGGAAGCTCCGCCCGGCGCGGAGGCGGGGCCGGCGGCACCTCCGCCGCAACCGGCCACCGCCACCGCCAATCCGACCATCGACAGCATTCTTCTCCACCGGTGCACGCCAAACCGTGCCATCTGCATTCCCCCTGACTACCGGCTGTTCCTTAACCGTTTTCATCCTCTTAACCAAACTTGTTAAATACGTTAATCCAACTAATTAAATATGTCAAGTCTAATTTTGTTTATAACTCGGTTTTATACAGAAAAGAAAATCGGTGCGGCGGGCGAAGGCGTTTTATCTTCCTCCAACCGCTGCATCTCGATGCGGGTCAGAGCATCCGGAGCTCCCAACGGTTCGTCCAAAAGAAGCAGCCGGGGTTCACTGGCCAACGCCCTGGCCAGTGAACCCTCTGTTTCTGTCCCCCGGAGAGAACGGACGGCCATTCCCCGGCCCGATCCGCCAATCCCACGTGCTCCAAAGCCAATTCGGCCTTCCGGCGCCAGTCGCCTTTCAGGCCGATTCCCACATTGTCCACGACGCGCTGCCACGGAAGGAGGATTCAACGGATCGACCAGTTGACGAAAAAAGGCTCTTTCATCCGACCCCTTCCTTTCGCTCCGGAAAATGATGATTGGCCACAATTTCCCCAAAGGGTCCCGTGACTTGGTTTCCGACAGGAGTGGCCGCTTGTTCCAACGGGAGATGCGGAAATAACAATTCGGCGGTTCGATACGCTTCTTCCAAATGTGGATATCCGGAAAGAATGAAGGTCTCAATCCCGAGATCCGCGTACTCCCGGATCCGCCGCGCAACGGTTTCCGGATCGCCGACCAGCGCCGTGCCCGCGCCGCCCCGCACCAGGCCGATCCCCGCCCACAGATTCGGACTCACCTCCAGCGACGTCGTTTGGTTCCCTTGATGCAGGAGTAACATCCGGTGTTGACCTTCCGAATCGAAACGGGAGAACACCTTTTGAGCCGCAGTGATCGTTTCTTCATCCACATACCGGATCAGACGGTTGGCGGCTTCCCACGCTTCCCGCTCTGTGTCGCGGATGATCACATGCAGCCGGATGCCGAAACGAACCGTTCTTCCCTGGGCCTCGGCCAATCTTTTGACCTGTTGGATCTTCTCCGCCACTTGCTGCGGAGGTTCGCCCCAAGACAGATACACATCCGCATGTTTGGCGGCCACACGTTGCCCGGCCGGCGACGACCCTCCGAAATAGAGGGGCGGATGGGGTTTCTGGAACGGGGGAAACAGGACTTTTCCCCCTTTGACCCGCAGGTACCGCCCTTGAAAGTTCACCTCATCCCCGCTCAGCAGTCCCCGCCAGATGGTGAGAAATTCATCGGTCAACTCGTATCGCTCGTCATGATCGTGAAAAATCCCGTCCCCGGCCAACTCGACGGGATCGCCGCCCGTGACCACGTTGATGAGCACACGTCCCTTTGAGATCCGGTCAAAGGTGGCCGCCATACGGGCGGCAACGGAGGGAGCTGTCAACCCCGGCCGCACCGCGATGAGAAAACGCAAATTCTCAGTTACAGGAATCAGGGATGCAGCGACAATCCACGCATCTTCGCAGGATCGGCCCGTGGGCACCAGGACTCCACTGTAGCAGAGCTGGTCAGCCGCCTGAGCGATTTGCCGGAGATAGGCATAATTCGCAGGTCTTCCGCCGACGGCCGTCCCCAGATAGCGGCCGTCCCCATGGGTCGGGATGAACCAAAAAATTTGCATGATCCCATACCTCCTCCTTCAGGGGCAACATTCAAAAGTTCCCAACCGACAGATTCCCAGCCGATCCAATCCCCGCGACCGGCATCTTAGGAGTTAAGGCGTCCTCGGAAGGACCGCCTCCTTGACCTGAATATGCCTGGGAATCAATCCGATCCGGAAAAAGATGTCGGCAATCAGTTGTTGGTCGTCCAGCACCTGATCGGTGACGGGATGAACCCCGTACGCTCTTCTCCTGGACGCCAATTCCAGGGACGGGACATCAATCCCGAGTTCAGGAGACAAGAATTCGGCCACCGCATGGGGATCTTTTTTCGCCCACTCATCCGTCTTATTCACTTCCTCCAGTAAAACGTCAATCACATCCCTGTGGCGTTCGGCAAAGGACCGGCTCGCCAAATAAAATTCGCGGTTGGCCACCAGGTCCGTGCCGTCGGTGAGCACCCGGGCGCCGGTCGCCGTCTGGGCTGCGGCATAAAAGGGGTCCCAGATCACCCAGGCATCGACACTTCCCCGTTCAAAGGCCGCCCGGGCATCCGCGGGGGGGAGATAAACCGGCTGGATGTCGGTCAACTTCAGACCGGCTTTCTCAAGGGCTTTCACGAGCAGATAATGAACGTTCGATCCTTTGTTCAGTGTCACTTTCTTCCCTTTCAAATCGGCCACCCCTTGGATCGGCGAGTTTTTCGGGACCAAGATGGCTTCCGCCCGAGGACTGGCCGCTTCGTTCGCGACATAGACAAGCGGCGTGCTGGCGGCCTGGGCAAAGATGGGCGGGGCCTCCCCCGTATGGCCGATGTCGATGCTGCCGGCATTCATGGCTTCCAAAAGTTGTGGTCCGGCCGGGAACTGGATCCACTGAACCGAATAGCCGAGAGGAGCCAATCGTTGTTCCAGCGTTCCCCGGGACTTGAGAATGTTGAGAGTACCGTATTTCTGATAGCCGATCCGGACCATCTTCTGTTCTTGTCCACCGGCGTGTCCACTACCGGAGAGCAATGAGTTCCCAGGGGGCTGGTGAGCGCCGCTGCACCCGGTAAGGGCGCCGGCCAACACAAGCAGAACCAGGGCAAGCAGCCGTCCGGTTTTCAGTTTTCCATTCCTTTGATATACACTTTTCACCATGGCGCTTCTCCTCCATTTCGGATTTGACACCAAAAGTCTCTCCTACGGTCTCATAGTCATGCCTCCCATCCTCCATCCCCTTTCCCCGAAGCACAGTTCCGAAAAACGAAATGGAGGCTCCGCTGAGGTGTCTCTGCACCACGGAGCCTCCAGTCTTCTGGTCGGCAAACCATATATTCAAATTGGTTTAGTTGGATCATGTCGATATTCTAGCATCCGCCCATCCTGCCGTCAACACCTTTTCGCCCGAATCCGGGGCCGCTTGAAAGTTTCCGATGAATGGGGCGCCATAAGGTTCCGCCATTTAAAGATACGTCGATAACAAACGTTTGTAAAGTTGGTAGTCGGATTCGGAATAAAGGGCAAAGATGACGTTTTTTACGGTTTGGGAACGGGGCAGACGGTCCACCACCGCCCGTATGGCCACCGTTGCCGCTTCTTCTTTGGGATACCCGTAAGCTCCGGTGCTGATCGCGGGAAAGGCGATGCTTTGGATGTCGTGGGCATCGGCGAGTTCCAAAGAGTTGAGATAACATGCACGCAACAAATCGGCTTCACCCTGGGCCCCGCCTCGCCACACCGGGCCGACCGTATGGATCACATACTTGGCGGGCAAGCGATATCCCTTGGTGATCTTGGCGTGCCCCGTCGGGCAGCCGCCCAGGGTGCGGCATTCCTCAAGCAGTTGCGGACCGGCCGCCCGATGAATGGCCCCGTCCACTCCGCCCCCTCCCAATAGCGTGGAGTTGGCCGCGTTGACAATGGCATCCACTTCAAGCCGCGTGATATCCCCCTGTTCCAGGTGGATGGACCGATCTCCAACAGACCAGACTTCCATGTACCTCGCCTCTCTTTTACAGAAGATTCTCCAGAATCATTCCGGTCGGCGGCGACGTGAAATACGGCGGATTTCACCTCCAATTATAAAAGGAACGACCCCGGAGAACCACGTGAACTCTCCGGAGCCGGCTACGAACGGGGAGAAACTCTCGCCACTCGACCCGGAACGGCGGCGGGTGTGGCCGACAAAAGCCCGGTGGCGGGACGAGGTCGATGTTCGGGAGCCGGTTCGGCCGGTGCGTGGCGACGGATGAACTTATAACAGAGTAAACCAATACGTGGCGATGGAGAGCACCACCGAGGCCAGGATCATGGCCCCCAAGGGGCGGGCCGCCCGGCTGAGCAGCCGGCGCATTTCGACGTTCAACCCAAGTCCGACCATGGCGGTGGTGAGCAACCACGACGCGGCGGCGGCGATGCGATCGAGGACAACGGGCGCCGGCGGGACATAGGTGGTGAAGAGACTGGCGCCGATAAACCCGAGCAAAAACCACGGAAAGGTGAACGCCGCCCGTTCCCCGGATTGGCCGCGCCGGGTCAACCGGGCCAACAAGACAAGGGACAGAGGGACCAAAAGCGCGACCCTCCCCAGTTTGGCCAGGATGGCTTCACCCAGAGCGCTCTGCCCGGCGGGGGCTGCGGCCGCCGCCACGTGGGCGATCTCATGCAAACTCGTCCCGGCCCATAAGCCGAATTGGAGATCGGTCAGCGGAATCCACGGGCGAATCAGCGTATACGAGATGGCAAACAACGTTCCGACCAGGGCCACCACGCCCACGCCGGCCGCGGTCTCTTCGTCCCTGGCCTTCACCAGGGGCGCCACTGCGGCGATGGCCGCCGCACCGCACACACCCGTACCCACGCCCAGGAGAAAGGAGAGTCGGCCGTCCGCCCGGAGCCACCGGGCGAACAGCGCGGTCATGGCGATGGCCAGGACCACCGCGGCCGTATCCTGAAGAATGACGTGCCATCCCTGGTGGAGGATCATGGCCACATTCACCCGGAAGCCGTACAGGATGATGGCCAGTCGCAGCAACACTTTGGATGAGAATTGGATCCCCCCGGCCAGAGCCACGGGATATCCGGCGATCTGTCGATACACCACGGCCAGCAGGATGGCGATGACCATCGGCCCCGGGCGCGACAGGACCGGCAACCCGGCGAGGGCCGTGCCGGCCGCCGCCACGGCAAACGTGAACAGCACCCCCGCCGCGAACCGGCCCGCGGGCCCGGTGATGCGAATGATGATCCGACGCCCGATGCGATGCCCGGCCAGGTCGGCCGTATCCTCGGCGGGCAACGTTTTCAACTCGTCCATGTCCATCCCCCGTTTTCATGAATCTGTCGAAAAATGATCTTACATAAAGGGTACGACGGGACAATCGATAAGTAAAATAAATAATCATTATCTGTTTCATATGATTAGCTTATATGATAAGCTTACCTGAGTGGAGGCGGGGGCATGGACCAATCATTATTGATCTTTGTCACGGTGGCGAAGATGAAAAATTTCTCCCGGGCGGCGGAGGCTTTGCACATGACTCAACCCGCGGTGAGCCTGCAGATCCGATCCCTGGAGAACAAGTTCGGTGTCCGATTGCTGGAGCGGACCCATCGAACGGTGCGTCTGACCCAAGCCGGAGAGATGCTCTTGGCACAGGCCCAGGACATTCTCGATCGCTACGAGGAACTTGCGGCGATGATGGATGATCTGCAACAGGGAGAGGTCGGGCACCTGGCGATCGGGGCCAGTTATACTTTCGGAGAGTATGTGTTGCCCCGGATTCTGGCGAAGTTTTGCAAGGCGTATCCCCGGGTCTCCACGGCCATCTCCATCGAGAACACCCGACAGGTGGCCGAAGGGATCCTCCGCCGGGAACACGATGTGGGAATCGTGGAGGGGGAGTTGGATCACCCCGAGCTTGAGACATTTCCGCTGTTCGAAGACGAACTGATGGTCATCGTGCCCGCCGGCCATCCTCTGGCGTGTGGTTTCGAGGCGGATCCGGATGAATTGGCTGCACAGAGGTGGATCGTTCGCGAGCCGGGGTCCGGAACCCGGGAAGCGGCGGACAGAATGTTCGCCGCCACCGGCCTTTGTCCGTCGGCGGTCATGGAACTGGGCAGCACACAAATCATCAAGGAGTCGGTGGAGGCCGGCCTGGGGGTCTCTCTGCTGTCGACCCGGGCCGTCGCGAAGGAAGTGCGTTTGGGCATCCTGGCCATGTTGCGGCTTCGGGGCCATCGGATCCGCCGCACGTTTTCCGCGGTCCTTCATCGTTACCGCTACCATATTCGGGCGGTGGATCATTTTATGGCGGTTTTGCGGGAGGAATCAGGCACTTTGCAAGGGTGCGGCCCCCCGTGGTGAGCGGAGGTCGAATCGCGCCGGGCTGCGTGTCGGGCGCCGGAGGCGTCGGAGCCCCGCGGTCATTCCCGGGGAAAGAAGAAACCCGCCCGGGGAGCGGGGCACCCCGAAGCGGGCGACGCATGCCGGATGCTGGTGAGCGGCCCGGGATCGGCCAAAAGCCTCGGTCCGGGATCGTCGTGGTGGAGGGAGCGGTCCCCGGAGATGACCATGCTCACCTCGTCAAAATATCCCGCCCGACTCGCGCTGGTGTTTGGTCGCCGTGTAACCGTAGACCTCGCTGTCGAACTCCCGCTGCTGCAAATCGGCGTAGGCCGCCATGCCGCGTTCGCGGTACTGCCGAGCCAGGTCGAACATGCTGTAATTGAGGGCATGGAAACCGGCCAGGGTGACGAATTGGAACTTGTAGCCCATCTCGCCGAGCTTTCGCTGGAATTCGGCGATGGTTTTGTCGTCCAGCTTCCGCTTCCAGTTGAAGGACGGCGAGCAGTTGTACGCCAGGAGTTTCCCCGGGAATTCGGCGTGAATGGCTTCGGCGAACCGCCGGGCTTCTTCGAGGTTCGGCTCCGACGTTTCGCACCAGATCAAGTCGGCGTACGGTGCATAAGCCAGTCCCCGTGCGATGGCCGCCTCCAAACCGCTGCGCACCCGATAGAATCCCTCGGGGGTCCGTTCGCCGGTGATGAATTCCCGATCCCGGGGATCGACGTCACTGGTGATCAGTTGCGCAGCCAGGGCATCGGTCCGGGCCACCAGGATCGTGGGCACACCCGTGACGTCCGCCGCCAAGCGCGCGGCCGTCAGATTGCGGATCGCCTGGGACACCGGGACAAGCACTTTGCCTCCCATGTGACCGCACTTCTTTTCGGCAGCCAATTGATCTTCAAAATGCACCCCGGCCGCCCCGGCCTCAATCATGGCTTTCATCAGTTCGAACACATTCAGCGGGCCGCCGAACCCGGCTTCGGCATCCGCCACGATCGGGGCGAACCAGTAGATATCGTCCTTGCCTTCCGCATGATGGATCTGATCCGCCCGCTGAAGCGCCTGATTGATCCGTTTGACCACATGGGGAACGCTGTTGGCGGGATACAGGCTTTGGTCGGGGTACATTTGCCCGGCCAGATTGGCATCCGCAGCCACCTGCCAGCCGCTGAGGTAGATCGCCTTGAGACCGGCTTTGACCTGTTGCACCGCTTGATTGCCCGTCAGGGCCCCCAGGGCGGGAATGTACGGTTCGGTGTTGAGCAGATGCCACAGGCGTTCGGCACCCATGCGGGCCAGGGTGTATTCGATGCGGATCGAGCCTCGCAGCCGCAGTACATCTTCCGCCGAATAGGTGCGCACAATTCCTTTCCACCGGGGATCGGTCTCCCAACCGCGTTGCAACGCTTCCGCTTCTTGCTTATCGATCATCGACGAACATCCTCTCTTGATCCGGATTGAGGTTTGGATGGCTCCCGAGGGCTTTATGCGAGCAGATCGTACCCGGGAAGAGTCAGGAACTCGGTGAACGAATCGCTGGTGGTGAGGCGGCTGAACAAGTCGGCTGCTTCGCCGTACTTGCCCTGCACAAAGCGATCGGGACCGATCCGGTTCTTGATCGCCTCCAACTCTTCGCTTAACACCTGGCTGAACAGATCCACCGTGACCTTTCGTCCGTCCTGAAGCACTCCCCGCGGGTGGCGGATCCATTGCCATACCTGGGCTCGGGAGATCTCCGCCGTGGCGGCGTCCTCCATGAGGTTGAAAATGGGCACCGCGCCCGAACCCCGCAGCCAGGCTTCGATGTATTGAATCCCCACACTGACGTTCGTCCGCAGGCCCTGCTCGGTGATCGGGCCTTCGGGGACCTGGAGGAGATCGGCCGCGCTGACCTCGACGTCCTCCCTTTTGCGGTCCAGTTGGTTCGGCCCCGGCATCAATCGATCAAAGACTTCCATCGCCACCGGGACCAATCCCGGATGGGCCACCCACGTCCCGTCATGGCCGTCCCGGGCTTCCCGTTCTTTGTCGGCCCGAACTTTGGCAAAAGCCTCTTCATTGGCCGCCGGGTCGTTTTTCACCGGGATCTGTGCCGCCATGCCGCCGATGGCGAAGGCTCCCCGCCGGTGACAGGTCTTGATGGTCAGGAGCGTGTACGCCCGCATGAACGGCGCGGTCATCGTGACCAACGCCCGGTCCGGAAGAATGACCTCCGGTCGGTTGCGGAAGCGTTTGATAAAGCTGAAAATGTAGTCCCATCGACCACAGTTGAGGCCGGCGGCGTGATCCCGCAGTTCGTAGAGGATTTCATCCATCTCAAAAGCGGCGAGAATGGTCTCGATCAAAACCGTGGCCTTGATCGTACCCCTGGCAATCCCCAGTCGATCCTGGGAAAAATTGAACACATCGTTCCACAGTCGCGCCTCGAGATGGCTCTCCATCTTCGGGAGGTAAAAATACGGTCCCGTTCCCCGATGGAGCAGTTCTCGGGCGTTGTGGAAGAAGTAGAGTCCGAAGTCGAACAGGGCACCGGAGACGGGTTCGCCATCCACCAGGACGTGCTTTTCGGGCAGATGCCAGCCTCTGGGGCGGACGATCAGTACGGCCGTTTTTTCGGCCAGTTCATACCGTTTGCCCTCGGGCCCGGTGTAACGAATGGTGCGGCGGATGGCATCCCGAAGGTTGACCTGACCGCCCACCGTGTTTTCCCAGGTGGGGGAATTCGCGTCTTCAAAATCGGCCATGAACGTCTTCGCACCGGAGTTGAGCGCGTTGATGACCATTTTCCGGTCTCCGGCGGGGCCGGTGATCTCCACCCGGCGGTCCCGCAGATCGGCGGGGATCGGCGCCACGGTCCAATCCGCCCGGCGAATGTCGGCAGTTTCGGAGAGAAAATCGGGCATTCGGCCGGCATCAATGGCCTCCTGCCGCTCTTGTCGCTTGGCGAGCAGTTCCTTGCGCCTTTGGTCGAATTGCCGGTGCAGAGCGGCGATGAATGTCAGCGCCTCGGGCGTCAGGATTTCCCCGAATTCTCCGGTGACCGGCCCGATCACCCGCACCCCGGCGGGATAAGCGATAGTTTCCGGCATGGTGTCCCTCCCTTTCCTATGATCATACACCAGATTAGAACAAGATCCTGTTGTAGTACAGAAAGGGCATACGCATCCCCTTTCCGCCGGCTGTGTGCCGGCGATGGCCTCACCTCCGGTGCGACAGCGCCACCGGCAGCCCACGGCCGTCGGGGCTGAACCTGCGACGTCTGAAGTATAACACATGATCATTTTACGCGTCTATTATAACACAGAAAGCCGCGCTGCCAAGGGGTGTGGACGAAACATACAAAAAAAACGCGGGCGGGAAGCCCTCGGTTTTCGCATGTTCCGCATGTGTGCGCACCGGCGCGCGGTGCCGGGGAAGTTCAATCGAGATAGGCGTAGCCCGGGAGTTCACCGGCGGTCACCCGCACGTCCTCCCGTTCGCGGTCGAGCTGGTTCGGCCCCGCATGAGGCGGTCAAAGACCTCCATGGCCACGGGAACCAAACTGGAATGTGCCCCGGTGGAGGTGCAGGCGATCCTCGGCGAAGTTAAACACATCGTTCCATAACCGGGCTTCCAGATGGCTTTCCAACTTGGGCGGATAAAAATACGGCCCCGTACCCCGGCTGATCAGGTTCTTGGCTCGGGATCTGGCCGAACCGGTTGAAGAAAACCTATTCCGCTTCCTGATGTTCTGTATTAAGGAACACCGTTCTATTTTTATTCATGATATCATGTGAAACGGAGGGATGTAAACAATTTGACACGGGGAGGGGCGAGAAAGGTGCTCCTGTGATGCGGCGAAGTGGTATATTTTATATTTGAAGACAAGCGGAGCCGTGGAAAGGAGCAGACCCAATGTCCCAGGTGAAACGCGCGTTGAATTTCAATGCCGGGCCGGCCGCCCTTCCCTTGGAAGTGCTGCACCAAGCCCGGGATGAACTCGTGGATTTCGGCGGCACGGGGATGTCCGTCATGGAGATGAGCCATCGCAGCAAGAGTTATGAGGCGGTGCACAACGAAGCGGCCGTTTTGGTGCGGGAATTGCTCGCGGTACCGGAGGATTACGATGTCCTGTTCTTGCAGGGCGGGGCCAGTTTGCAATTTGCTATGGTCCCCATGAACTGCCTGCCCAAAGGCAAGGCGGCGGGATACGTACTGACCGGGAGTTGGTCCGAAAAGGCTTTACAAGAAGCACGGCGCCTGGGAGATACCTTTGTGGCGGCCAGCACCGAAGACGGCAACTACCGGCGCATACCCGATGTCGGAGAAATCGTTTTCGGCCAGGATGCCGCCTATCTGCACATCACTTCCAATAATACCATTTTCGGCACCCAGTGGTCGACGTTTCCGGATACCGGAGAGGTGCCTCTGGTGGCCGACATGTCCAGCGATATTTTGTCCAGGCCGGTCAACGTGAGGAAATTCGCCTTGATCTATGCCGGTGCGCAAAAAAATCTGGGACCGGCGGGCGTCACCCTGGTGATTGTTCGGAAGGACATCGTGGAACGGGCCCCCCGGGATCTGCCGACCATGTTGCAGTACCGGACCCATGCGAAAAACAACTCTCTGTACAACACGCCCCCCACTTTTGCCATCTACATCATGGGGCTGGTGCTGAAGTGGGTGAAGAACCAGGGCGGCGTGGAAACGGTGGGAAGGCGCAACCGGGAAAAGGCGGCGATGATCTATCGGGTGATCGATGAAAATCCGGATTTCTACCTCGGCCATGCCGAACCGGAAAGCCGTTCCCTGATGAATGTGACGTTCCGGCTGCCCACTCCGGAGTTGGAACAGAAGTTTTTGGACGGGGCGAAGCGGGAAGGGTTTGTCGGTCTGAACGGCCATCGATCGGTGGGCGGATGCAGGGCCTCTCTCTACAATGCGGTTCCCGTCGAAAGCTGTCGGGCCCTGCGGGACTACATGGTGGAATTTCGGCGGAAACACGCCTAAGCCGCGCAGCCGGGCACGGGAAGCCCTGTTTCGCCGATCCGTTGCGCCTGCCGCCGCCCGTACCGGCGGCGGCAGGCCACCGACTTGCGGGCAAACGTGTTACAACCGCTTTTCCGCCTTGAGCTGTTCGGCCAACTGAACGAAAAAGTCCACCGCGCCGGGATTGGCTGTGGAGTCCAAGTTGACCGCTTTGTGGACCGGGGTGCCAGTCAGGATCTTTTTGATCGGCACCTCCAGCTTCTTGCCGTTCAAGGTCCTGGGAACTTCTTGAATTTGGTAGATCTCGTCCGGGACGTGGCGGGGAGAGAGATTCTTCCTGATTTGGTCCCGGATTTTCTGTTTGAGGGCGTTATCCAAGACGGTCCCTTCTTGGAGGACGACGAAAAGGGGCATAAAGGATGAGCCCCCCATGACCTCCAGGTCGATCACCAAGCTGTCCAGGACCTCCGGAAGGCTTTCCACCGTGCGATAGATTTCGCTGGTGCCCATACGGACGCCGAGGCGGTTGATGGTGGAATCGGACCGTCCGTAAATGATCGCCGTGCCCCTGGCCGTGATCTTGATCCAGTCGCCGTGACGCCAAACCCCCGGATACATGTCGAAGTAGCTGTCCCGGTACCTGGCGTCTCCGGGGTCATTCCAAAAATACAGGGGCATGGAGGGCATCGGTTCGGTGACCACCAATTCTCCGACTTGGTCGATCACCGTCCGACCTTCCGGGTCGAAAGCCTCCACTTTCGCTCCGAGACTGCGGCATTGGATCTCCCCTGAATAGACAGGCAACAGCGGGCAACCGGTCACAAAAGAGGAGCAGATGTCGGTTCCTCCGCTGGTGGAGGCGAGCCATAGGTCTTTCTTCACGTGTTCGTAGACCCACTGGAAGCCCTCCGGGGGCAGGGGGGACCCCGTGGAGCCGATACTGACGAGTTCGGACAGATCGTGGTCGCGTCCGGGTTCAATCCCCGCCTTCATGCAGGAAGTGATATACCCGGCACTGGTTCCAAACACTGTCATCCCCGTTTGTTCGGCGAATCGCCACAGCACGTTGAGATCGGGGTAGCCCGGGCTGCCGTCGTACAAAAGAATTGTGGCACCCGCCAAAAGGCCGCTCAGGACCACGTTCCACATCATCCACCCCGTGGTGGTGAACCAGAAAAACCGGTCGTCCGGGGTCAGGTTCAGGTGGAGCCCGATGGATTTCAGGTGTTCGATGAGAATTCCCCCGTGGCCTTGGACGATCGCTTTCGGGAGACCGGTGGTTCCCGACGAGTACAGCACCCACAGGGGGTGGTCGAATGGGACCTGTTCAAAGCTCAGGGTGTCGCCGTGATCCAGACAGTCCCGCCAAAGGATCGCGTTCGAAAGACCTTCGGGGGTGGCTTTCGGGTTGAGGTAAGGGACCAGCACCGTCTGGGTCAGGGTGGGCAGGGCGTTTTGCAGTTCCCGAACCACCTGCCGGCGATCAAACGCCTTGCCGTTGTACCGGTACCCGTCCACCGCAAAAAGCACTTTGGGCTCGATCTGCCGGAACCGGTCGATGACGCTGACACTTCCAAAATCGGGGGAGCAACTGGACCAGATTGCCCCGATACTGGCACAGGCGAGCATCGTGGCCACGGCCTCGGGCATGTTGGGTAGGTACGCGACCACCCGGTCCCCTCGTTCGACCCCCATGTTGCGCAGGGCTGTGGCCAGGGAGGTCACGGTGTCTTTCAGTTCCTTCCAGGAAATCGACTCCAACGAACGGATTTCCGATTGAAACAAAATGGCCGGCCGGTCGGTAAAATCATGCCCCAGGGCGTGTTCGGCATAGTTGAGTTCTGCGCCGGAGAACCACCGGGCGCCGGGCATGGTTCGGGATTCTAAGACGCGGGTGTAGGGTTTGGATGCTTTGAGTTGAAAGAAATTCCAAACGGACGACCAAAACGCCTCCAGGTCGGATACCGACCACCTCCACAAGTCCTCGTATGAGGAGAAGGAGAGGTGTCGGGTTACTGTCAGCCATTGCATATAACGATACAAATTGGTGCTTTGTTTAAAGGTTTCCGACCCTTCCCACAAAAACGCGCCTTCGGGGATGATTGCCAAGTTGTGACACCTGCCTTTGTCGCCAATCGATCAGTTCATGGTCTTTCTGCGGATACTTCCATTGTATCCGGTTATCCGGGATAAGGGAAGCCTGGGGATGGACGTTCCGCATGATGATCGGGGAGGCATGGTTCCTGCGTCGGAGGGCAACACCTCTGAAACAGGATTGTACGTTGCGAATCTGTTATAGTACAATGAAGGAAACGATACGGGAAAGGGGCAGGGAAGGGACATGACCACAGGAGTGCAATTGGTGCGGAAATGGATTGAACGAAACCGGCAACTGGGCAGGGCGGATGAGGAGCTGACGGGTATGCGATTCGTCTACGGCGACACGATCTACACCTTGCGCAAAACGGATAATGGGGAGTTCACCGTGGATGCGGATCCGGGAAAAGTGGTCATTTTTCGGGATGAAAGAGAGTTGGATGACGAGTTGACGTGCCGGATTTGCGGCGCCAGCTATTCGAATAAAATTGACACGATTCGCTGTTGCATGAACGGCGACGAGTGAGCGTTTCCAAGACCGGATCGCCGTCGACAAGGGAACGCGCACGGATGTCGCGGGTCAATCCCCCGTTTTTTGTCAGGCCAGGGCGGTACGCGGGAGCGACCCCGGGGGCGGCGGCTGTTCGGCGGCCCCGTTGCGCTCCGGCCCGGTTCCCCTCGTGGACGGCGATCCTCGTGCCCGCTACAATGGGGGTGAGGAGGGCGGCTCATGGTCATTCGAGACCCGGTGCACGGAGATATTGCGATCAGTCCCTGGGCGGCCCGGGTGATCGACACCCGGGCGTTTCAGCGCCTGCGGGGGATCCGGCAACTGGGAACGGCGTATCTGGTCTATCCCGGTTGCCATCATACACGGTTTGAACATTCTATCGGAACATATTGGATTTCAAAACAAATCATGGGACGACTGCAGGACTCGGGATCACCGGAAGTGGCCCGGGCAGACCCCGTTGAGCTCGAAGCCATCGCTTTGGCGGCCCTTCTCCATGATGTCACCCACGTTCCGTTCGGACACACCCTTGAAGATGAGTGGCTCCTCTTTCCCCGGCACGACACCGGGGCGCGGCTGCAATATGTATTTTCCGAGGAATTGGGAGAGGCGCTCGAGAAGTGGGGGGTGTTGCCCTTCGTCCGGGATCTGCTGGACCCCCGAACCCCGTCTGATTTACCCTGGGCCCGGGAGATCGTGTCCGGGACCGTGGACGCCGACCTGTTCGACTATGTGCGGCGGGATGCTTGGTTTGCCGGCCTGCGGATGGATTACGACGATCGGCTGTTGTCGAACTTTGTCATCGCAGACGGGCGGCTCGCCGTGAATCTCGTGAAGGGCGGGCGGGAGCGGGCGGATGTCCGCTCGGAATTTTTCCACATGCTGCATATGCGGTATGTGCTGACGGAAAGGCTGTACTATCACCATACGAAAATCGCCTCGTCGGCCATGGTGGCGCGGATGGCGGAATGGGCGGCCGAGGACGGGCGGCTGACCGAGAAAGAGTTGCTGAACTGGGGAGACGGGGAGCTCCTGGAGCGGCTGCGGCAAACCGGATCGAAAGATCGTCGGATCGCCCGCATGTTCGACCGGTTTTTGGGCCGGCGCCTCTTCAAGCGCGGGGTGGAGGTATATCCCGGGGATCTGACGGATGAGCGCAGGAGCCTTTGGGTGAGGCGGTGGCGCGACCCGGCCGCCCGGCGGGAGATGGAGCGGTGGATCGCCCGGCTGCTCGGGTGTGGCGAGGACGAAGTGATCCTCTATTGTCAGGCGGAGACCTTCATGAAAGAGGTGGACGCCCGATGCCTCACCGCGGACGGGCTGAAGCCTTTGGGCCGGGCCAGCGTGAGCACCGAGCTGGAGGTGCGCCTTCTCGAACAAAAATACCGGGACCTTTGGCGTCTGTACGTGCTGGTGCCCCCCGAACGCCGGGAGGTGTGCCGCGCCCGCCGGGCGGCGATTCTCGAAGCGCTTGATGCCGCGAGTGCGGACGGTGCCGGCCTGTGACGGCCGGGGCGCGGGGGCCGGGATAACCGCCCGATCCGGCATTCACGTCGATCTGGGGAGCCGGACCTGAAAATCGTACACCATCCGGGACACCGTGGAGAGTACCTGCGAGGCCGTATCCTGGTCGATGTCCCGACTGAACAGGCTGATTACATACGGTCGTCCCGGAAGGTAAACAATCCCCACATCGTGCCACTGATCGGTCCAATTGCCGATTTTGTGCGCCACGGGGATGTCGGCGGGCAGCTTGGCGGGGATCCGGTCATTGAAATCCGTATGCTCCAAGTCTTCAATGAGCGGCGCCGCGACGGCGGGGTGCTGTTTCGAGAACTCGTACAGTTTGATCGCATACAGGGCCATATCGTCGGCGCTGGTGACATTGTCCCCCTCGATGACGTGTTTCCCTCCGAGTTGCTGCATGAAGGACTTCACATGGTCGATCCCCAGATCGTCCAAAAGGATATTGGTGGCCACATTGTCGCTGGCGACGATGGAGGCTTGGGACAACTCGCGAATCGTGTATTCGCTGCCCACCGGAGTACCCGCGATCCATCCGGTTCCCTCTTCATAATCGGACGCCTCGTAGGTCAACTTGGTATTGGGGTCCACCCGGCCTTCGGCGATCAGGGTGTACAGGTAGAGGTTCAAGGGCAGTTTGAATGTACTGGCCGCGTAAAAGACTCGGTCGCCGTCCACGTCCAGCTTGGCCCCCGAGGCCAGATCCACGGCCACAACGCCGTAACTTCCCGGCTGGGACGCCAGATAGGTGGCGATCGCCTGGCGCAGGAACGTGTAATCGGGCGGTTTGGCGCCATGCACCGAATCACCGGTTCCATCTCCTCTCGCCCATGTGGCGATGACTCTCCCCAACTCCAACCCCACCCATCCGAGAAGAAGGACGAGAATGGTCAGAGTGATGATTCGCCTGCGCCGGCGCTTTTTCCGGGCCAATTGTTTTTTTTGATCGGAAAACCGCGATGGATAACCGGGATTGTACGGCGTGTACATGGCCGCCTCCTTGACGAAGTGTTCCTTTGGGCGCTGAACTGGTATCATTGTAGCATGGGAAGGAAGAATGGAGACAAGGAGGCGGAGGTTTGAAACGAAATCCGAGGATACATTCTACTTGACGTATGAATTGGCGGACGGCGCGGTCGCGGCCGCCCGGTTTTCCGCCGAAGAGGACCGGGACGGTTGCCATATTTCTCTGGATCTCTATCGGGCCAACCTCGGTCCCGTCGACGGGGAGGTGTTTGCGCGGATGGTCCGGCGTCATCGGGGTAGCGTGTTGAAAAACGGCGAACATGGGAGGCCGGGCGGATCGGATGGAACGAGATGAGAGCAAAAAGCCGGGGAGGTCCGGCGGCGATTTCCATCCTCGTGAAGGAGAAAGCGGGGTGTCGCCCCCGGGTCGGCGCGGTTCACGTCGGCGTCGTCCATCGGGGCAGGGGAAGAGACGCTTGTCCCATGACAATCCCCGGACCACAGGCGGGCGACGGTCCAGTCACGGCCCCTCCGGCATGGAGGCTCATTCCTTCCGGGAATCCGGGGAAGGGCGGTTGCCCGCTGTGGACTTGACCGCGGACGGGTGGGAGACAGATCTCGAAGTTGGGCAAAAGGTCAAATATCTCGGTCACGTGAGGCGTCATCGATATCGGGTGGGGATGGTCGAACAGGTTCTCGGCGGCGGTGAGTACCTCGTGAACATTCAGCACGAGTTGATCTGGACGTATCGGCCCTATCTTGAACCCACCGATGAGCCGGTCTTTTATAAATAGACCGGGATGGCAGACAACCGGGGTATCGAGTGGCGGTCGGCCCGAGACAGCAGGCCGGCAATAAAGATCGGAAAGGGGGATCGCGGTGGCGGAGGAACTGCGGATGTCGTTGCCTGAAATTCGACGGGAGATGCCGGCGGTGGACCGCTGGGTCTATATGAACACCGGGACCACGGGCCCGCTTCCGCTGAGGGCGATCCGGACCATGGAGAACCAAAGTCAGACTGAGGCCGAGCAGGGGCGAATCGACCCTGAGGTGCACCGGAAAGCGGCCGAGTTAAAGGAAGAGCTTCGAAAACGGTGGGCGGAGATGGTGGGGGCGGCCCCGACGTCTATTGCTCTGACCCACAATACCACCGAAGGGGTGGGTCTGGCTTTGGCCGGCCTGGAGTGGAACGAGGATGACGAGGTGATCACCACGAACCTGGAGCACTCCGGGGTGATCATGCCCTTGCACCTGTTGTCCCAGCGTCGGGGGGTGCGCGTGCGGTTTGTCGATCTCGGCACGGGTGAGGTGGATATGATTGCGGCTCTCGAACGGGCGCTGACCCCGCGGACTCGCATGATCGCGTTCTCCCATGTGTCCTATCGGACCGGAGCGGTGCTTCCCATGGAACAGGCGGCGGCGTGGGCCCGGGAGAAGGGCGTGTGGACGTTGGTGGACGGCGCCCAAGGGGTCGGCGCGCTCCCTCTCCGGCTCAGCGGGACCGGAGTGGACTTTTACGCCATGCCCGGGCAAAAATGGCTCTGTGGTCCGGAGGGATGCGGGGCTTTGTATGTGGCCGAGGATCGCCTGGACGAGGTCAACCCCACGTTGGTGGGGTGGGCGGGGCTGCGCCGAATGGGTCCCTGGCCGGAGGTCGTCTACCATCCCGACGCGCGCAAGTTTGAAGTGTCCTCCGCATCGGTTCCGTTGTTCGCCGGCATGCTCGCCAGCCTGCAATTTGTCGAGGAGGTGGGACGGGAGCCGGTCTATCGGCGCACCCGCCGGTTGGCCGGCTTGTTCAGGTCTCGTTTGCGGGAGATGGCCGGTGTTCGGGTGGTGACCCCCGAAGACCATGCGGGACTGGTGACTTTTGAAGTGGACGGACAATCGCCGGAAGCGGTGTTGGAGCGACTTCGCTCCCGGGGCGTGCTGATGCGGACAATTCCAGGCAGTCCCTGGGTGCGCGCTTCGTTGGGTTTTTTCAACAGCGAAGACGAGATTGATCGGGCGGTTGCAGCGATCGGTCCATGATGGTACAGGGGAGGGTTGCCCCTCCCCTTTCGCGAACGACATACCGCTTAATACGTCACTGCGGAGGCCGCAGCTCCGCCTCCGGCTCCGTAACCGTGCCCGTCGCCGGGCGCGATCAGGAAGAACAACACGAAGATGATGAGGAAGACCACGGCCCAACGGGTCGCAGGACCGAACACACCCCAGTACATACTGTCGTTCACCTCCTTATCTAGTGCTATAAAGATGCGGCAGCCTCCGCAAAATTGTGGACTTCTTACCCAAACACGCAAAATGTGCGATCGCGTGGGCCGGTTCGGCATGAGGGTCTGAGGGGAAGGGTATACTTTTTCAGAGATTTGTCGAAATGGCTGTAGGGAGGTGGGCGGACGATGGGGTTTGCCATTGTTGGTGATTGGGACACGGAGGAAGATCGATTTCTCGATGCCCTGCGAGAGGAGATGCACCGCCGGGGGATGATTCCGTCGGACCAGGCGGGACAGAGGGATTCCACCGTGATCTTTCAGGTGTTGGAACCCGGACGAGTGGTGCCGTACCGCAGGCGCTCCCAGAGCATCTATGTGGTGTCGGTGGTCTTTGTGGACCATTGGCCCGAGAATCTGCTTCATTTCGGCTATCCCCTGCTCATCCGGTCTTTGGGGAATCTTCTGCTGATGGCGAGTCGGGACCCATCCGAATGCCGGGCGGCCTTTGTCACGTTGGAACAAGGGTCGTATTGGGTTGAGGAAACCGAAGGTGAACATAAATTTGAACGTTGGATCATGAGAGTGGTGGATCGTCTGTGGCCGTTGGCCACTTCCAGGCTGGTGATCAACAACCGGTTTGAGCCGGATCTCCCCGAATCCCTGTGGAACGGGGACGAGGTGACCGAACGATTGTTTTGGGCCGGCAGGCGACTGGATGAGTGGGACCTGTTGCCCGCTCCCTTCCCGATGGAACAGCTTTTGTCTCCCAGGGACATGCGTCACGTACACCACCTGTTCGGAATTGGGGGACTCAGTTACGGGAACCTCAGTGCGCGATGCCCGAGCGGCGGGTTCTGGATGAGCGCCAGCGGCATCAACAAAGGTGCGATGAGCAAAGTGGGCGAACATGTGTTACTGGTGAAAGATTACGACCCCGTGCACAACGAGATGGTCCTCTCGGTCCCGCCCCACGTCAAGCCCAGAAGGGTGTCGGTTGATGCGATTGAGCACTGGATGATTTATCGCGACCATCCGGATGTCGGCGCCATCATTCATGTTCACGCTTGGATGGAAGGGGTGCCGGCCACCCAAGTCAACTATCCCTGCGGGACGATCCAATTGGCCGGGGAGGTGGCCCAATTGGTCCGCGAAGCGCCGGACCCGAACCGGGCGGTGATCGGGCTGCGAAATCACGGACTGACCATCACCGGTCCGGATCTCGACGACATCGTTGCGCGCATCGACGGAAAAATCCTCCGTCATGTGCCGATGACGTGAGTCGTATGGCCGGAGAGATACCGCCCGACCCGCGGGTCTGGAGCAATTCGCCCCTGCCCTCCGGGGGGGCGAGCATCTTGTTATGATGTGCGGCCGCCCGGTGGAAGACGGTGTGCTCCTGTGCGAAAATGAGGCGTGTATGGAACGATTTTCCGAAACATTTTTGACGGGGATGTCGAAGCGGGCGAGGGGGGACGAGGGTGGGATTGTATGAAGGCGAATGTGCGGCCGTCATCGGTGCCTCCAGGGGGATCGGCCGGGCGATCGCCGCGCGATTGTCCGAGGAAGGAGCGGAGACGCTGCTGTTTGCCCGTGACCACGAACGATTGGTTCAGGTCGCCGGGACACTGCCGGGCCGGGCTCATCCGATCCCCGTGGATGTGACCGACGCCGGGGCGGGCGCCGCCATGGCCGACGCGGTGGAACATTCTTGCGGTCGGTTGGATATCCTGATTTACTCCGCGGGGGTGCTGCCCCTGGCACCGGTTTTCAGGATGCCGGTGGAAGAATTTCAACGGACGATGGATGTGAACTATTGGGGGGCCGTTCGGGCCGTTCAGGGGCTTTTGCCGTGGTTGCGCCGGGGAAAGAGGCGGTCCATCGTTTTCTTGTCTTCCCTGGCCACGCATTTTCCTCTTCCATTTTTCGCGGCCTATGCCGGCAGCAAAATGGCTCTGCGGGGCTTCGCCGTCTCGTTGCGCCAGGAGTTGGCGCCGGAGGGGTTCCACGTGGCCATGGTCTCGCCGGGGCCGGTGGACACCGGGATGGTGAAAGGAAAACTGCACACGCCGATGTACCGGATTCCCCGGTGGATGCCTCTCCTGCAGGATACGGATGTGGCGCGGGCCGTCGATCGCACCCTGCGCCGCCGGCGGGCCGACGTGGTGGTGCCCGGATGGCTGGCGCCCTTGGCCTGGTTGGGATTGGCCCGACCGACCGTGGTCATGAAAAGCTACGGTTTGGCCGTACCCGGGTGGGAGAGGGCGATTCGGGAAGGGTTGGCCCGGGGGGCCTCGGACGAGACGGCGAAAGAGATTCACCCATTTCATCGAAATCATTCGTAAGTTAAAGGAAATTAATCTAGTCCAACTTCGGGGGCTATGGTATAGTGGTGTTTGCCACAGTTTCTACAGATGTGGACGATGCCATGGGGTAGGAGGGGTGTCAGTGAGTAGGAACCGGGTAGGAGGTCGACCGTCGTCGGCCGAAAAACGAACAGAGAACCCGACTGGTTCCTTAGGATGGAAGATACGCGAGGCGCGGAAGGCGCGGGGGTTGACTCAGCAACTGCTGGCTGACGGTATCGTCACCGTCAGTATGGTCAGCCAGATTGAATCGGACAAGGCGATGCCTTCGTACCGGGTGCTGCGCGCGTTGGCCGATCGCCTCGGGTTGCCGTTGGAGCACTTTCTTTCCGATGTCGCGCTGCAGACGCGTCAGAATGCGCTGTACAAACTGGCGCAGGGAAAGATGGAGGCCGGCATGGTCGAGGAGGCCATCCCGATTCTCCAGGACCTCTTGCAGAAATCCCCTTTGTGTGTACCATCGTGGAAATTGCGCATGGATTTAGCAGAATGTTTGATACGAACGGAACAATGGGAACAGGCCGAGGGAATCCTGGAGGGCTTGGTGGAGGAGCTGGACGGACAAACCGAGCCGTGCGCGATGGTGCGATGTTTGGATCGCCTGGCCCAAGTTCGATTTCATTTGCGGCGGACGTCGCTTGCCATTTACCATTGGGAGAAGGCGTGCGAATGGATGGAACGGGATCCTCACCTCTTCGATACGCTCTGTTCCGAGGTGTACTATCACCTGGGGATCGCCTACGCCCGGGTCGGACGGCTGGAAGAAGCGGGACAGGTACTGGCCAAAGCGTTTGCAGCCGTTCAAAAGGATCCGGTGGAAACCGGGAAAGTGACGTTGCATTTGGCTGACGTTCTGCACGAAATGGGAGAGGATCGCAAGGCGTGCCAGTATGCGGAACGGGCGATGCGGCTGTTCGAACACGTGCGTCGGCAAAAGTTGTACCTGGACATCAAGATGCGGTATGCCCGGTACTATGGTTCACTTGGGAAAGTCGCGGATTCCATGTACATGTTGAAGGAATGTGCCGAGGAGTACCGGAGTGCCGGTCATCGGGCCGAGTGGCTCGATACATTGTTTCATATGGCGCTGCTGTCGTTTCAAAACGGGAATTCGGCCGAAGCCGAGGCAACGTGCCGACAGGCCCTGCAGTTCGCGGAGGCGGGCAGCGGGGAGGAGGCGAGAATTCTCCGGTTGTTGGCCCAGGTGCTGTTGGAGCACGGCGATCTGGAGGAAGCTGTCGCGCATTTGGAAAGGGCGGTGTCCGTGTGGCAAACCCGGGGAGATGAGGAACAGCTGTCCGATGCATACCCGGACTTGGTGGAACTGTATCGGAAACGGGGCGATTTTATCCGGGCGGAGGCCGCTCTGCGCCATGGATTGACAACCATACGCAATTATCGGCAGGTGTTATTGGAAATGGGCTGAGGCGGGACCGGGGGCTGCCGGGACGCCCGAACCCGCCGCTTCTGTACAAAGTACGAACCCACTGATAGAATAAGAGCAGTCTGAAAGATTGCGGATCGACCGGCTGCCCCGGTCACGGGAACAAAGGAGTGGAGCATTGTGCGCAGTGATATGATCAAACGCGGTGTGGACAAAGCACCGCACCGCAGTCTGTTGAAGGCCACCGGGTTGCGGGACGAAGACTTCGACAAACCTTTCATCGGGATCTGCAACTCCTTTGTGGAGATCATTCCCGGCCACGTGCATCTGCAGGCGTTTGGTCGATTGGTGAAAGAAGCCGTGCGGGAAGCGGGCGGGGTTCCTTTTGAATTCAACACCATCGGCGTGGACGACGGCATTGCCATGGGGCATATCGGCATGCGTTATTCATTGCCGAGTCGGGAATTGATCGCCGATTCGGTGGAAACCATGGCCATGGCTCATTGGTTCGACGGACTCATCTGTATTCCCAATTGCGACAAAATTACTCCGGGCATGTTAATGGCGGCGATGAGGGTGAACATCCCGACCATTTTCATCAGTGGGGGGCCGATGGCGGCGGGACGCACTCCTTCGGGAAAAAGCGTGGACCTCATTTCGGTTTTTGAAGGGGTGGGCGCTTATCAGTCCGGGCAGATTTCCCTGGAGGAACTGAAGGAACTGGAAGATTACGGATGTCCGGGTTGCGGATCCTGTTCCGGCATGTTCACGGCCAATTCCATGAACTGTTTGTCCGAAGCCCTGGGCATGGCGCTCCCCGGAAACGGGTCGATCCTCGCCGACACCCCGGAACGGGAGGCTTTGGCCCGGAGGGCGGCCGATCAGATTATGGAACTGGTGCGCCGGGATATCAAACCCAGGGATATCGTCACGGTGGACTCCCTGGATAATGCGTTCGCTCTGGATATGGCAATGGGCGGATCCACCAATACGGTGCTTCACACCATGGCCATCGCCAAAGAGGCGGGGGTGGATTACCCCTTGTCCCGGATCGATGGAATCTCCCGGCGCACGCCGCATCTGTGTAAAGTCAGCCCGGCTTCCCATTGGCACATGGAGGACGTGCACCGGGCGGGGGGCATCTCGGCCATTCTTAAGGAACTGAGCCGGATCAACGGCCTGCTTCATCTGGATGCCCTGACGGTGACCGGCCGCACCCTGGGAGAGAACATTGCCGCGGCGGAAATCCGGGACCCGGAAGTGATTCGGCCTCTGGAAAAAGCGTACAGTCAAACCGGGGGTTTGGCGATTCTGCACGGCAATTTGGCACCGGACGGGGCGGTGATCAAGGCAGGAGCCGTCGATCAGTCGGTGAAGCGGTTTGAGGGTCCGGCGGTGATTTTCGAGTCCCAGGATGAAGCGTTCGAGGGGATCATGTCCGGCAAGATCCGGGAGGGTGATGTGGTGGTCATCCGGTATGAGGGCCCCAAAGGCGGCCCCGGTATGCCGGAGATGCTGGCGCCCACCTCGGCTCTGGCCGGCATGGGACTGGGGGCGAAGGTGGCACTGATCACCGACGGCCGGTTTTCGGGCGGTTCCAGGGGCATCAGCGTTGGACACATTTCACCCGAAGCGGCCGAAGGTGGGCCGATCGCCCTGTTGCAAGACGGCGATGTGGTGGTCATCGACATTCCCGGCCGGCGGCTCGAAGTCAAGCTCAGCGATGAGGAATTGGCGGCCCGACGAGCGAAATGGCGGGCTCCCGAACCCAAGGTGCGTTCTGGATATCTCGCCCGATATTCGAAACTGGTGACTTCGGCCAACACCGGGGCGGTGTTGAAACTGGACTGAGTCACGGGGCGGTGCTCCCCGGGAAGGCTGGAGCGGGGCCGGGCTGGGGGTTCGCGGGCCCGCCCGTCAGGTACAGGTGGAGCGCCTCGCCGACCACCACCGCTTGAACGTGGATCATCCAGGTGTGCCCGTCCACCTGGATGGTTCGCCCCTCCAAAAGACCGATGATGAGATCGGGATGATTTTCGAGGTTCTCGAGGGGCTTTCCGATCAACGTTTTGGTCTGATCTTTGGCGAAACGGATGATGGCGATCTCGGCAAAGGGATCGTCTGTTTGCACATGGATGTTCACCGTCTGAATTTGCCGCTCTTTGAGTTGCTGATGGAGCTTGGTCCGCAGGCCGTCCAGCTCTTCGGTGAGCCGGTCGGTGTTCAGCCGGTATTGTTCTACGGCATAGTGAAGGTCGTCCATTTCCCGTGCGGTGACGGCCATCCAGCCGGCCGCTCCGGCCACCATACCCAGGAGAAAGACGGCTGCCGCGCGAATCGGGTTCACGGCCGAATCCCGGTGGCGGCCCGAAGCACCAGGTATGCCGTTTGACTGCCCAGGAATGCGGCGATGAGGTATGTGAACTGTTTTGCAACCGGCGACAATTGACCGCCGAGAACCCCCGTTTCAATGACCCGCAGGGTATCCATCGTGCCGCCCAAGGCGCTGACCAACCCCCAGATTTTCAGATGATCCGCCAGGCGCATCATGGTGCTCCCCGGCGGCAGGTGCACCAGGACGGCGGCGATGCCGCCGATGAGTGAGCCGCCGAGGACAATGCCGAAAGACACGAAAAAATCCAGCACCACGGTGCTCGTGAATCGGTCCATGTTCCGCCCCCCTCGTCCATACGTATGGGCGCCGGGGTTCGGATATGTCCTCCGGTTTTTCACTTGATGGAATTGGATCGCCGCCTCGCTTCCTCTCCGATCGCCATGGCCCGAGCACGATGCCAACGCACCGAAAGACCTACGCGATGTTACAAAAACCTATCAAATCGTACACAGGAGATTTAAAAATAGGTCTAATTTCCCAGTGAGGGGAACGCTTGTCGAACAATTCCGTGATTAAGAGGGGTTTTTAGTCCAAATGTCTCATGCCGGATAAAGATGGATTCCCTTACAATGCGGGTACGGGATTTGTCGGATTTCGTCGGACATCCTCGAAAAACGTGAGATTGGGTCAATGGAACCTGTCAGTGGGAATGAGCCTTTCCATAAGACGGTGTAGGATCGCGGGGTGGGATCCCGGGGCGTGGCGATAACAGCATAGACGTACATAGAGAGCCAAGAACACAGATGAGAGATTGTAGAAGGAAGCGGCGGGCCGAAAAAGGCGAAGAACGGCGGTCCGTCCCGTCCACCGCTTGATATGTGTGATCGGTCATCAAAGCGGTCCGCAGAGATGAGAACCGGGTAGAGCCGGTCGCAATGGGGTGAGGAAGTCAGATGGATGAGTTGACGGCTCTCGCATGTCGGGCCAAGTCTGAGGCGGACGCGTTTTCAGAGTTGGTTCAGCGCCTCAATCCTCTCTTGGGGGGGCTGGCCCAGAGGTACTGGATCCCCTATGAAACGGACGATGAAGTGGCGCAGGTCCTCCGCATCGAATTGTGGAATGCGGTGCGATCGTTCCGCAGCGGCCATGTGCCGTTTTTGCCTTTTGCTAAGATGTTTGTGGAGAACCGTATGAAAACGATGATGAAGCGGCGCGTGTACGGAGCCAAGTATATGTTCATGAATCAGATGAAACGGGTGGACGAGCAGGGACCGGTCAACGATCGGGGAGAGCACTTGCCGGGGGCGACGCCCGCCGTGGAGGAAGATGTGATTCACGAATTGGTGCTGAAGGCGGCACGAGAGCGCCTGTATGAATTACTGGAACAACTCTTGACGGATCTGGAGAGAGAGTGTTTTGTTCGCCGATACATATACGAGCAATCTTACCGGGAGATTTCGGAGGATCTGGACCTTGTCAGCGTGAAGGCGGTGGACAACGCTATTGCCCGGGTGAAGAAAAAGATGATGAACCACCCTGCGGTGGTGGAGTTGTGGAATAGTTTGGCCGGATAAACGGAGGTATATCCCGGGTCGTATGTCTGACCGGGAGGGAGGCCACCTGGGCGGGTGGCCTTTGTTCATATCGATTTGGGCGGATATTCGACCACATAGACGGGAACATCCCGTTTGACGCCGAATTGGCGCGCTTTGTCGACGTCGGTCATGTACACGTCGATTCGCATGCCCCGAATGGCTCCTCCGGTGTCTTCCGCCACACGGTAGCCCACACCTTCGATGTACAGCTTGGTGCCGATGGGAATGACCCTCGGGTCCACGGCCACGGTCCGACCATCCCTGGCGGGTCTTCCGCTCGCCGTCACTCCGTACCCCGGGTCGCCGGGAGATTTGCCCGTCGATTCGGGTCCCGCTGTGTAAGCGGTTAAGGTACAATAGAACACGGCCAACGGCGCCGCCGGCTTTCCTTCCTCGGTCGTCCCGGATTCCGCTCCCCGGTTCATTGCGAAAGCCGGTTGAGCCCCGTCGGGAATTGTGAGCATCCGACCGCTCTGCAGAAATCTCGGGTCGGCGATGCCGTTGACCGCTTGAAGGGTTTCCGGGGAAATGCCGAATCGTTTCGCGATGCGATAGATTGTCTCGCCAGGTTTTACGAGATACTGGTGATATGTCCCGTCCGCCATCACGTCACCGCCCCGGGACGCCAGGGCCCCCGCTGTACCGTCCGCTCCGCCGGCCGTCCACGGGGCCAGGTTGCGCGCGGAGTCGAAAACGGCGAAGGGGTTGTCGATCCAGAAGGCTCCGGCATGGGAGGCCTGGGTTAATACGAGCTTCGTGCACAACGTCCTCTTCCACCGCCGGCGTGGTCCCGGGTAGAGGCTCAAGAGTACCAGATGGTTCTATCCTGGCCAGGGATGAGAAATTTTAAACATACCAGGAAATTGTCGGCCTGTGGGGAGGGATTGGGCGGTGGGATGCCGCCGAATATGATATAAAGGTAGAGGAAAGGAGAGGCTTTGCCATGGCGGTGCAAACCCAAGGCGTTCGGGAAGATTTGCGACGGACTTTGGAGCGCATCAATGGGCGGGGGTACCCGGCTTATCGCGATTTGGAAGGTACATACCGATTCGGATCGTTTACTTTGGCGATTGAACATGTCCAATCCGACCCGTTTGCCCCGCCGTCGAGGTTTCGGGTGGATATCCCCCTGTCGACGGCGGGCATTCCGGCGGAATTGTATTCCGATCCCGTCCGGCGGACCGCGATGGAGGATTTTATTCTGCGGACGGCGTATCACCGGTTAAAGGGGTGGCGGCAGAGACGGGGCAGCGGGAAAAGCGGGTTGATCGATATCGCGGAACCCGGTCAAGTGGTGATTCGACGCAGTGCGGTGGAGATCGGGAAGACCCATTTGACGGTGCGTTTTGTCGTCGGCCTGCCCGCACGGGGCCGAACGGTGCTGGGACGCCAAGCCCAAGAGATGATTCTTGACGATATTCCGGCGTGGGTGGAAGAGAGCTTTTTTTGGCGAGCTATGGACCAAGATCGGGCTCGGGATCACGTCGCTTTGGCGGTGGATCAGGAGGCGGTCCGACGGTGGATGGCCGAGGAGGGGCTCATTGCCTTTGTCGGCGACGGAGCCGTTCTGCCTCGGGAGAGCGGCCAAAGCGACAAACCGATGGGACACGGGGCCGTGCCTTTTCAATCTCCGAAGGCGTTCCGCCGGGAGGTGCGGCTGCCCAGCGGCCGGATGGTGGCGGGGATGGCCATATCCCGGGGGATCACCCTGATTTGCGGCGGAGGGTATCACGGAAAGAGCACCTTGCTCCGGGCGCTGGAACAAGGGGTTTACAATCACATCGCCGGGGACGGACGAGAGTGGGTTCTGGCCGACCGCAGTGCCGTCAAGATCCGGGCCGAGGACGGGCGATGGGTGCGCGGCGTGGACATCAGCCCATTTATTAATGATCTCCCCCACGGGAAGCCCACCGATCGGTTTTCCACGGAATCGGCCAGTGGAGCCACCTCCCAAGCGGCGAACATCATGGAGGCGGTGGAGGTGGGTGCCCGGGTGCTGCTCATCGACGAGGACACCAGCGCGACGAACTTCATGATTCGGGACGCGCGGATGCAGGCGCTGGTGGCCAAGGAACACGAGCCGATCACGCCGTTCATAGACCGGGCCCGACAACTGTTCGACGAGTGGGGAGTATCCACCGTTCTGGTGGTCGGCGGGGCGGGGGATTACCTGGATATCGCCGATGCGGTGATCGCAATGGAAAGTTATGTCCCGAAAGATGTGACCGCCGAGGCGCATCGAGTAGTCGAACAATTCCCCTCCGGTCGAAAGGTGGAGGCGGTGGGGCCGCTGCTCGACAAACCCGCCCGAAAAGTGCAAGAACTGGGAAGGCGGCCGAAGGAAGGGGAGAAATGGAAAGTTGAGGCGAAAGATGCCCGGTTGATTCTCTACGGGCGCGACCGAGTGGTTCTTCAGGCGGTGGAACAGTTGGTGGAAATCGGGCAAACCCGGGCGATCGCCGCGTGTCTGCGGATGTTGGCCGACCGGGTGGACGGCCGGACACCGATGGCGGACTTGATCCACGAACTCCTTTCTTCCGTGGAACAAAAGGGTTTTTCCGCCCTTGCCGGATCTCGGGGATGTCCGGGCAACCTTGCCATGCCCCGGGCTCACGAGGTGGCGGCGGCGGTGAACCGGTTAGAGGGTCTGAAGTTGATATAGACGTGGAAAGGGGGCGAGAACATGCCGGTGCTGTCCACGATTCGGGTCCGCTTTTGTGAGACCGATGCATTGGGGCATGTCAACAATGTGAGTTATTTTGTGTACTTCGAACAAGGCCGGACGGACCTGATGCGGGACATCCGCGACATTCTGGGCCGGGAGGTGGGCGTGGTTCTCGCGTCGATCCGGTGTGATTTTCGGGTGCCGTGCTATTTCGACGAGGAATTGACCGTCCGGACGGAAGTCAAAGCGATCGGCAGATCGAGTATGACACTGACCCAAACCGTTTCAAAAGCGCACGGCGCCATCGTCGCCGAAGGGGAGAGTGTGGTGGTGCATGTCGACCCCCGGACCCAGAGGCCGGTGCCGATTCCCGATGATCTCCGGGAGGTTCTCGGGCGGTACGCCACCGATGGTGTGCGGTGCAATCCGTAGCACGGCGCTTCAGCACGGTGCCTCCGGAGGACGCGCAAGGGAAGCGGGCGTCGCGGTATGATGGCCGGTGTCGCACGGGAGGGCCGGCGTTCCGAATCGGGAGCGGTTGAACGGGAGGAGGTCCGGGCGGCGGGTGTTCGGCGGGAAAAGGAGTGGTGGGCCCATGCCGTGGTGGGAGGAGATGGATAGTCTGGAACGCGCGTTGAAGGCGTGTGCGCGGTGTGGCCTGCGGGCCGGGTGCACCCAGGTGGTGGTTTCCCGGGGCAGACAAAGCC
>JASBVV010000050.1 GCA_029960885.1 Kyrpidia sp. | reverse complement strand
CTCGGGTGATTCGCTACCTCTTTTTCAAGAGCCCCAAAAATTGCTGGATGAATTCGTCAGACAGTCGGACGTGAAGCGTACCGGCCCCGGTCTCCATGACTCCCGAGGGACGGTGAATCTGCATGTTGGCGGCGACGATCTTCACCACACCGGGGGTGTCCGGGGCGCAGACCCAAGTCTCTCCACTCCATTCACCGGGAAAGGTCGGATGGGTTCCTTGTTCCATGATCCCGAGAATATCTTCAAAAGCGATATGGTAAGCCTGATCTTGTTTTTGCAAGACAAACTCCTTGGTGGTCAGTTGAAAACCGGTGTTGCGCCGGATTTCCGTTCGCCTCAGCTCGCCGCGCAGGGGCTTGACGCGCCACAAATTCCTCACTTCCCAACCTCCTCTTGCCCGATTCCTCGAACGAACCCCAGTGTCTGTCCCACGCGCACCGCGGCCCCGGGGCGGAGATCGGGCCGCCACTGAACCCGCCCCCGTTCAAACAGGAGGATCACTGTGGAACCAAAGGCGAAGTGGCCGATCTCCTCGCCCTTTTCTAAAGCGGGGAGGTCTGTGAGAGCCCATTCTCCCCACGTTCGTCGCCTCACCGGGATGTTGTGCAGTTCCGGAATATAAGTGAGACGGACGCTCCCGACGATCAAAGAACCGATCTCGACCAAGTACATGGTGCCCGCCGCGGTGGCGAAGGTGGTCACCCAACGTTCATTACGAGTGAACAGTCCGGGTACGGTCGCCGTTCCGATCCGGTTGACGGGGAACAGGCTTCCGGGAATGTGCACCGCTCGCACAGGACGCCCCCGGAGCGGAAGATGGATCCGGTGGTAATCCCCCGGGCTCAGGTACAGTGTTGTCCAGCTCCCGCCTTCCAAGAGATCCGTGGGCCACCGGCGGCCGAGCAAATCGCCGACCGAGTAGTTGACGCCCTTGGCCTGGATCAAGGTTCCGCGGTGGATGGAACCCAAGTTTTCCACGGTGCCGTCCACCGGAGAGACCACCGCCCCCTCCCGCGGATCGATGGGCCGAGCTCCGGGCCGCAAGCGCCGGATGAAGAGATCCAGAAGGCTGCGATAGGTTTCCGGGGAATCGGCCGCATCGGCGAGATCCACCGAAAACTTGCGGATATACCAGGGAATCAACGCTTTGCTCATCTGGTGGGCGAGCAGGCGACCCGCCATTGTGGAAACCCATCGTTTCGGAACGAGGGACAGCGCTCCGCCGGTCAGAGAAACGTGTTTTGGCAAACGGCATGACCTCTCCCGGGACAAAACAGTACAGTCTGACAGGATCATACGCGAACTCGCCGATCTTGACAAGGAGCGTCGAAGGGGTGATCCGCCGGACTTCGAGTCCTGTGGGTCCGGTTCGATCGTGCATCTTCCCGAGTCGAAGACGCACATGGGGCAACCGCCCGCCCGCATTCCCCTGTTTCGAACGGAAATTGTCGTGGAAGGATCCGGTCAAAACAATGCCCGCCCCCTGCACCGTTGTTGGTGGCAGAAGACGGGATATCCGTGCGGGCCGGACCGGGGAGCGGAGTGACGCCGCTATCGCCGACCGGGCTGAGTCGACGCTCGATCGGGACTTGCGACGAGCCGTGCCCGGACGAGATAGCGGTCTGGTGCAAATCCAAAGTAAAAAAACGGGTAACAGGTTTGCAGGGTGAGTGTCTGGCCGGTTGTTCTTTCATAAAGAACACTCACGTCTGTCTCTGGAACAATCTGAAAAGCCGTGACTTCATAAACAAAATTCCCGTATGGGGTGGAGAGAATGATTTTGTCTCCTGGCTGGACTCCCCGCAGGGACGAAAAGACCGTGTCACGGTGCCCGGCCAAGTAAACGTTTCCCGGTTGGCCGGGCAGGGCGCTGCTTGGGTAATGGCCTGCACCGAGCCGCAACTGCTCCACATCCGTGCCCTGCACCACCGGTACCCGCATCTTGACGGACGGAATGGTCAGATCCCCGATTTTGGCCCCGAGATCGGGAGAGGCCGGCCACAATTCCCCGCTTCCGCGATCGGGGGGAGAGTAAGCCGGGAGCGGATGTCGGCCGATCCACAGAGTTTCCTCTGCATACCGCCAGCCAAAATAGCCGACCAGTGCCGCTCCGGATGCCAGCCAAAGGATAAGACCGGTCCAGATCAAAAATGCGGATCTCTGTTTGCGGCAGCGGGGAGGGCCCTCTGCTTTGGTTATTGCCACGACCGCAGCATCCTCCGGATCGGGCGGACCACAAGACTCCCCGTTACAAGCATGACAATCCCCAGCAGCACGTACAGAGGATCATTGGTGCCCGTATTCGGCAGTACGGCTGCCGGTGCGTTCCCCGGACCGGTACCTGTCGGTCGGGTGCCGTTGCCGAAACTCTTGCCGGCAGAACCGCCGGAGCCGCC
>JASBVV010000049.1 GCA_029960885.1 Kyrpidia sp. | reverse complement strand
CGCCGGAGCCGCCCTCGCCGCCGGGGTTGGTGGTGGTGCCGGAGGAACCGCCGCCGGAGCCGCCCTCGCCGCCGGGGTTGGTGGCGGTGCCGGAGGAGCCGCCGCCGGAGCCGCCCTCGCCGCCGGGGTTGGTGGTGGTGCCGGAGGAGCCGCCGCCGGAGCTACCCCCGCCGCCGGGGTTGGTGGTGGTGCCGCAGCCTCCACAGCTTCCCGGGGTCATGCCGCCCACGCCGCTGCCTTGAACCACATTTGACACATTTTTCAGCACCTCTCCAACTGAGGGGCCCGTGTTCACCTGTGTCGAGTTTCCGACGACGTTGGCCACATTTTTCAGTATGTCCCGGGTGGAGAGGCTGGTGTCGACCGATGTCGTCGGGCTTCCAACCAGTTGGGTCACCGATCCCAGAACGTCCCCGACGGTCCCCTCCGCCGCGAGGGCGGGGAGGGCGCCGGTGCCCAAAAACAGAACGAATGAAATCCCTGTGATGAAAACCCTTTTTTCGTTCATCTGATGTTTGCGCCCCCTACTTTAGATCTGTACACCTCGGCACTTAACCCATCCGGGTCGGTGTTCGAGAGTCGCGGTTTTTCCTCGGCAGCTACTTCGGTATTGCAGGTTTGGTCACAGTTGCCGCCGAGTGGATCGATACGGAAGTTCCGGACCCGAGGTTCACCGTGGTACCGGCGGATGCCGCGTATTGGCCGGAGCCGACTTGTTGCATCAGGCCTTTCTCGCCCTAAACTCCAGCGGGTGTGCTGACCATGCTGGATACCTGTCCCCGCGGAGGCCCGGCGGGACTGGGTGCTCCCAGCGTGAACCGGGCAGAAGCAAAGGAAAGGATGGGCTGAACGGAGTTCATGATGCCGACTTCCATTTTGTGCAGGATGGACTGCGGACAGCGCTGTGCCGTGCAGATGCCGCCTTGGACCGGCCGGTAGAGCAGGAGAGGCCGGAAGCGTCGCCCCGGCCCCCCCGCACTGTGGTGCTGAGGTTACTTCAACAATCCTCCCAGAAGACCGGCCACACCGCCCGCCAACGACTGAACCGTGGATGCCAGACCATATCCTCCGCCGGTTGAGGCTGATGCAGAAAGGCCGTTCGGACCGCTCAGATTGGCCGTTGTGTTATATGTACCTCCCAGGAGGCCTCCCACCAGTCCGGTAAGCCCGTCTTGTTTCACCCCGTAAGCGGAACCGGCCTGGATATTGACCCCGGCGGACGGAATTGCGGCGGTTACCATACTGCCGGTGGAAACGTTCGTGCTTCCCACGAGGTTGTTCACAGCTCCTAAAACGTCTCCCAAACCTCCGTCGGCGGCCAGCGCGGGAAGTGTTCCGCCCCCCACAGTCAGCAGGGCAGAGAGAGCGGCACTGAGGATCCATTTATTCTTCATATGATTGCGACTCCTTTCGGCAATTTGGGTTTCCCCGTTGAAAAGGGCTGCGAAACGGAGGATTATTGAGCGCCTCCGAGCGCTTGTCCGAGACTGCTCAGCAAATTGCCGATGGACTGCGCAGAGGAAGCGAGTCCCCAACTTCCGCCGGCCGACGTGCTGGCCGAGTAGCCCGCATACGACGCCGAAGCTGACGTGCCCGCGGTGCCGCCCAACACACCGCCGCTGAGCAAACCGGTCAGGCCGGACTGTTGTACAGAATTGACGGCTTTGGCGGTCACCACGGCATCACCGACCTGGACACACACCGCGCTTTGCACATCCACATTAGAACTCCCGACGAGACTTCCGATAGCGCCGAGAAGGTTGCCGAGCCCTCCCGAAGGGTTCTGGGGAACGGTATTATCCGCGGCCAAAGCCGGCACCACGCCCCCCGCCACGCCCCCCGCAGTGAGAACGGTCGACAACCCTAACGACAACAACCACTTCCGCATGATTCCAACTCCTTTCGATATGCTGGTTCAGGGCCGAGTATACGCGTTTCAGGCAGTGTCAAAAATAGTCAATCGGGCTTATTTCATCGACAGGAATCGACACGGCCTTGCACAGGGTCAAATTGTTATCAGTGCATACTTTTCATGGAAAGAAAATTTTCCCAACCCTGACAAGGATATTTTTTCCTTAAAGTGTTCGTTGATCAAAAAAAGAATACAAAGAAACATGAAAATTAATTATATAATATAGTTCTTTAGGACTATATTATGTCGAATTTTGTTTCTTTGGCATTGAACGATTTGGGTTTAAAGGATCATCTGGAATGGTGGACGGCCGGAGGTGAACGGATCGGATCTTTGCAAAGGGAGAAATCGCGGGATTCTGGGCCGCCGACTCGGGGTCGCGGCGGCTCGAACCGGTCGATTGCGGGCGAATAAACGGCGAAGGACAAGAACAGCTCCTGTTTATTCCCTGTCACGGCCGTCTGACCGGTTCGCGCTGAAAACCCGAATCTTGTTACAATACAGGAGGAAATCCAAGGGAAAGATGGTTCGAGCCCAGGAATAGAAGAGGAGGGGGAGATTGCGTGCGAGGGTGGCAATGGGTGATGGGTGCGGGGTTCTTGGGTGTGACTGTCGCACTGTGCCCTTGGCCCGGTGGTCCGGGAGAGCGGCAGACTGTGGGAGAGATGATCTCACTGCTGGTAACCAGGCAGCGTCCGGACGCACCCGCGGCCGTCCCCTCCGGGATGCCCCCGGTCTTGGCGGCTGCAGCGCCGGGATGGCGACAGGGCTCCCCTTGGTTGCGGACGTTGGCCGTGGTGGAGTCCGGAACCTTTTTGAGTCAGAATATCCAGGTGAAAACGAAAGAGGGTTCAGGAGCTGCGGCGGAGGGGCTCGTTCAAGGGCTGATGAGTGCCCCCAGTGCCCTTCTTTCCCCGGGTTCATCCGTATTTTTCGGACCGTTGTGGGTTTTTGGTTCGACGGGGTCGGCACCCGACGTCCAACCTGGGGAGACATACACGGCATACGGATCTCCGGGGTCTCGGGAGGCCGTCGCAGGAGACACGGGGGATCAAAACGGCGGATCGTCGTTGGTCGATCGGCGTTTGGAGCAACCGGCCCGGTACATGTCCACGAATCCGTGGCCGATCCTTGGGCACTCTTCGGGAGGAACCCGGCCTTTCGCGTCACCGAGTCCGTCCTTGTCACCACCGGCGGCCCATGCACCGACCGCTCCGCCTTCCGCGCCGCAACCGCAACCGGTTGTGCCCGCTCCGCCAGTGCAAACGGTCCAGCCGGCTCGTCCGGATACTCCCGGCGCGGGAACATCCGACGGCGCGGGGCGGGACGGGCATGACGGCGCTCCGGCCGCTCCCGGACCAGGGTCCTCGGATGCGTTCTTCAGTTCTGTTTTGGACCGTCTTTTGGCGCCGCTGAATTCGGATCGCACGATTCCGGGCGGTTTGCCGCAACCATCGTTCAACCCGCCGGTACCGGTCCCCGGGTCAGTCCTCTTGCCGGCGGATCCCGCCAAACAGTTACAGCATTTCATGGACGGCATGTTCAAAGAGACGTTTGGTGGACTCGAACAGGGCTTTGCGTTCGGCAAGAATATCCCCGGAACTCGAGGATCGACGGATCCCATATCTGAAAATCAAGATCATGTGCAGAAAGACTTCCCGGACGTCCGGATTCCCGGGTTATCGGGATCGGGGCCGGCGGGAGGGGTGCCGGGTACTCCCACGGTGGTCTCCACAAAGAGTGAAGACCGGATTTTCGGATCGATGGACGATTGGATGCGCCAAATCGAGAATCAGGCTCGGGGCTTCGGCCGACCCCCGAATCTTTCGGAACCGTCGACATCGGTGCGGCAGGCGGCTCAACCGGCGAATGTGCCGGCGTCATCGGTCCAGGAACGTCACGACCCAGCCCCGGCGAAATCGACTCCGGCGTCGAATCCGGCAAGCGTTGCGGCTCCGTCCAAACCGGCAGCGGGATCGTCGTCCGCCGGCACCGCAAATGGGACCGCCGGGTCATCCGCCGGTTCCCCTTCGTCCTTTTCACCGGCCGGCGGAGGACCCGTCGGCATGGTCAACAGCTTGGTGCACAGTCTGATGAGCAACAGTCTGTTGAGCCGCTGAACGGCATGTCGGGTTGGGCGAGACCCGCCTCCCCCGGGGGAGTGCGGACTGACTGGAGAGGCGTTCGGACCCTCCGCATGAAACCGGGCCCATTCGCGCATCCTGGTTTATAAAGTTCAGGGGAGGGGTGCCGATTGAATCCTCGCCACGACGGACAGCCGAATCCGGATGCCGGGGGTCGGCCCGAAGCGGCTCCCGAGGACCGGGATACCCGGAATTCGGCCGGGGAAGTTTTCTCCGAACCGTTTGATCAGCAGCACGGTCCTTTTTGTGAGTGTATTTATTGTGTCGGGACTTGACCGGAATGCTCCGGCAGGTCCTTTTTTCATGGTATACTGGCATTCGGAATCCCGGACAGGCCGAGATTCCGGGCGTTTGTGAATACAGTAAACTGACGTCCTGTGACCATGGAAAAGGTGTGGATCGACATGCGGGTGGACCTTGACGGGATCGGCATCAGCTATGAAGATCGAGGAACGGGATTTCCGGTGGTCTTGCTCCACGGGTGGGGAGGGGCGGCGGCCAGTTTTCGGCCCGTCACCGATCGTTTGTCCCAAACCCACCGCGTATTGGCCCCGGACCTCCCCGGTTTCGGGGACAGCCCTGCCCCCGGAAAAACCTGGGGCGTGAGGGATTATACAGCCTGCGTTCTTGAGTTCATGGATCGCTTGGGAATTGCGAAAGCCCACGTGATCGGTCATTCCTTCGGAGGGCGGATCGGAATCGTCCTGGCTTCCAGTCGTCCGGATCGCGTGGAGAAAATGGTTCTGGTCGATGCCGCCGGAATTCGCCCGCGTCGCTCCTGGAAGTATTATGTGCGGGTGTACACATTTAAGACTTTGCGGGCCGCGTATCAACGCGTTCCCGGCAAGAACCGCGAAGAACGGCTGTCCAAGTTGTACGCGCGGTTCGGTTCCAAAGATTATCGGGAAGCGGGGCCCATGCGTTCGATCATGGTTCGGGTGATCAACGAAGACCTGCGCCCTCTTCTGCCGCGGATTTCCGTCCCGACCCTTTTGATCTGGGGAGATCGAGACCGGGACACACCGCTGTGGATGGGCCGGATCATGGAACAGGAGATTCCCGACGCCGGGTTGGTGGTGTTGTCGGGTGCCGGCCATTTCAGTTATCTGGACAGGTTTCAGGATTTCTGCGTGATTGTGGAACGTTTTTTTAAAGGGTGATGGTGTTGGTGATCTTTTGGTGGTTGGCGGCGGCGATCTTGTCGATCCCGGCGATTCTGTGGCGGGGTCGATATTTTCTGCACATGATGCAACTGGAAGGATATCGGCCGGAACGCTACGGACGTTGGATGAAACGGACCTCGTCGAACTTATGGGAACGCTGGGCGGCGGGGCTGTGGGGGGTATGGCTTCTCGCCGGCCTGGTTTCTTGGAATGCAACCCGGCAGGGGGTGGGGTGGATCCTTCTTACCCTCGCCCTTTCGCTTCTCGCTTGGCGAGGGGTTCGGACGCCGGCGAAGAAGCCCCTGGTGTGGACTCCCCGGGCGAAACGTTTGTACGCCTGCTATCTCGGAGCGAACGCCGTCATGTGGATCGCATCTTTGGCCCTTGATGGGAGCTGGAGCTTGGCCGTGCTGGCTTTAAACCCGGTGGCGGAGCCGCTCTGGATGATGGGTGCGGCCGCCTGCATGGCTCCGTTGGAACGGCGGATCAACAGTGGTTTCTTGCGAGCCGCGGCCGAGAAGCTCCGGCGGCGGGAGGACCTCATCGTCGTCGGCATCACCGGGAGTTACGGGAAAACCAGCACCAAGTTCATCCTCGGCACCCTGCTGGCGCAAAAATTCAACGTGTTGGTGACCCCGGACAGTTACAATACGCCGATGGGGGTCTGTCGCGTCATCAACGAGCGTCTCAAACCGGAACATGAATTGTTCGTGGTGGAGATGGGGGCGCGCCAACCCGGAGACATCCGGGAGTTGGCCGATCTGGTCAGACCTCGCATCGGCATACTCACCGCCGTGGGCCCCAGTCACTTGGATACGTTCGGTTCGGTGGACGCCGTGGCCAAGACCAAGTATGAATTGATCGAAAGCCTGCCGGGAGACGGCCTGGGCGTGATGAATATGGATAATGCGTACTGCCGGGATCTGGCTGATCAAACCCGTCACGTCCCCATCGAGGGCTACGGTTTGGAAACTCCGGGATGGCGGCTCGCCGCCTCGGACATTCGCGTGTCGGAAGGGGGCACTTCCTTTCGACTGGAAGATCGGCAAACCGGTGAGTCGGTTCGCTGTCAAACGGATCTGCTTGGACGTCACCAGGTGCTGAACATTCTGGGGGCGGCGACGGTCGCCCGGCATTTGGGGTTGTCGATGCGTCAGATTGCCGCCGGAATTCGGCAGCTCCGGCCGGTTCCCCACCGCCTGCAACTGATCCGATCCGGGGGAGTGTACGTGATCGATGACGCGTTTAACGCCAATCCCGCGGGCACCGAGGTGGCTTTGGAGGTACTGGCGGGATTTTCCGGCCGCAAGGTGGTCATCACCCCCGGTATGGTGGAGTTGGGAGGAGAAGAGGATCGGTACAATCGGGCATTCGGCCGGCGAATGGCCCGGGTGTGCGACCATGTGATTTTGGTCGGTCCCGACCGCACACGGCCCATCGCGCTCGGACTTCGGGAAGGCGGATTGGCCGAGGACCGCATCACCGTGGTGAAAAGCCTGGAAGAGGCCACCCGGCTGTTGCAAACGCTGGTGAGGCCCGGGGACGTGGTCTTATTCGAGAACGATCTGCCGGACAATTACAGTCGATAATTCGGAGGGAGTACGGTGAAAAAACTTGTTGCGGTCATCTTCGGGGGGAGATCGGTGGAGCACGAGGTGTCCATCGTGACCGCCCAGCAGATCATGTACCAGTTGCGAAAAGACGTGTACGAAGTGATGCCCCTCTATATCGACAAAGAGGGCGCATGGTGGACCGGGGAGGTGCTGACCCGACTGGAATCCTTTCGGTCGGCCAATCGGGGTGCGGCGCTGGGGCAGGCGGCCCGGGTCATCGTCGTACCTGTCCCCGGTGGAGGCGTGATCGAAGATCCGAGGTTTGTCCGGGGATGGTTTCGGAAGCCCCGGCAGTGGCATCCCGATGTGGCCGTTCTGGCGACTCATGGAACCTATGGGGAAGACGGCTGCCTTCAAGGGTTGTTGGAAATGGCCGGGATTCCCTACACTGGCCCAGGGGTGTTGGGATCAGCGGTGGGGATGGATAAAATTCTCATGAAAGACGTTTTCCGGGCTCACGGGATTCCGGTGGTGGATTATCGCTGGGTGCACCGCGACGAGTGGCATGAATATCCCGATGAAGTGGCCGATCGGGTGGAAGGGGAGTTGCGGTATCCGGTTTTTGTCAAACCCTCGAATCTCGGATCGTCTGTGGGCATTGGCCGGGCCGAAGACCGGGACGGCCTATTTCAGGCCATGGATGTCGCCGCGGGGTACGATCACAGAATTCTTATCGAACAAGCGGTGGTTTCCCCGCGGGAGATCAATTGTTCCGTATTGTCGGACGGCCGGGAAACCCGGGTCTCCTTGTGTGAGGAGCCGGTTTCGTGGGAGGCGTTCCTCAGCTACGAGGATAAATACATTCGCGGCAATTTTACGAAAGGCCAAACGGGCCGGCGGATCCCGGCGGAGTTGCCGGATGGGTTGACCGAGGTGATCCAAGATTTGGCGAGAAAAGCCTACCATGCCATCCAGGCGAGGGGCGTCGCCAGGGTCGATTTTCTCATTTCCGGAGAGCAAGCCGTGTATGTCAATGAAATCAATACCATCCCCGGCTCTCTCTCGTTCTATCTGTGGGAACCCAGCGGAGTGTCTTTCGCGGATTTGCTCGACAAATTGATTGAAAATGCCCTGGCCGATCACCGGGATAAGAGCCGCAACATCGCTTCCTACGATACGGATCTCCTTGAGCAGTTCGGCCGCGGCGGGAAAATGGGGAATAAGGTTTCGCCGCAAACTTCGTAATTGGCCAAAAGTCGATCCGCCGGCAGGAACCTCGCGATGGACGTCGAACCTCCATATGGACACTATTCACAGGAGGGACGAGATTGCGAGGATGGAAGATGGGGAAGGGATGCGGGAGGCTGTTTCGCCTTGCCTCCGCCGGCGCCTTGGTTGCGCTTTGGGCGACCCGGGCTGGGGTCGGCCTCGCGGCCGGAGGGGCGTTGTCCTTTTCCGACGTGCACCCGGGTGATTGGTATTACGGGTCGGTGGATGACCTGGCGACCCGGGGGATCGTGAGCGGGTCCGACGGCGGATTTCACCCGAACGATCCGGTGACCCGGGCGGAATTCACAAAGATGGCCGTTGCGGCCTTTGGTTATCATTACACGGTGTTGCAAGGGAAAGAGCCGAAACAGGTATTTTCGTCCCAATCGGACGCGGTGACCTACGCGTCTCAGTTCGATCACGCTTTTGTCCGGGACAATGATACGGGGGCGGTGGTTTGGAATAATTACCCGGTCGGAAGCCAGTCCCAGTTGCAAGAGGACAGTACGTTCGCGCATTTTTCCGATGTTCCCTACGGGACTTGGTATTGGCCTTTTGTGGAAGGGGCTTGGGCTGCGAAGGTGGTCCAAGGGGTCGGTCCGGGGCAGTTTGCGCCGAACGACCCGATTGAGCGCCAGGATATGGCGACGCTGCTCATGAATGCCCTGCGGTTGGGCGGGATCGATCCCGGGCGGGACGTTCTGCAGCCGTTCGGAGACGCGGGTCGGCTCAGCAGTTATGCGGTGGCCCCGGTGTCCATGGCGGTCAAACTGAACATTGTGGCCGGAGATGAGAAGCGGTTGATCCATCCGCACGACCATGCCAGCCGAGCTGACGCGGCGGTCATGGTGGACAAGGCCCTGCTCATTCCGCAGGATCAGCTGCAGGCTTGGCAGACCCGAACGATTCAACAAATCGAGGCGGTCCCTCAGTCTGTGACATTGGCGCCGGGAGAGCGCCAAAAGGTGGTGGCTTTTGCTCTGCGCCAGGACGGGGCGGCGGTGCCCGTCAGTGTGAATTGGCGGGTGGACGGCCCTGTGGGAACGGTTGAGAACGGAGAATTTGTGGCCACACAGGCGGGAACAGGCACCTTGGTCGGGACGGTGACCACTTCGGACGGCCGGACGCTCACGACCCATATCCCGGTGACGGTGGATGCGTCGACCCCCGTTCAGGTCGAATTGACGGTAACGCCTTCTCTCAGTCTCTTGCCCGGGAACAAAGCGCGCATTCAGGTGACCTTGCGCGATCCCGCGGGGCAACTGGTGCCCGGGGAAGTGGATCTCAACGTGAGCGTGTCCGATCCCGCCAAAGGGTCGCTGGACGTCACCCGGGCGGCCGTGACCGGAGGGACCGGCGATCTCGGCACCTTCACGGCGGGTTCCCAATACGGTTCGGTTCAGATCCGGGCCACCATCGCCACGGGCGGCTGGTCGGGATCCGGACAGGTGACTCTCAATATCGTGAAGCTGCGGAATCCGGTTGACGGCAAGGGCCTGTGGGGGACCTGGGTCGAATGGGGGACCGACGGCTACGATCCCGACCGGATCGTGCAAACGGCGAAGCAGGCCGGCGCCCGATATCTTTACCTGATCGTCCGGAATCAACCGGGCCAGGGAACGATCCGCGACGAATCCAAGGCGATGTTGAATGCCATTGTTCCCAAGGCCCATGCGAACGGCCTCGCCGTGATCGGCGTCGTCTACTTGGCCGATGATCCGGCACTGGATACACCGCGGCTGTTGACCGTTGCCCGGTACACGACGCCGACGGGGGACCGGGTGGACGGCCTGGCGGCGGACATTGAAGAAGCACCGACGCCCGAGACCATCAGCAGCGCCATGATGCCGGTCAGGCAGGCGCTCGGCCCAGATTATCCGATCATCGCCGTGACCTATCCGCCCCATATCGGTACGGCGTGGCAGCATTCGGCGAACTATCCGTGGAGCACATTCGGCCAGTACTTCACCATGATCAGCATTATGGATTATTGGCATTACCGGGACAAAACATACACCTCGGACGAGGTGCGCAACGAAATTTACAATGAGGCCAAAGCGGCCGCGAGTCTCACCGGTCGGCCGGTGGAAGTGATCGGCCAGGCCTACCGGATGAATGGGTCCGACGGGTCGCCGTTCGCCACGGTGCCGACGGCGGAAGAGGTGACCGCGGCCATGCAGGCGGCGAAAGATGCGGGGGCTTTCGCGTTCTCGCTGTATCGGTGGGATACGGCGACCGCCGACGAATTGAACGCATTCCGCAATTTTTCCTGGTGAGCCAGAGCATGCAAGCTTCTCCACAGGATCGGTGATACTGAGACCGGATCGGTTCATCGATACCATCATGGAGGAGGGACCGTTGGGTGGTACATCGTCGCATTCTCGCGGCAGGGACGGCGCTGTTGGTATCGGCGCTGTGTATTTCCGCCCCGGTGCCGGCGGCTGCCGACACCGGATTTCCGTCGGCCACGGTTCACGGGAAGATACATTGGGATATCGATTGGGATGAGGTGCACAGCAGTGTCCGGTTGACGGAAGACCAGAAAAAACAGCTTCATCAAACGGTGGAACAGGCCTACCAACAGGCGCTGATGCCCCGTGCGAAGATCACCGCCAAGCAGGCGGCCGACGCGGCACGGAAGGTGGAGCCGAAAACCGCCGTGACCGGAGTGAAATTGCACAGCGTTCATGGGAACGTGGTCTACATGGTGCACGGTGTCCGGGACGGTGAGCGGGTGCTGGTGGTGGTCGATGCCGGAAACGGCAACGTGTTGACTCATAAGGCGGCCAAATCCGACGCCAGCCGCGGCGACGACTGAGCCTGCCGATCGAACGACGGCAGGCCGGCGCCGGACGTGACCGGTCAAGTCAGAGGGGCGTCCCCGGTGGTCTCAACGCCGTCGGGGACGCCTTTTCTGTGAGGAGTGGGGTCCCGTTCCATATGCCCCCGTCCGACGAGGGATTTTATGGTACAATACAGACGGTCGCGGCAGATTGGAGGATGGGGCATGGATACCTACGTTCCGCAACGCATTTTATTGGGGCCGGGTCCCAGCGATTGTCATCCCGAGGTGCTCAAGGCGATGGCTTCTCCCCTGATCGGGCATCTCGATCCGGTGTTTCTCGAGTACATGAATGAGACCATGGAACGATTGAGGCGGGTATTCCAAACCGGGCACTCGCTCACCCTGGCCATGCCCGGCACGGGCAGTGCGGGGATGGAGACGGTGTTTGTCAATGCGCTGGAGCCCGGGGATAAAGTGGTGATCGGCATCGCCGGGGCATTCGGGGAACGGATGGCCGATGTCGCTTCCCGCACCGGCGCCGAAGTGATCCCGGTTCGAGCTCCCTGGGGCGGCATTGTCGAACCGGAACAGATCCGCAGTGCCCTTCGGAGCCATTCCGGGGTCAAGGCCGTGGCCTTGGTTCACGCCGAAACGTCGACCGGCGTTTGGCAGCCTCTCGAAGAGATCGGCGGAATGGCCCGGGACTGCGGGGCGCTGTTCATCGTCGATGCGGTGACGTCTCTGGGAGGAGTTCCTGTGCGGGTGGACGAGGTCGGGATCGATGCCTGTTATTCGGGGACGCAGAAATGTCTCGGCGCCCCTCCCGGACTGTCACCGGCGACGTTCAGTCCGAGGTTTGAAGAGATGTTGGAACGCCGGACAAAAAAGGTACAGAGCTGGTATCTCGATCTCACCATGGTCAGGCAGTACTGGGGCCAAGAACGGTTCTACCATCATACGGCGCCCATCACGATGGTGTATGCGCTGCACCGGGCGCTCGGCGTGCTTTTGGAGGAAGGGTTGGACGCGGCGTTCCGCCGTCACCTGGTGAACGGCAGAGCGCTCCAGGCCGGACTGGAAGCCATGGGATTGCGCCTGTTCGCCGAAGAGGGCCATCGCCTCCCCCAGCTCACGTCGGTGTGGATCCCCGACGGCGTTGAGGATGCCGCGGTGCGGGCGCGCTTGTTGAAGGAGTATGGGATCGAAATCGGCGGAGGGCTCGGAGAAGTGAAAGGCCGGGTATGGAGAATCGGTCTGCTCGGCCACTCCAGCCGGCGTCGAAACGTCTTTCTTTTGCTGAGCGCCCTCGAACAAATCCTCGGCGAGGCGGGGTGCCGCACCGAGCCCGGGGCGGGCTGTGCCGCCGCAGAAGCGGTCTACCGAAATCCGGCCATCATTCGGTAACGCACGCCATATTCCAGACACCTTTGCGAGGTCCCCGGCGTACGTGTATCGCAACAGGTTTCAAGATCATCCCCTCGGGACATAACTGGTAAGGAACCTGGGAAAAGAGGGGGACCTCGCACATGGATGAACTCCGCGTGGCCGCCGTATTTCGCGCATCGATCGACCGGCTTGCCGTTGTTGAACGGATGAAGGTGTGGCGCAGTACCGGGGTGAGCATGGCTTTGTCCCGAACGCCCGAGGCGACGGTGTACACCGCATGCAGTCCCGTGGGGGTCGTACGGGTGCGGGCGGTGGAAGACCACATGTGGGGAAGCGCGAGCTTTTACGGTAAACCGGGCGAACTCAAAGGTCACGGGCTGGTGAAAGCTTGGATGGACTTGGTCGAATCGGTAGGAGCCGAGGGCACCGCTCACGTCAACTGGAAAGGTTGTGTCAGTGAGATTCGCTTCACTCGCGGGGTGCTCTGCTGGGAGGTCTTGGCACGAACGGACTGGGATCATTGTTCCGACTGGGATCTGCTCATGGAACGGGAAACCTGGACCGGCCATGTGCACCGGCTTTTGGATGTGTTGGCCCAAGCCCTGGTGGTTCAGGATACGGACGCCCAGCGGGCCGCTGTTTCTCAGCTCGCGAGGGCCCAACAGCATTTGCAACGGGTTAACCAAGAATTGGAGGCCCGTCGCGGTGTCCATGTGAGTGCCGGTCGGCCTTCCGCCCATCGCGGGTAACCCGATGACTCGGACCGGGGTGGCCGGCACCGCTCGGGTGAGCGCCCCTGATCCGCCTTCGACAGCCGAAAGGGTCCGGCTGTCATTTTTTCTCAATGGCCCGCTCCGGGGTTCTTGATGTTCGTGCCCGGAGGCGGGTTTTCTGTTATGATGGACCGTGGGGGGATGTTCGGTGCGTCACTCGGTGCTCGTTTTCATTTGTGCGGAGACCGCGCCCCCGAAGGTTTTGCTCCTGAAGCGCGCCGGAGAGAGAGGGGGCTGGTGGCAACCGGTCACCGGACATGTCGAAGCGGGGGAACCCCCCATGGAGGCGGCCAGGCGAGAGACTTGGGAAGAAACGGGATGGGTGCCGGAGCGCCTGGTGGCGACGCCGTGGACGGCGTATTTTGAATACCGGGGACAAGCCTACCGGCACACGGTGTGGATGGCGTTGTGCCCTCGCCCTTTTGTTCCTCGGCTCAGCGATGAACACCGGGAGAGTCGATGGGTGGATTTGACGAGCGCCGAGTCGCTGTTGCACTGGCCGGATAATCGAGACATGTTGCGGCGCGTCATCGATTGGTTTGATCGGCGAAGGAGGACGGACTGTGGGATTACTTGACGGGAAAAAAGCATTGGTGATGGGGGTGGCCAACGATCGGAGCATTGCGTGGGCCATCGCTCAGGCGTTGGCCGCCCAGGGGGCGGAACTGATTTTTACATATCAAGGGGAGCGTGTGGAACGGCGCGTTCGGGAGCTGGCCGAGCGGCTTCCAGGGTCCCTCCTGTTTTCTTGTGATGTGACCCGGGACGAGGACCTGGACCAACTTCGGGAGACCCTGGAACAACATGTGAATGCGCTGCACGTTCTGGTTCACAGTATCGCCTTCGCGAAATCCGAGGAATTGGCCGGATTGTACGCAGACACGTCCCGGGAAGGGTTTGCGGTGGCCCATGACATCAGTGTGTACTCTCTGACCGCCGTGGTTCAGCGCCTGCGGTCGCTGTTGGCGAAAGAAGGCGGCAGCGTGATCACCATGACCTACATGGGTTCGGAGCGGGTGATGCCCAATTACAATGTCATGGGCGTGGCCAAGGCGGCCCTGGAAGCCAGCGTCCGGTATCTTGCCGGAGAATTGGGCGCCGAAGGCATCCGGGTGAACGCGATTTCCGCCGGGCCGATCCGCACGCTCTCGGCGAAGGGGATCAAGGACTTCAACAGCATTTTAAGAATCGTCGAGGAAAAGGCCCCTCTTCGGCGAACAACGGACCCGGCGGAGGTGGGGGACACGGCGGTCTTTCTGGCCAGCGCCATGTCCCGGGGCATCACCGGCGAAGTCATCCACGTGGACAGCGGGTATCACATCATGGGGATTTGAACGAGTCTGCAATGAGCGATATACAGGTCATGAGGAAGGCAGTTCTCAGATGTATGAGGACTGCCTTTTGAGTTGGCCCAGGGTTTGGCGGAGTCCCGCCCGTGCAGGCGGCGACTGGCGATGCTTCGGCCATGATCGCCGGGTCCGGGGATTGGGCCAAGGAAGCGGTGGCGTTTTGCTTGAATCAGGGGGATTGCAGGGGGACAGGAGTGAGGGTAAGATATGGACAGGACTATGCGGCCCACCCCGGGTGTGATCGCCATGGGCCCTGCGCTGTTGGGTTTCCGATAAAGTCTCGGGGGTAAGCTCCGCGAATGGAAATCGGTCCTAGGATACGAGTATGTCAAAGGATCCATTGATCGTATCGACAAAATTCCATAAACATCCGACATCACAGTGCCGCGATCCCGGTTGACCCAACTGTTGGACGAGGGAGCGCGGCTCAAGCTCGCAGTGGTCTGTGCTCCGGCGGGATCCGGCAAAACGACATTGCTCGTGGAATGGGTCAAGCGTCTAAACGACCGGGTGGCATGGGTTTCCTTGGATGAGTATGATAATTCTTTTCATCGCTTCTGGGGACATCTGATTGCCGCGATCGATCTGGCACATCCTCATTTTCTGGACAAACTGACCCCGGCTTTCACTCATGTGCAGTCTTCGGTGTTTCAAACGCTGGTGTTTCAGTTGATCAACGGCACTCCGTGCCGTTATGACTACGGCTGCGGTCTCTCGCCCTCGAAATGTTTCAGAAACCCTTTGTTCAACCATTCCCCTCCGTCCAAGGTCACCACTTCCCCGGTCATGAACCCCGCATAATCGGACACGATGAACGAGGCCAACCGGGCGACCTCTTCGGGCTGCCCGAACCGCCCTAGGGGAATCTCCCGTTTCAGTCGCTCTTCGATGGACGCCGTCGGCCAGAGCTTCTCCGCCGCTCCGGTGTGGTCGATGGGGCCCGGAGCCATTGCGTTGACCCGGATTCCGTACCGGGCCCATTCCACCGCCAAGGTGCGGGTCATGGCCACCACACCGGCCTTGGCGGCGGCCGAATGGACCGTGCCGGGTCCGCCGGTCCAGGCGTACGTGGCGACGATGTTGAGAATATTGCCGCCTCGTCCCGCGGTGATCATCTCTTTTCCCACAGCCCGGGAACAGTAGAAGGTGCCGTTGAGGACGATGTTGACCACGGCGTTCCAGCCGTTGATCGTCAACTGTTCCGCCGGGCAGACGAAATTGCCCGCGGCGTTGTTGACCAAGATGTCGATCTGGCCAAAAGCCTGCTTGGTCTCGGAGACCAGGCGGTCCACCTGTTCCGGGTTGCGAACGTCCCCGGGCACGGCCAGGACCCGGGCGCCGGGGGTGCGACTCAAGAGGTCCTGGGCGGCGGCGTTCAACCTCTCTTCGTTGCGCCCGGTGATCACCACATGGGCGCCGAGGCGGGCGAATTCATGGGCCATGGCCTTCCCCAGTCCGGAACTGCCTCCGGTGACGATGGCCACGCGATTCTTGAGGGTACCGGGATTCAGCATGTTCCATTCTCCTTTGCCGCGTCCGGACCTGGGCCCGGCGCGTGAGGGTTATAATTCAACATATTCGCTCCGACTGCCCGGTTTTCCTGCCGACGGCCGGAGACGCTTTCCGCCCGCCGCGGATGCGGGAGACAAACGGTTGACGGGCGGCGGTGGGAAACGTAAGATGATACCAGAATACTGATCGAACGCTCGCTCGGAAACCGGACAAAGCAACACGGACGAAGCGAAGTGCACGAAGCAAAGCGAACGTTGCGACGTGGAAGCAGCAACGCGCACGAAGCAACGGGGGCGAAGCCGCGCGGAAGAAGCATCGCCGCGAAGCAACGCGGACGAGGTCGAAAGGAGGGGAGAAAGGGTGAGCCCGAGGAAACACATTCCCTCGGCAGTGAAAGATCCTCAATTGATCGAAACCCGGCGGCAACAGATTGTGTCGGCCGCCGTGGACCTGTTCGTCAAGAAAGGATTTCACGGCACCACCACCCGGGAGATCGCCCGGGAGAGCGGCCTGAGTATCGGTGCCCTGTACGAGTATGTGGAATCCAAAGAGGACGTCCTGTATCTGGTTTGCGAAAACATCCACAACACCCTGGAGATGCGCCTGCGGCAAACTCTCACAGAGTCGCACAACGGCCGCGAGACCCTGCGGTCGGCCATTCGTCAGTACCTGTATGTTATGGACGACATGCAAGACGACGTGTTACTGATTTACCAGGAAAGTAAATCACTCCCTTTGGAGTCCCTTCGTTATGTCCTCCGCAAAGAGGAGCAGATTACGGGCATCTTTGAGGACATTCTGCGCCGGGGGATCGAGGACGGCAGTTTGCGGCTCGACCCCGGGGCGCTGACCCTCATGGCGCACAACATCATTGTGCTTGGCCAAATGTGGGCTTTTCGGCGGTGGGTTCTTCAACGCCATTATGATCTTGAGGAATATATTCGGTTGCAGACATCCCTTATATTGAATGAACTCATGGCCTCCGGCGGGTCGGATGGCGGGAAAGGGGAGACCGGCAGTGGAAACTGAAGTGTACCGGCCGCGGAATCAGGTGCGGTTTGTCACGGCCGCCAGCCTGTTCGACGGTCACGATGCGTCCATCAACATCATGCGCCGGTTGTTGCAGGTATCCGGTGCCGAGGTGATCCATCTCGGGCACAACCGGTCCGTGGAAGAAATCGTAACCGCCGCCATCCAGGAGGATGTCCAGGGAATCGCCGTCAGCTCTTACCAAGGCGGCCATATGGAATTTTTTAAATATATGTATGACCTGTTGCAAGAACGGGGGGCCGGACATATCCTCATCTTCGGCGGCGGGGGCGGCGTGATCATCCCGGAAGAGATCCGGGCGCTCGAGGCCTACGGGATCGCGAAAATTTTTTCTCCCGAAGACGGCCGGCGGATGGGTCTTCAGGGCATGATCAACCACATGCTGCGTCTGGCGGACCACCCCACTCCCACTCAGTTGGCGGAACAGGGCGGGGAGCTCACCCCCGCGGAGGTGCTCCGGGTGGCCCAGTGCATCACCCTGGCGGAACGGCGGGTGGTGGAGAGCCGGCCGGAATGGGACGAAGTGTTTGCGCGGATTCGCGAAATGCGCCGCCCGGTTCCGGTCCTGGGGATCACCGGGACCGGAGGGGCGGGGAAAAGTTCCCTCACGGACGAACTGCTCCGCCGGTTCTTACAGATGCATCCGGACAAGACGTTTGCCGTGCTCAGCGTGGACCCGTCCAAACAAAAAACCGGCGGCGCGCTTCTCGGGGATCGCATCCGGATGAATTCGTTGGGCAGCCCCCGGGTCTATATGCGCAGCCTCGCCAGCCGGCAGTCCGGGTCGGAGCTCAGCGCCGCCATCGACGACGCGCTGGCGGTGGTCCGGGCGGCGGGGTTCGACCTGGTGATCGTGGAGACCAGCGGCATCGGCCAGGGGGACGCCGCCGTGGCGAAGATCGCCGACCTGAGTATTTACGTGATGACCAGTGAGTTCGGCGCCCCGAGCCAATTGGAGAAGATCGACATGCTCGATTACGCCGACCTGGTGGTGATCAACAAGTTTGACCGCAAGGGGTCCGAGGATGCCCTGCGGGAAGTGCGAAAGCAGTACCGGCGCAATCACAATCTGTTTGAGGTGCCCGACGAGGAGCTGCCGGTCTATGGAACGATCGCCAGCCAGTTCAACGACCCGGGGACCAATCGATTCTTCAAGGCCCTGGCCGACCGGCTCCGGGAACGGTTCGGGGA
>JASBVV010000005.1 GCA_029960885.1 Kyrpidia sp. | reverse complement strand
GGGGCGCACCGTCGAACCGGGCCTGTTTTGGAGCCGCAGGGCCCAGTCGGTGGTGATCCCTTATCTCGTATGGAGCCTGATCTATCTCACCGTCATGCCCGCCCTGGGTGCCGAGGCGGGGGTCGACGTTCACGATCCCCGGGCCGTGCTCGAAGCCCTCGTTACGGGAAGCGCCATGTACCACCTGTACTACATCGTCCTGACCCTGCAATTCTATCTGTTGTTCCCCTGGTGGATCCGGTGGTTTCAAGGCATGGCGCCGGCCCGGCGCTGGGGCTGGACCATCGCCCTGGCCCTGGCCGATCTGATCATCCTGTATGCGGATTTCCGCTGGACGCTCCATTACACCAGTTCATCCAAATGGTTTCTGTACCGCGACCGGTTCTTGCCGTATTATTTCATCTATTTTTTGTTCGGGTCGACGTTGGCCGCGGCGGTGGTGCAATCGGGGTGGAGCCGGCGGCTGGCCCGAACAAGTGTCTGGCTCGGCTGGCTGGCGGCGGGGGCGGCCGCCCTCTACGTGGGCATCGTGTTCGCGCTGCGCATGCGGGCGGGATGGTCCTATGCCAGCGCCGTGAGCGTCATGCAGCCCTCCTACGCATTCTACGGAATCGCGGTATCCTTGGCCCTGTACGTCACCGGGCGGTGGAAACGGGAACACGGCAATGAACAGGACTGGATTCACGCCTTGGGCCGGTACTCCTTCGGCATTTACCTGAGTCATCCACTGATCCTGTTTCTGCTGGAGCAAAACCTGTTCGCCTCCAGCTCCCATCGCCTGTGGTGGGCGGAAACGGCTGTTCTGTGGACATTGACCCTGGCCTTATCCTGGATGATGATGGCTTGGGCCGATCGGGTGCCGGTCGTCGGCTGGCTGCTCGGCACCGGCCAGCGGGCACCCTGGCACCGGAGGTCCGTCCACACCGGCAGGTTTCTCTCTTCCTGACCGCCCCTCACTCCTCCGGGAAAAGAGTCCCCCGGACGGCCAGGGCGGCCAGTTGGGCGCGATTCTTGACGTCCAGTTTGGCCATGATGTTTTTCATGTGATTCTTCACCGTGTTTTCGCTGATCACGAGTTCTTCGGCGATCTCCCGGTTCGATCGCCCCCGGGCGATCCGGGCGAGAATCTCCCGCTCACGGGGGGTCAATCGCCGGGCCACCTCACCGGCGGGCGGTTCGGCGGGCGGGACCAGTTTGGTCACCAGGCGGGCGGCCACCTCCTCGGAGATCGGGGAAGCGCCGTCCGCCACCGCCCGGAGATAGCTGATCCAATCGGAGGGGTCCAAACTTTTGACCAAGTACCCCTGGGCCCCCACCCGCACCGCCCGAAGGAGGTCGGCGGGATCGTGGGACACGGTGAGAATCACGATTTTGATATCCGGCATGCGGTCTTTGAGAATCCGGGTCAACGCGATTCCGTCGGTCCCGGGCATCCGGATGTCCATGAGCACCAAATCGGGTTTGAGTTCCGGAATGCGCTCCAAGGCATCCCGGGCGTCCCCCGCCTCGCCGGTGATCTGGAAAAACGGATCCCCGCCCAGGATCGTCCGCACCGCCTGGCGCGCCCTCCGGTTGTCATCCACAATGTACGTCCTGCATCCCACGCCCTTCGCCCCTCTTCCCCGCATCCGCGCGTAACCGGCATCCCCGCTCCTCGCCGAACGGCGGAACCGGGTTTAACACTTGCTGTACCCGCAGGCTTCGCATTCGAAACATCCCCCCTGCCGCACCAGCGAAGGCCGGTGGCAATTGGGACACAGGTCTTTTCCGACGTTGAACGATCGCAGCGATCTCCCGTTTCCATTGCCGTTCCTGTTTCCGCCGGCCCCTTTGTCTCCATCCGCGGCGGCGGCGTGATACATGCCCGGGTGGCGGAGAGGAAACGTCTCCGCATGCTCAATCAACGACTTTGCGATGGCGTCGGGAACGCTGGTGATCCGCCGCTCCCCGAATCCCACCGCGCTGTATCCCCCGATCCCGGAAAAGTGCCTCACCAAGACGGCTTCCTTGTCCGGGTTCTGGGAATCCATCAGATACAGGGTGATCGCCCGCCCCAACGCCTCGTTTGCGGCGTACACATCGCTGCCGGCCTTCCCGATGTTGACGAAAATCTCCCGGGCCAGATGGTCTTCGGGGTCGTCGTTGATGGTGATATACGCCGTGCCGAGTGGCGTCTCCTTTTTATAGGTCGCCCCGTACAACACGTCCGGTCGCTTGCGTTTGACGTACCCCGCCGTCCCGGCACGGGGATTCGCACCCGAGCCCGACACGGCCGGCCGGAGCCCTCCCCCGCCCGCTTCGGCGACCGCCTGCCCGGCTTCACCGTCCTTAGCGTCTTTCTTGAGCTTGTCCTCACTGAGCGCCAGAACCTGCTCCGAGCGCGATCCGTCCCGGTAGACGGTCACCCCTTTGCATCCCAGGTCGTATGCCAAGTCGTACAGCCGTTTCGTGTCCTCGATGCTGTACGATTCCGGCGCATTGCAGGTTTTGGAAATGCTGGAGTCGATCCATTTCTGCAAAGCCGCCTGCACCCGAACATGCTCTTCGGGACTGAGCTCCATGGCGGTCACAAAATACTCCGGGAGGTGCTCTTTGTCGACCCCGGGGTGAAGCGCCAGATATTCATCCACCACCTGGGCATTCTCCTCGAACATGCCCAAACGGGAGTTTCGGAAATATGACCAGGCATAATAGGGCTCGCATCCGGTGGAACAACCCACCATGGTCCCCGTGGTGCCCGTGGGCGCGATGGTCATCGTGGTGACATTGCGCACCCCGTGCTTGCGGATCGCCTCGACGACGTGCGGCTTCTCCCGGGCCATGTGCCGCATGTATCCGGATTGAAGAAACTTGTCCGGGTCAAACTGAGGAAACGGCCCGTTTTCCTTGGCCAGCTCCACCGACTCGAGATAGCACCATTCGGCCATCATTCCGACGAGGACGTCGATGAGCTTGGTGGATTCCTCGCTCCCGTAGCGTACCCCGCAGTGAATGAGCAAATCGTGCAGCCCCATGATCCCGAGACCCACCCGCCGCTCGCTCAACTGGTTCTTGCGGTTCTCTTCAAAGGGGTAGTACGTGGCGTCGATCACCGCATCTTGAAAACGAAGTCCGGTCCGGGTGACCTCCTCGAGCTCCTCCCACTTGATGTGGCGCAGGAAAAACTCCGCACGATCCTCATCGAAATGCTTCCGAAGCAAACCGCGGATGTACTCTTCCTTGGCCGGGTCGGTGAACTTCGCCTCCACCCCGCTGTCCTCAAACCCGGTGGTGAATTTGCTTAAAACCACCGCCCCGAGATTGCAGATGCCGAAAGCGGGCAATCCTTGTTCTCCGCAGTTGTGGGCGACAACCCCTCCGGCGATGAGTGAATGGGTTTCCGGCTCAGTGACGTCATAAACCATCACTTCCTCGGCTTCCTCCACCGCTTCGACGGCGCTGCAAAACGTTTCCCTCTGCCGCGAAGGCCGACCGATTCTTTCCAATGCCTCCTGCTTGCGGCGGGCCAGGACAAATCCAATCTCTTTTTGAAACGTGAGCACATCGGCGCCGGCGAGAATGAACTCATAGAAGCCGGTACCGCCGTACACTCGATCTTCCCCGCCCATCGTTCGGTCATGAAACCGGGCCTGCTCACGTTTCGGTTTGGGGTAAATTTTTCCTTGAATCCCGAAATTCAACAAAAGGAGTTGAACGTCCTGAAGCAGTTTTTTCGACGCCGAAGCCATGCGAACCGCACGATAGTGTTCGTCATTTTCATAGACCGTGCCGCCCGCGCTGAAAAGGGCTTGAAGAAACGCCCTGACCGTCTCCCGGGAAGCGGAAAACAAAGCCCCGGGCACTTCTTTGTTCACGGCCCGCACGGGCTTAACCCCCAACGTCAACAGCCGGTCGCGAAATTCCCGACTCCGCCAGGACACCTGGAAGGTTCCGTTTTCCCGCTCGTACACCTTCGCTTCAACGCCGGACAAGGTCTTCCCGATCCGAACCATCTCCGGGATCACCTCGCCGTCTTCACGGCCGAAGACCATACCGGTGTCCCCGCGCTCGGACAACCAGCCGTCTCCGATCAGCCATCCCAAAAACCATCCCCAGTCCCGCCCCAGATCGTCCGACTCCGGAAACAGTCCCTCCCCGGATTGGATCAATACCGGATCGCCGCGTCGGAGGTCCTTCGCTTCTTTCCAACCGCCGGCGGTCAGCAGGCGGTGTTCCGGCGTCACCTTGATCTCCATTCCGTTTTTTAGAGTGACCTTGATCGTCTTTTTGAACCCGGTGGGAAACACCATTGCCGTACGTGCCCTGACGCCGGGGATCGCATATGAACGACCGTTCACCACCTCAAGGCGATTCATCACTCGATCGTCGGTCAGAATCCGAAACGGCGCCGAACCGACTTTGCGATACAGATCTTCGATACGCAGATACCCATATTCCGTGGCGATTCGGGTGTCCGGGTGAAAACACGGATTCGTCGCGATGATGGGGTTAAAATACCAACTGTTGCTCATGGCGTTGTACCGCCCGAGAAAGACCACGCCGGGCTCGGCCGACTTCCACGCCGAGGTGACGATCTCGTCCCACAGTTCCTCAGCCGGCAGGGTTTCGGTGACATCCAGTTCCCGGCCGGAAGAGACCCATCGTGCAAAATCCCCGTCGAATTCGTCCATCTCGTCCAGCCGTGGGAATCCAAGACTCCATGTACCGCCCTCTTTCTTGGCCGCCATGAACTCTTCGGAGATCCCCACGGAGACGTTGGCCCCGGTGATCACACCGTCCACCTGTTTGGCCCGGATAAATTTATGAAGGTCGGCGTGCCGGTCGTTCAGAATCAACATCAGGGCGCCGCGCCGGGATCCCCCCTGAAGGGTCAGCTGGCAGCCCACGGACATGATCTCTCCGACCCCCACCGGCCCGAAACCGTCGCAGAACACCTGATTCCCCTTGTCGTAGAGGATCCCCCAGGAATAGGCCCCGGAACTGCGGCCGTTCACACCTTTGACATAGGTGTAGCGCGGGCGCAGGGAGGACAGAACCACCGCCACTCGTTTGCCATGGGCCATATGCTCCCACATGTCGCCAAGAGTCTCGGCGATGGTGCCCCGGCTGTCGCCCGGGATCAGCACGGTGCCCAGGACATCTTCCGCCATCACCACCCCGGAATCGAGGATCTTGTCATAGACGGTCAGGGCAGGCACCGTGGACCCGTATTTCAACGGCAAATCCTGCTTCATCCATTTCGCCAAATCGCCGTCCCACAGTTCGTCGTAGCGGTCGAAGGAGGTGTCGGGAAAGACAAAGGTCCAGTCCGCCCGGTCCTCCACCGCCCGGAGAAACGCCCGGTTCACCCGCACCACCTTGGTGCTGTGGGAATACGGCTCCTGGAGAAAGTCAAACAGATCCGGATGCCACACATCGAGCACCAGTTGGAGATGAGCCCGCCGGGATCCCGTCGAGACCGGGATCAGAGAACCCTGAGGCGGCACCCGGGACAAGTTCATTCCCACCCCGCCCGACCGGGCTTGGATTTCCAGCGTTTGGCCGAATGACCGGGCATAATCCCGGGGCCCGGGGCCCACGTTGGGAATGACGAAGCAATTGTAGCTGGTCGTCTTCATCCCGGTGCCCATGGAGGCGTTGATCCGGCCTCCGGGCACGTACTTCCACCCGCTTTGCAGCCGGTAGAACCGCTCTTCCCAATACGCCGGATCTTTGGTGGCCGCCGCCGCACCCTTGGCGATCCGCCGCCACATCTCCCGGGGAGCTTGTTCTTTCAGGACATCCAACTCCTCATAGGACCGTTCGACGCGGTGGCCGTCCCTCAGTTCCACCACGGCCGTTCGGCCGGCGACATCGGTAGAAACCACCCTCCCCAACTCGTGGTAGGCGCGTTTCTTGTCCACCACGGCCACCACGAGACTTCCGGGCTTCAGGGATTCCTTCTTCGCATCTTTTAAGAGATACCGATCCGCCACGATCCGCTCTCCGGTGGACGAAAGCCGGTCTTCATCGGCAAACGGCAGCATGGATCGGTTGTTCTGCTCCATCACCATCCCTGGCCCCTCTCTCTGTCAAGTAACGGAAGAATCTCCCGAAGAAACGTTTCTACATCTTTAAATTCGCGGTACACGCTGGCGAAGCGGACATAGGCCACCTGATCGACCTCCCGCAGGACCGCCATCACCCGTTCCCCGATCTGGGTCGTGGTGACTTCCCGCTCAAACTCCTGGCGCAATTCGCGCTCCACCCGATCGACCATGCCATCGATCGCTTCCGAGGTGATGGGCCGCTTCTCGCAAGCTTTGAGCAACCCGCGGCGCAGTTTCTCCCTGGAAAATGTCTCCCGCATCCCATCCTTTTTGATCACTTGAAGGGGCGAGACCTCCACCCGTTCGTACGTGGTGAACCGCCGGCCGCAGGCGAGACATTCCCGCCGCCGGCGCACGGCATCAAGGGTGGTGCGGCTCTCGATCACTTTGGACTCCCCGTGCGCGCAAAAGGGACATTGCATAGTGTTTCCCCCTTCAGAAAAACGCCTCGCATACACTATATGTAGCGTGATGAACAAGTCCCATTCTATCGGCTCCCGCGGTTTTCGACAATGTTCGGCAGCCAGGGAAAACCACAAAAAAAAAGCCCTGGCTTTCCCGCAGGTCTTCAGGCGGCCGCTGGCTCACGCTTCTGTCCGGCTTTCAAAATCAAAAGCCACTTCCAGGGTGCCCTGAAAAGGGGTGTACTCCACCCGGGCCACCATGAGGCGCATCAGCCGCCGGCGTTTTACCGGATCGTCGGGGTACAGCGACAGCGCCCCCTCAACCTCGGAAAAGAGCTGCCCGACCTCCACCCCGCTGCGGGCGGCCATGTCGAGGGCGGAGGCGATGAGCCGCCCGTAGTCAACCTCCTCTTTCAGCACCATCCGGAGGGCGTGCAGGATCGCCTCTTCCACTTTCCGGAAGGACACCGAAGCACGGCAGTGAGGGCAGACAAACTCCGATCTTCCCGCCCGGGGATACATGGGCAACCCCTCACAACGACAGTACAGCAATCCCTCCATGCCACGATCCCCCTTCCGTCGCCTTCGCCCTCTAACGGTATCCGCGGAACTCCTTTTTCATGCACATGTGCGGACCCGCACCGCCATCCCTTCGATCACGCGCAATACCCCTTCTGCTTCAGTTTACGCAGATGCCGTTCCAGAGCCTCCTGCACCACCACGCCCTCCTGGTCCCGGAACCAGTACAACAACGTGAAGCACCCCTGGGCGATTTGCAAGAGGCATAAACCGGCTTCGCGAATGACTTCGTCCATGGGCCGAACCTCTGCTTCGCCGCTCGCGCCGCGAAATTTCCCCGTCCACCGGGCGAATCGACCGGTGAGTTCGGCAATGGACAGCACAATCCTTTCCGGGGAGAGGTCGGGAATCTCCAAAGCGGGAAGGCGCAGGTACCTTCCCCCGTCTTCCGTTCGGCGAAACACCAAGTCCCCCATATCCGCCCGGTGTCCGGCCTTCGCCAAATTTTCGATATACGGATCGAGAAGGCGATCCAAAGGAAATCGGTGGGTGTCCTCAAAAGCAAACATCAGGGAAGTGCAGGTCTGAGCGACATCCAACAGTTCGGCAACCACCTCGCCGGTCCGCTCCCGATCGGGTTGTCGCCGCCATACCAACAGCGCCCCGGCCAACTCCCCCTGTTCCTCGACCAATTTTTTAAACGTGCCCTCCACCGTCGGGCGCAATCCGTTCAACCTCGGCAGCGCCAACGTCATTTCGTCCCGGTGCATCCGACCTCGATCCCTTCTCGACATGGCTTGGATTTATTGTATCACGACCCGTGTCCGCCGTCGGCTCCGTGTGATCTGTCTCACAGCCCCATCGAGCGCCCCTCGCGATAATAAATGGTGGAAAGTCCGAGTCACCCGATCATCACCACGGAGGGATGAACATGGACATGGAATATGCGGCCATCCTCGATGTTCGCCGGTTCGCTCCTGCCGACAAACACCGGACCATCTTTGCCGTCTGGGAGGCATTACCGGCAGGCGCCAGGATGCTGTTGATCAACGATCACGACCCGAAACCGCTGTACTATCAGTTCGCCGCCGAACAACCGGACCGGTTCGACTGGAGGTATGTGGAAAACGGTCCGGGCCTGTGGCGGGTGGATCTGGGCAAAGTGTGAGGAGGAGATTCGCCGTGAGACAGATCGTGGATTTGGATGTACGGGAGATGCTCCGGGCCAAACGGGAGCCCTTTGAAACTATCATGCAAACGCTGAGCAAACTGAGGGAAGACGACGTGTTTCAACTTCATGCCACCTTTCGGCCCGACCCGCTGATTCGCGTACTCGGCAAACAGGGGTATCGGCATGCGGTCATCCAAGAAGAAGAGGACCACTTCATCGTTCAATTCTACCGGGAAGAAACGGACCGGCCGTTCTTTCACCTGGACAATCGGGGATTGGAGCCGCCCGAGCCGATGATGCGGACCTTGGCGTTCCTGGAGGGCCACCCTGCGTGCCAAACCGGGGAGATGGGCCTGGAGATCTGGAACGAGCGGGTGCCCGCGTTCCTGCTGCCGGAACTGGAAGCCCGGGGATATCGGTATGACATCCACGACGAAGGAAACGGCACGGTTCGGGTGAAAATGTATCGAGCGTCCTGAGAATGGCGATTCACCATCAAAGAATCGCGAACCGGCGTCAGGGGGTGGAGTCAATGGACCGGTCCACAGTCTTGGGCGGCGGAACCGCAGCTTCCGGAGCAGCCGCCGGCCTGTCGCCGTCTTTTTCGTTGCCCATGCGCCACATGCTGCTCGGACTGGCCGGGTTTGCGGTCTTTGCCGCGGACCTGCTCGCTCAGTCTCTTCATCTGGCTGAAGGAAGCCTTCTCGGGCCGTCGGGGGTGGCTTTGACCCACCTCTTGACGCTGGGCTCGCTCCTGTCTTTCACCATGGGGGCCGTCTACCAGCTCTCCAGCGTCGCGTTTCTCATCCCCATCGCGCCGGAACGGACGGCGCGGCTCAACTTCTGGGTCTACGCCGTCGCGGTGGGCGGACTCATCGCCTCGATGGCAACTTGGTGGAAACCGGGACTGGTCCTGTTCGGAACCCTGGCCACCCTGACCGTCGGGGCGTACGCGGGGATCGTGACCGCCTCGCTGAAACGGGCGCGGACCCGGGATGCCATGTACCGGTTTGTGCGATCGGCGCACGGGTACCTGCCCCTGGCGGTGGCTGCGGCGTGGCTGTTGATCGTGGCTCCATACGTTCCCTGGCTCAGGGATATGACCCGGGAACTCCTGATCACCCACATCGTCCTGGCCGCCGGAGGATTTTTTACCTTGCTGATCATGGGGTTCAGTTTCAAATTACTGCCGATGTTCACCCTTTCTCACGGATTCCTCAACCACGGCCGGGACTGGACCTTGGGCTTGGCGCACGCGGCGGTGTGGCTGGTGATCGGCGGAGCCTGGGGCCACAGCCTCTGGATCATGGGTGCGGGAGCCGGGGCGGCACTCGCCGCCTTCGCCCTGCACCTGTTCCACCTGGGAGAGATCCTGCGCACCCGGCTGCGCAAGGAATTGGAACCGCCCATCCGGGCCGCCGCCGGAGCCGCCGGGGCCGGGTTGACCGGCGCCGGCCTCGTGATGGTGCAACTGGGCGGCGGGAGATTTTCCGGATGGGCCGGCCTGGTCGCGTTTTATCTGCTCGGGTGGATCACTTTCACCGTCATGGGTTATGCGTACAAAATCGTGCCTTTCCTCATCTGGACCCGCAGGTACAGCAAACGGGCGGGAAAAGAGACGGTGCCGCTCATCGGCGACCTGATCGCCCCGGACCAAGCCCGCCCGGTGCTTGCTGCCTTTGCTGCGGGACTGGTGATCTTTTCCCTGGGAATTGCCGGCGCATGGAGAGGGATGACGATCGGCGGCGCGGTCCTGTTGGCCTCGGCTCTGGCCGCTTTTTGCATTCAGTTGTTCGGGGTCGTCGACCTCGGCAAAATCGGAAAGGAGATGCGCGTCGATGATTGACCTGGACAAGGTTCGTGAATCCTTGAAAATGGTCCATGATCCGGAAATCGGCGTGAACGTGGTGGATCTCGGGCTCATCTACGAGATCGAAGAACTCCAAGAAGGCCGGTTGCACATTCGCATGACCATGACCACCCCCGGATGCCCGGCCCACGCGAGCCTCAGTGAGGCAGTGCGCCGGGCCGCCCAACGGGTTCCCGAAGTGCGGTCGGTGACGGTCGACGTGGTCTGGGATCCCCCTTGGACCCCCGAACGCCTTTCCGAAGCGGCCCGGGCCCGGCTGGGCCGGCGATGATCCGCGTCAGTCCAGCGGCCGGGAGCGAACGCCGTCCGGGGCGGCCGTAAACCGCACCGACCGCTCGTCGACCACCGTGTCCAGGTGCACGTCGCGCCCCCACAGCCGGCGAACGTGACCGAGGGCTTTTTTCAGGTGTTTGAGATCCAAAGGGACCCCTTCGTAGCGGTGGCGCAGCACCAGCTCGCCCCCGGCGGACTCCCCGTCCACCACGAGGGTGGGGAGTCCCCCGTGCACCCGCTCGGAAACCAGGGTGTCCCGGACGCGCTTCCAGTCCTTGTCGCTGACCTTCAACTCCCCGTGGACCGGCTTCCACACGAACAGATCCTCATGTTCCACCAAATCCTCGGTCAAATAATTCCTCAGAAACGACACATCCGTCTCCGTCTCCCGGATCTCGAACACCCGCTCCGGATCCTCGCCCTGGGCCTCAAAGATCGCCAGGCCGAGCCGATAGGGATTGATCGTATGCCCCGCGGGTTGAATCACCTGGCTGTGCATCTTGGCAAACTCCACCGCCTCGTCCGGCGACAGGTCCATTTCCCGCATGATTCGCAGATGCCAATAGGTCGCCCATCCTTCGTTCATGATCTTGGTCTGGAGTTGCGGCCAGAAATACCGCATCTCCTCCCGAAGCATGGCGAGGATGTCCCTCTGCCAATCGTCCAAAGCCGGGCTGTGCTCCAGGATGTACCCCACCACGTCTTCCCCCGCCCATTCCGGACGGGAGGTCTCCTCTTTCCGCCCGGTCCCGCTTCCGGAGCCCCTCGACAGCCTCGTCGGCTCCACCGGGGAAGGCGGCACTGTGTGTTCGGAGATGACCAAGGCATCATCCAGAAATGATTCGACCGTCTCTTCGCCGTGCCGCAATTCGTACCGGCGGATCCGCTCGGCATACACCGCCATCCGCTCCACCATGTCCCGGGGCGTCGTTGAAAACTGCGCGTTGTTCCGGAAAAAATCCGAGTGAGCCAAAACATGGGCGACGATCATCTTGTTCTGAAGCAGGGTATTCGTATCGAGCAAAAACGCATAACAGGGATCGCTGTTCACCACCAACTCATAGATCTTGCTCAGGCCGGTGTCGTACTGCACTTTCATGCGCTCGAACGCCTTGCCGAAACTCCAGTGGGCAAACCGGGTCGGCATGCCGTAGGCGCCCACGGCATACACCACCTCGGCGGGACAAATTTCATATCGCATGGGAAACGGGCGCAACCCGAACGACTCGGCCATGTCGGTGATCCGCTCAATGGCCTCTTCCAAGGCCCGCTGATCTTCGCGGTCCATTCCTCCACACCTCCATCCGACCGACGAGATTCATGACACCTGCCGGTTCTGGGTAAAAAAGCTGCGCAGGGCACGGTACACATCCTCCCGATCCCGGATGGCGAACAGCCGGAGGTCCGGAGCATCGATCCGGCGCAATTCGTCCATGAGCCGGCTCTCCCGGCCGTGGGAAATCACTTCGGCGTAACCCATGGCGCTGGAATACTCCAGCAATCGCTCCACCAGTTCCACACACCGGGCATTGTCCGACCCGAGATTATCCCCGTCGGTAAAATGAAACGGATAAATGTTGTGGGTGGCCGGCGGATAGCGTTGTTCAACCAACTGCAGAGCCAATTCGTACGCCGAAGAACACCGGGTCCCCCCGCTTTCCCCTTTGCTGAAAAACTCCTCTTCGGTCACCTCCCGGGCTTCCACGTGGTGGGCGATGAAGGCGATCTCCACCCGCCGGTATTTTCGGCGCAAAAAACGCACCATCCAAAAGTAAAAACAGCGGGCCATATATTTCTCGAAGGTTCCCATTGAGCCCGAGGTATCCATCATGGCCAGGACCACCGCCGCCGTTTCAGGCTTTTGCACCTCATCCCAGGTTTTGAACCGGAGATCGTCGGGCTTCAGATCGATGACCGCCCCCCGTCCTTCCCGGGCGTTGCGCCGCATAGCCTCCAGCAAGGTCCGTTTTTTGTCGAGGTTGGCCATCATTCCCTTCTTGCGAATATCGGTAAACTGCACCTGCTCAACCTCCATGTCCCGGCGATCCTTCGGCCGGCGGTTGGGAAGCTCCCACGATGCAAACAGAAGGTTCTCCAGCTCATCCAGGGTGACCTCGGTTTCGTAGTAATCCACCCCCGGCGCGTCCCCGGCCTGTCCGGCCTCACCGCCGCCCTGCGAAGGCATCCGCCCAATCACGTCGCCGACCCGAGTGCCCCCTTGCCCTTGGCCGACCCGGGGCTGCTTTTCCCATTGATACCGAAACCGGTATTCTTCCAGGGATCGAATCGGTACCCGAAACACGTTCCCTCCCCGGGAGAGGACGATGCTCTCCTCGGTCACCATGTCCGCCAGGCGCTCCCGAATGGCCTGGCGGACACGCTCCCGGTGGCGTTCCTGATCCAACTGACCCTTCCGGTGCAGAGTCCAGTCATCCCGGCTCACCGAAAACGGCGTGCGTCCCATGTCCGTACCCCCTTCCTCCGGCGACGGGCCTCAGCGGTTGAGCAAGCTGCCGGTGTATTGCAAAAGCTCGTTGGCGCACACCGAACAGTACCCGTGATAGTCGATCAGTCGCCGGCAGACATCGTTGATGCGCTTAAGCTGCTGTTCGTCCGGCGTTTTGGTGGATGTGGTGATCTTGATGACATCCTTGAGGTCGGCGAACAGCTTTTTCTCGATGGCCTCTTTCAACGCTGGATGGGAGGTGTACTCGAACCGTTTCCCTTTTCGCGCATACATGGACAGGCGAATGAGGATCTCCTCCCGGAACGATTTTTTCGCGTTCTCGGTGATCCCGACCTGCTCCTCGATGGACCGCATCAATTTTTCGTCGGGATCCATCTCTTCTCCGGTGATCGGATCCCGGATCTTCTGCCAACTGCAATACGCCTCGACATTGTCCAGGTAATTCTCCAGCAGAGTCCGCGCCGACTCTTCAAAAGAGTATACAAACGCCCGCTGCACCTCTCGCTTGGCGATCTCGTCGTATTCCCGGCGGGCCAGGGCAATGAGGTTGGTCAGCCGCTCCCGTTCCTCCGCAGTGATGGACGGGTGCTGATCAAAACCGTCCTTGAGGGCTTTAAGGATGTCCAGAGGGCCCAGACAAGGGGCGTCCGAGCGAATCAGGGCGCTGGAAATGCGGTTCATGACGTAACGCGGGTCCACCCCGAACATCCCCTCGTCCGGCGCTTCGGCCCGGAGTTCGGCGACATCCTTGTCCTGAACTCCCTCCACCGCCTCGCCGTCATACAGACGCATTTTCTTGACCAAATCCATGCCCGCCCGTTTCGATTCCCGCAGCCGGGTCATCACGGTGAACATCGCCGCGGTCCGGAGAGCGTAGGGCGCCAGATGAATGTGGCGCAAATCGCTCTGGGCGATGAGCTTCCGGTAAATCTTTTCCTCTTCGCTCACCTTCAGGTTGTACGGAATGGGCATCACGATCATCCGAGAATGCAGGGCTTCATTTTTCTTGTTGCTGATAAAGGCCCGGTATTCGGTTTCGTTGGTGTGGGCGACGATCAACTCGTCGGCGGAGATCAGGGCAAACCGGCCTGCTTTGAAATTCCCCTCCTGGGTCAGACTCAGGAGGTTCCAGAGGAATTTTTCGTCGCACTTGAGCATTTCCTGAAACTCCATGATCCCGCGGTTGGCCTTGTTCAGCTCGCCGTCAAACCGGTACGCCCGGGGATCGGATTCCGAGCCGTACTCGGCGATGGTGGAAAAATCAATACTGCCGGTGAGGTCGGCGATGTCCTGGCTCTTGGGATCCGACGGGCTGAAGGTGCCGATGCCCACCCGGCGGTTCTCGGAGAAAACCACCCGCTGGACCCGGACGTCTTCGATCCGCCCGCCGTATTCATTCTCCAATCGCAGCTGGCATTGAGGACACAGCTCTCCCTCGATGAAGACCCCGAACTCCTCTTCCACCTCCTTCCGCAGCGGACCGGGAATCAGGTGCAGGGGCTCCTCGTGCATCGGGCAGCCCGCGATCCCGTACACCGCCCCTTCATCCGTTCGGGTGTACTCTTCCAGACCGCGTTTGAGAAGGGACACCACCGTGGATTTCCCGCCGCTCACCGGGCCCATCAACAACAAGAGCCGCTTGCGCACGTCCAGCCGCTTGGCCGCGGGATGAAAATACTCTTCCACCAACCGCTCCAGCGCCTCATCCAACCCGAACAACTCCCGGGCGAAAAAGGCGTACTTCTTATGCCCATCCACGGTCTCCACCCCGGCCGACACAATCATTTGGTAGATCCGGGCGTGGGCGGGCTGGGCGATGCGGGGGTTCTGCCGCACCAGATCCAGATATTCGAGAAACGTTCCCTCCCAAGCCAAACTCTCTTCCCGGCGACGATAGGCATCCAGCTTCGAGCGGAGATCCATGGTTGTTCTCCCCTTCGTAAAAAGATACAAAAACGCCACACGGTTCGACGCTGCCTGTCCGAAAACCGTCAGCCCGACGACAACCCTGTGACGTATCTGAATATAAAATTCGACAAAGAAGGGCAAAATCCTACTCGAGATTTTTGAAATTTTGCTCCCCCTGAGCCCCGGCCACAAATCCTTCACAACCGCCGCCCTGCATCCGGGTAAGTCGAAGTGTTATAATACGATTGGGGACGAAAAGAACAAGTGCGCGGCGTCAGTGAGGAGGATGCGTATGAAGTACCGAACCGTTCCCGGAACGGACATCCGGGTATCGGAAGTGGGATTCGGCGTATGGTCGGTGGCCACCACCTGGTGGGGGGTGAAGGACCGGAGCGTGGCGATCCGCTTGCTGCAACAGGCTTTTGATGCCGGGGTCACGTTTTTCGATACCGCGGACGTCTATGCCGGCGGCCAGGGAGAAACGATCCTGGCGGAAGCCTTCCCCGGAAAACGCGATCAATTGGTGATCGGCACGAAGTTCGGTTACGACATTTACAGCCATCCGGGTGAACGAAAGGGCTTTTCGGAGCTGCCGCAAAAATGGACTCCGGATTTTATCCGGTTTGCCTGTGAACAGAGCCTCAAACGGCTGGGCACGGATTATATCGACATTTATCAGTTGCACAACACCCGCATGACCACCCTGCAACAGGACAGCGTATTTGAAACCCTGGAGCGTCTGAAGGAGGAAGGCAAGATCCGGGCCTACGGACCGGCTCTCGGCCCGGACATCGGATGGCGCGACGAAGGCATCTACGTGATGGAAAACCGGCCCATTCAGGTCATGCAGGTGATCTACAATCTATTGGAGCAATGGCCCGCCCTCGATCTATTCGAGCCGGCCGAGCGCCGCCGGGTCGGCCTCATCGTGCGCGTGCCTCACGCTTCGGGCCTGCTGGACGACAGCTATAAGCCGGAAAAGCACTTTGACAAAACGGACCATCGCAACCATCGCAAACACGAGTGGATGGGCAAGGGGCTTCAGGCGGTGGAAAAACTCCGCTTCCTCACCGAAGGGACTAGTCGCACCATGGGCCAGGCGGCCATTCAATTTGCCCTCGCTCAACCGTCGGTGGTCACCGTGCTTCCGAATTTCACCAATGAGGCCAATGTCGCCGAGTTTACCGCCGCTTCCGACGTCCCGCCGCTGAGTGCGGAGGAGCAGGCGCGCATTCGGAAGTTGTGGGACGAGGAACTTCGGGAACTGCTCGATCAGCCCTTCGCCGACAGCGAGAAAAAACCGATTCCGGTCGCTCGTTGACCGTTTATCGAAACGTGCAGATCCCGCGAAACGCCCGCCGAGGTCCGTCGGACCCGATCGGGCGTTTTGTACGTCGGGGCTTTCCGGCCGCTTCCTCACTTGGCGGCCCGGGGGATTCGGGCCCGGCTTCAGGGTTCACTCGGCGACCCGCAGGACGGACGCGAAAGTTTCAGAGTGCGATGTTCTCCGTTCAGACGATAACTGACGGTAAAGTCGGCATTTAGGGAATTGAGTGCCGAACAGTAGGTGTGATACGACAACTCGATGGCCCGGCGGACCTTGTCGTGGGTCAAGTCCGGCCCTTCCAGAAGATAATGGATATGGATCTTTGTGAATCGTTGCGGATGTTGATCCGCCCGCTCGCCTTTTATATTCATTTCGAACCGGTCGACGTGAAGACGCATCTTCTCCAGAATCATGGCAATGTCGATCCCGGTACAGCCCCCCACGCCCATCAACAACATTTCCATGGGCCGCAGCCCGGTTTCCCCGCCGCCGGCCGTGGAATCCGCATCAATACGCACGGTGTGCCCACCGGTCGCTCCGGTGGCGTCAAACGCTCTCTTTCCCAGCCACTGCAGGTTCACTTCCATAGCAAGCCCTCCTTCTGCATCCTCCGGGGTGATCGCGGTGTGTTTCACCAGTGGTTTGATTATACCGTACCGGGTACGCCACGCGCACCCCGAACGGACCATAGCATCCGGTTGTCCCTCACAACCTGATGAAGCGCTCCGGCCAGAACCTCGCGTGGAGCCACCTTGGGCGTGTGGGGCCCGATGACGTCAGTGAGTGGTCTTTCACCGCCGAGTCCGCGCCCGGGCAGAGCGCAAAAAAAAGCGCAGAGCCACGCTGCCCCGCACTCTTTCAAGTCCCTGCCGACCCCGCGCGGCCTACCACATATTCGCACGATGAATCGGTTCCTTGTCAACCGGGAACAATAGCACCTCCGCCTTCTCCCGCTCGTCCCGCTCCCTCTCTTTGCGGACCCACAGCCAGAAGATGTAGCCTATGGCTCCGATGTAGGCCAGCTCTTGCGTCAGCTTCATAATGATCCCGCCCAATTGTTGATCCACATAAACGGACAGCGAAGGGATCAACCGGGGGACCACCGCGTAGGACGCGTAAAGAGGGCCATTGGAAAAAATGATAAAAGCGCAGGCAGGCGTCAACAATACGCCGTCCACGAAGAGGTACACAATTTTCTGCAGTTCACCCAACCGGTTCATTTCCGGGAGGAGAGGGATAACCGGCAGCCAGTTGGAAAAAGCGGTAATGGTCAAAAGCGCCTGAGCGATCACGGCCAGCGCGGGATGTGCCATAATATAGTCAAAGACTACGGGAAAATGATACGCAGTAAAAAAAAGGTTAAACATCGTCAAGGCAAACAAGGGCTGACTGAGCACCCGTACAAGCGGTCTGAGTCCGCGCCGGTCCATCAACGGCCTGACCATCCAATCCGGAAGGCCCAGCAGAATCAGTGGCGGCACAACCATGTACTGGACAGCCATGGCCGTCATATGGACGCTGAAAAGATACATATGCCCAAGGTCGTCCAATGGGCTTCCCCCGAAAAGGTAGAAAAGGAACAAACCACTATAGAACGAGATCATCCTTCCGGTTTTTCCCATGCCGACTGTGCCGGCGCCGGAACGATTTCGGCCTCCCGGATGGCGCCATGCGGCGAAATATATCAAGCCCACCGCCAGCACGGCCAGCAACAGGGGAATATTCCACATCGACCAGAGCGGCGCAACAACAGGAATACCACAGTACGGCACCGGAAATCCCCCCAATGATCCCTGCACCATTTTGTTATGGCCACAATACCAGAACCACAATAAAGATCAGACCCAGCAACGCCCCGGAAGTGATGAAAAAGGCGGGGAACGAGTGACCTCGCTGATTGAGGTGCATGAAATCGTACAACTGCAATCCCACCTGAATGACGGCCAAGGCAAGAATCACGGGAACGACGATCCAAGGGGCCATTCCGGCCCCGACCATGACAAAGGCGACCACTGTCAGCACAATCATGATCGCAAAAGAGATCACATGGGTGCGCACCGCACCGTGAGACGGTTCGGTTTGCCCCCGGGCATGCTGTGATTCAGTGGGCATGTTCGACATTGTGGACTCCACCTCTTCAGCGGTTCTTTTGACCGATTCAGCTTCTCCATGCTTTGCTTGCGAGAAAAATGCACGGTGCCTCCCGTTAAATCCCCATGATCCCCATCAGGTAAACCACAGTAAAGATGAACACCCACACGACATCGACGAAGTGCCAATAAAGGCTGGCAATGAACACTTTCGGCGCTTTCCTGGCGGTAATGCCACTTTTTTTGAGCTGGAGCATCAGGATGGAGATCCAGATGACCCCGAACGCCACATGGCCGCCGTGGAACCCGACCAGCGCATAAAACGCGGAGGAAAACGCGCTGGTGGAGAATCCAAACCCTTCCCCGACATAAGTGATAAACTCCACCACCTGAACCGCCAGGAAGGCCAAACCCAACAACACAGTGACACCCAACCAGCGTAAAAGCGAGCGCCGCCTTCCTTGGTGCATGGCGTTGATGCCCAACACCCCGGTCAAGCTGCTCGTCAACAGAAACAGTGTGGCCACGCCGACGAGCGGTAAGTGAAACAATTCCTTCGCCGTTGGGCCGTTCAGAGTCTGTCCGCGCAATGTGAGGTAGGTGGCAAACAGGGAGGCGAACAAAGCACATTCACCGCCCAGGAACACCCAGAATCCCAGGACCTTGTTTCTGCCTTCCAGGGTCGATGTTTCCAGCCCCAACTCCATGCGGTCCGCTGCGTTGACCAGCCTCGGTTGCGCCTCCATTACGCCCCTTCCCCCTTTGCCAAAGCCCGTTCTTCCGGGAGAACATGATATCCCTCATCATCGTTGAGGGAATGGTAGAACATGGCCAAGGCGATGACCTCCAATCCCAACACGATGAAAAAGAGTCGATGGTAAATCGCCGCCAGGCCGGCAATGAACAGTCCCACCGCCATGACCATGGGCAGGTATGAATTTGAAGGCATGTGAATCGGACCCGGCGGCTCGGCCGGCGTCACCGTCGTCTTTCCTTCCTCTTTGGCCATCCACAACGGATCCAACCCGCGCACCAGCGGGGTCTGGGCAAAGTTATACTCCGGCACAGGCGACGGAAGAGTCCATTCCAGCGTGCGGGCATCCCACGGGTCATTGCCCGCTTTTTCCCCTCGGATGAAGGCATAGGCCACGTTCATCGCAAAGAGCACAATGGAAACCGCCATGACGAACGCGCCGATAGTGGAAAGCTGGTTCCAGATCTCCAGTCCAACCCCCGCATTATACGTCGGTACGCGGCGCGGCATCCCGTACAATCCGGCAAAATGCATCGGGAAAAACGTAAGATGGAATCCGATGAACATGAACCAGAAGTTCAGGTGCCCGAGCCCCTCGTGCATCAGCCGGCCGGTCACCTTGGGGAACCAGTAGTACAACCCGGCAAAAAAGCCGAATACCACACCGCCGATGAGTACATAGTGGAAGTGCGCAACGACGAAGTACGAACCGTGGTACTGATAGTCGGCCGGCGCCGCGGAAAGCATCACCCCGGTAATCCCGCCGAGCACAAAGGTGGGCAAAAATCCCAGCGCGAACATCATCGGCGTCTTGAAGCGGATCTGGCCGCCCCACATCGTAAAAAGCCAGTTGAACACTTTAATCCCTGTCGGAATTCCGATCAGCATGGTGGCGATCGCAAAGATCGAGTCAGCCATCGCGCCGAACCCCACCGTAAACATGTGGTGGACCCACACCATAAAACCAATAAACCCAATTAAAACCGTTGCAAATACCATCGAAGTATAACCGAAGATGCGTTTTCTTGAGAATGTGGCGACCACTTCTGAAATGACCCCGAATGCGGGCAGGGCCACGATGTAGACTTCCGGATGGCCGAAAATCCAGAACAGATGGGACCACAGCACCGGGTTGCCGCCCATCGCGGCATCAAAAAAGTGGCCTCCGAACAACCGGTCGAACATATACAGGAACAGCCCCACTGTCAACGGCGGGAATGCAAACAAAATGAGGCCCGAGGCAACCAGTGACGTCCACGTAAACAAGGGCATCCGCAGGAGCGTCATGCCCGGGGCGCGCATGTTCAAGATGGTGGCGATGAAATTGATGGCCCCCATCAAGGAACCGAAGCCGGCAATCTGCAAGCCGACGATGAAGAAATCCATCCCGTGACCCGGGTTAAACTGATTCAGGCCTATGGGCGCGTAAGCAAACCAACCGGCGCTGGGCGCGTCGCCGAAAAACCAACTGATATTCACCAGAAGGGCACCCACGAAGGTAAACCAAAGGCTGACCGCGTTCATAAAGGGAAAAGCCACGTCGCGCGCGCCGATCTGCAGCGGCACCACCAGGTTCATCAGACCAAAGATGAGCGGCATGGCGGCAAAAAAGATCATGTTGGTGCCGTGCATGGTAAACAACTGGTTAAACAGCGGATAACTGACAAAATGGTTGTTCGGCGAAAACAGTTGCACCCGCATCAACAGCGCCTCTATGCCGCCCACGATCAGGTAGAACACCCCGATGAGCGCATACATCAGACCGATCTTTTTATGATCGACCGTAGAGAGATAATCGAGGAGCCAGAAGCGCTTCCGGGGCGCCGTCGCGGTGTGCACAGGATGGCTCAGCACTTCTTCCAGTGGTTTCGCCATCTCACAGACCCTCCTTCACAGTGAACCGATTTGCTATCCTTAGACAATGAAGCTCCGCCGCACCGATTACTTTAAGTCGCGGAGAAAGGCGGCCACCGCGGAAATCTGCTGTTCGTTCAAAGGAACCTTCGGCATCTTGGTGCCCGGCTTAACGGCTGCGGGATCGGAAATCCACCTGCGCACGTTCTCATCCGTGTTCTCCAGCACGCCGGCCACTTTGATGCGATCGGCAAAGCCGGTCAAGTTCGGACCCAGCGCACCTTTGAAGTTGGTGCCCGCCACAGAGTGGCAACTGGCGCAATTCTGAGCGAACAGTTTCTCTCCTTCAACAGCCGCATCGCCGGCGGGCTGCACTTGCGGATGCTTCATCCGGTCAGTCCACGCTTGAAACTGCCGCGGGTCTTCCGCCACAACGAGGAAATCCATCACGCCGTGGCTCGGGCCGCAATACTCGGCGCATTTCCCTTGGAACTCGCCCGGCTGGTCCGCTTGAATCCACATCGTGTTGGTCCTTCCGGGAATCAGATCGGTTTTCCCGGCAAGCCGCGGCACCCAGAAGGAGTGCATCACATCGGTCGTCTCCAGCTGCAGGTTCACCTTGGTTCCGGTGGGGATATGTAGCTCCTGAGCGGTCACAATCCCCAAGTCCGGATACTCAAACTGCCACCAGAACTGGGACGCTTTCACCTTCACGTTGAGCACATTTGACCCCGTGGGTTTCGCGTCCAGCGCAAAAGCGGTGGTCACTGTCGGAACGGCCAGAATGGCCAGCAAGATAACCGGAATGATCGTCCAAATCGCCTCAAGAACATTGTTCCCTTCCACTTGTTTTGGCGGTTGATTCTGACCCCGACGGCTTCGGTAACGAATCAGAACATACAAAAGAATCCCCATAGCAACGACAAATATGCCGCTCATGATGTAGACGCTGAGCATGATGATCGATAATTGCATCTTCGCCACCGGTCCCGCCGGATCCAGGACAGACATGTCCGCCCTCTGGCAGCCGGTCAGCCCCAAAAGGAGCACAGCCGTGGTAAGCAATAGCCCGATGCGGTGTTTCGGCCTCACGCAGCGAACCCTCCTTTGACGTAGATCCCTTATTGCGGTCACTCACCTACCGTAAGGCTTTGTTACCATAATAACAAGAAATCCCGAGAATTTCATGGCTAAAATTTGACAAGTGCGTGTCGAAGCGCCCAGTGGCGCTTCTTTGGCGGAGAAAGCCTGGGGCGGCCGCGACCGGGGCCGCGGACCGATGATCAGGATGTCAGCCAGGTCAACCCGAATCCGGCCCCGAGCACGGCAATAAAATGGCTCGGCCACAGGAGATGCGGCGAACGGCGCCACGAGACCTCCGGATCGTCGCGCCGTCCCCATCCGCCTCCCATCTTCATTCGGACACCCCGAGGGCGCGGCGCACGAAGGCCGGCAAGGCAAAACTGGCCTCCGCCACCGCCGCGGTCACATAACGCGTGGTCCCGTCTTGGATGCGGTGACTCCAGGTCCGGTCGGCAAAGGGATCGGTGAGGCAACCCAAAGTAAACGTCCACAGCGCCCCGGGATAGGTGGGGACCGACGCCCAGTAGGTCCGGGTAACGGGAAACAGTTCCTTTAACGCCTGATGGGTATTCCGCAGCACCGGCAGATAGAACAGCGGGGATTCGCTCTGGCAGACCATGATCCCGTTCGGCCGCAGGGCCCGCTTCACCCTTTGATAAAACGCGCCTTCAAAGAGCAGCGTGGCCGGCCCCACGGGATCCGAGGAATCGACGATCACCACGTCATACTCCGCTTCCACTCGTTGGACATATTCCACGCCGTCCTCAAATTGCAATCGAACCCGGGGATCCTCCAGAAACCCGGCCAATTCCGGCAGGTAACGGACACAGGCCGCGGTGACCCGCTCGTCGATCTCCACCAGGTCCACCCGCTCAACCGAGGGATATTTCAGGCATTCGCGCACCGCGCCGCCGTCGCCGCCGCCGATGACCAACACCCGCTCCGGGCCGCGGTGAAGGGCAAGAGGAATATGACTGATCATCTCGTTATAAATAAACTCGTCCCCGACGGTGGTCTGCACCACGCCGTCCAACACCAGGGCCTTGCCGAACGTTTCCGTATCCACAATCGCAATCTCCTGAAACGGGGAACGCTCGACGTGAAGCACCTCCTTGAGCTTCCAGTCGAGCCGGAGATGGCCCGATTCCGCTTCGGTCAACCACAGGGTGCCGTCCCGTTTTTGAATGTAATAAGGCCAGTTCATGGTTCTCCACCCCCATATCGCCATCGCCCAGTATAACAGAACCTTAAAACAACGACAAAAGAAGGGCCGGTGCACATCCTGCAGCGGCCCTTCCGGAAGCGGTTTCTGTTGTCCGTCTTTGCTCCTCAGCCGGCGGGGACTACTCGGCCAGCACCTTCTTCAATTCTTCGGTGAGCATGGGCACCACTTCAAACAGGTCCCCCACAATCCCGTAGTTTGCCACTTTGAAAATCGGCGCTTCGGGATCTTTATTGATGGCGACAATCACCTTGGAGTTCGACATCCCGGCCAAATGCTGAATGGCACCGGAAATCCCGCAGGCAATGTACAGATCCGGAGTGACCACCTTGCCGGTTTGTCCGATCTGCATGGAATAATCGCAGTAGCCGGCATCGCACGCCGCCCGAGAGGCGCCCACCGCCGCCCCGAGAACCTCGGCCAGTTCATAGAGCGGTTTGAATCCCTCGGCGCTTTTCACACCCCGGCCGCCGGACACGATGATTTTCGCCTCGGTCAAATCCACCCCGGAAGTGGCCTTTTGCACCACGTCCTTGACCACGGTGCGCAAAGCCTCGCCGGAAAGCGGAACCGGCACCGTCTCCACCACGGCCGTATGGCCCGAATCCGGTTCACCGGCGGGAAGGTTGTTCGGCCGGATGGTCGCGAACACTTTGCCCTCGGGAATCTTCACTCGGGTGAACGCCTTGCCGGCATAGATCGGCCGCGTGAACACCAGCTCGCCGCCGTCGTCCGCCACGTCCACCACATCGGAGACCTGGCCGGCACCGAACCGGGCCGCCAGTTTCGGCGCCAAATCCCGTCCCACCGCCGAATGGGCGAAAAACACCACATCGGGATCCGCCGACCGAATGAGCCGCTCCACCACGGCACTGTATGCATCCGGGGTATATTGGGCCAATTCGGCACCTTCCACCACATAGACCTTATCCGCGCCGTGGGCCCCCAGTCCCTCGGCCTGTCCGGCCACACCGTCGCCCACCAAGGCCGCCGCCACCTCGCCGCCGCCGGCCAGCCGCCGGGCCGCAGCCAGGGCCTCATGGGTCACATTCCGAACACGACCGTTGCGCAAATCCGCGATCACCAAAAGTTTCCTCGCCATGGTCTTCTCTCCCTTCTCCGGACTTCACAAGACCTTTTCTTCGGTTCGCAGCGCCTGCACCAATTCTTTCACCTGGGCGGCCAAATCCCCTTGGAGAATCCGGCCACCGGCCTTGGGTTTCGGCAGGAATGTCTCCAGGATCTCCGACTTGGCCGACGCAGTTCCCGCATCGAGCCCCAATTCGGCGGCCGTGTACCGGGTCAACGGTTTCTTGTTCGCTTTGCGAATCCCGATCAGGGACGGGTACCGAGGTTCATTTAACCCCTGCTGGGCGGTCACCAGAATCGGCGGACGGCCCTCGACGATCTCGACGTCTCCTTCGGCGTCCCGGTGAGCCGTCACCTTGCCGTCCGCCACTTCCAGTTTCGTCACGGTGCCGATGTGGGGAATGCCGAGCAGCTCCGCCACCCGCACGGCCACCTGGCCCGATCCGTCGTCCACCGCCTGATTGCCGCAGAGAATGATGTCGTAAGGATGCTTTTCTATGGCTTTGGCCAGCACCCGGGATGCGGTATATTCGTCGCCGAAAAGAGCCGGGTCGTCGATGATGACCCCTTCGTCCGCCCCCATGGCCAACGCGGTCCGAAGCGCCTCCTCGGCCCGCGTCGGGCCCAGGGTGATCACCGTCACCTGGCCTCCGTGCTGCTCCTTGAGGCGGATCGCCTCTTCGACCGCGTACTCGTCATACGGGTTGATGACAAACTTGACGCCGTCTTCCTTGATCTTTCCATTCTCGAGAACGATGCGCTCCTCGGTGTCAAAAGTCTGTTTCATGCACACAATGATGTTCATCCCAAGGACTCCTTTCTGTCAGGTTCTCTCCGCCGGCCCGGCTGTTCTCGCCGCGCCAGCCCGCCGAGCAACAGATCCACGACGGGTTCGGCCAATGAAACCAGATCATATTTGGCCCCGGTCAACACCCAGGCCGTCACCGTTTCATCCATGGTGCCAAAAATCATCCGCCGGGCGATGCGCCGGTCGATGGTCGGCCGGAACATCCCCTGTTCGATCCCCCGGTCGATAATCCGGTCGATGATCCGGTAATACGGGCGCATGATCTCCCCGATCCGCCGCCGGACGTCCGGATTGGTCTGGCGAAGGTGAACCTGGGTCACCATCGCCAAATCGGTCGTCCCGGCAAGCCCCCGAAAGTACAGCAGAACCAATCGGTGCAGCATTTCCGAGGGATCCTCCACCCCCGCCAAGGCGCTCTCGATCCGCTCGATAATCTCCCCGATCGTCTCCCGGAGAATGGAGATCAGAATGTCCTCTTTGTTTTTGAAATAGAGGTACACGGTGCCGTCCGCCACCCCGGCCTCCCGGGCGATCCGGGACACCTGGGCGTTGTAATACCCGGACTCGGCCATCACCTTGACGGCCGCCTGCAGAATCGCCACGTACTTTGCCCGATCCTTGCGCAGCGCAATCGCTCTCACCCCAATAAAATGAATGGTCATTCATTCATTCTCATTGTACCGACCGACCGTTCGCCTTGTCAACAAAAAAGAGCGGGAGGGGCTTTGTGCTTTCTCCCGCCTGGAACCCGTTCCGAAATTACCAGGTTTTGATGCCCGGCGCTCCTGGAGGCGCGTTCTGCATCGTGTCGATCACCGGATACGCATAGGCCACGAGAATGAGCACGGCGGCCAACGAGATGATCACCGGCCAGCGCTCCAGGATCCGGGGGGTGGCCTCCGCCGTGTCTCCGATCTCGCCGATGGGATACTCCTGGAATCCTTTGGGCGCAAACCAGGTCAGGTAGATCACCATTCCGATCATCATCATGGCGGCGATGAAAAGAAGGACTCCTCCCAGCGCCATCGTCCCTTCCAAGGGCATCCAGCTCAGAGCGGTCGGATTGTTCATGTAGGTCGTATACGCCGTCCGCCGGGGCACACCCAACAAGCCCATGTAATGCATGGATCCGGACATGAGCAACATTCCGGTCGCCCAGATGACCGCCTGGGCCAACCCCACCTTGTTCGCGGCGGGCGTCAACCTGCGGCCGGTCAGATGAGGAATGAGCCAGTAGGCAATCCCGAAAAACGTCATGGCCACGGTCGTAGCGACGGTCAGGTGAAAGTGCCCGGTGACCCAGATGGTGTTGTGCACCACTTCGTTCATCTGGTAACCGGCATTGATAATGCCGCCCGCACCGCCGGGAATGAAAGCGATCATGCCCATGATCGGCGCGGTGAAGCGAACGTCGTTCCACGGCAATTTTTTGAACCAACCGAACAGCCCGGTAGCGCCTTTGGCCCGCCCTGCCGTTTCGAAAACGGCAAACATGTTGAAGGCGGTCATCAGGGAGGGCACCACCACCATCATGGTCAACATGACATGCAGGAACTTCCACAACGGGGGAATCCCCGGCTCCAAGAGCTGGTGGTGGAAACCGACCGGCGTCGACAGCAGGACGAACAGGATAAAGCTGGCTCGCGCCAACGCATCGCTGAACACTTTCCCGCCGATGATCCGCGGCATGTTGACATACCACATGGTGTACGCCGGCAGCAGCCAGAAATACACCAGCGGGTGGCCGAAATACCAGAGCAGCATCCGGCTCAAGAGGACATTGATGGTCGGCACCCACCCGAAGGACCAGGGGATCAACTGCAACACCACTTCCACAGCCACGCCGATGGTGGCAATCTGCCAGAGCGCCATCGTGGAGACGGCCATGAAGGTAAATAGCGGAGACATCTTTCCGGGATGGTTCCGTTTCCACGCCCGATAGGCGGAAAACACGCCGTAACCGCCGAACCAACTGCCCACCACCAACAGCGCGGTGCCGATGTAAAAATACGGCGACGCCTTCATCGGCGCGTAAAATGTGTACAGCACCGACGCGTTCCCGGCCAGTATTTCGATGGTGGCCATGATCACTCCGACGACCATCATCCACCAGCCGAACCACCCCAGCCTCCTGGCCGCCGGAGGCAGAGACCCGCCGGTGGTTCGCGCCACGCCGGAGAAGAAAAACCCGATGATAAAGAACGTGGTGAAAACCAGGCCCATGTACACCCCGTGTGTGGTCAGGACCGCATAATAGCTGAGCCATTTCGGCAGGGTGATCATCCCCCCGCGGTCAAGCCCCTGCAGAAGCCCGGCTATCGCCGCGATCCCGAAAGCCAGAAAGCCGGACAACACATACGCCAGACTCAACCGGGCGGCCGGGCGGTCGACCCGCACACTCTGGACTTCCGCCGCTTGCGCTTCAGCCATCCTGATTCACATCCTTCCCGATTCTATTTCACAACCAGATGAGCGGCCATCAACTGGTGGCCGGCACCGCAATACTCATTGCACAAAATCAGATAATCCCCGGGTTTGGTAAACGTGTGGGTGGCGGAATTCACCAATCCCGGCACAATCATCATGTTCACGTCGGTGCCCGGAATCTCAAAACCGTGCACCACATCTTTGCTGGTCACGTTAAACGTGACCGTGGATCTCACGGGAATCTCGATGCGGTTTGGTGCATATCCGAAAACAAAAGCGGTCATATCGGCGGCATAGTTGTTGTTGCCGAGTTGTTTGAGACCGGGTTGGTCAAACGGCGGCGTCTGGCTGACCTTGGTCGGGTCGATCACCTGGGCATCGCTGGGCGGCTGGGCCCCCATGGCGAACGCGTTGATCCCCAGTACGATGATGAACACGATTAACGTGAGGAGCCCCACCGTCAACCAGATTTTTTCATAACGGTGCAGATGCATCTCCGAACCTCCCTCCCACACTCGTCCCTCCGAGCGGACGATCGGCCCGTCTGCTTTGAGACCGGTCCTCGGCCGCGAGGCCCTGTCCTACCCTCAGAGCCTGGCCAAAAAGAGGATAAAGACGCCAAGCCAAGCCAACAAAAGAAATATTCCCATGATAAAAACCGAAGCCAGCGTTCCGCGCAGGGATATCGCGTGTTCCTCCCGATGCTCCCGGGTTTTTGAAACCGAAGTCTGCGCCACCGTGTCCCCCTCCCTTCCAAATCATTGGCCGCTGGGAAACTGGACCGCCCGGGCTGATTCCAATTCCAGTTTCCCGCTTTGCTCCGGACCGTGCATCATAAAAAGGAACCATTGCCGATAGTACAAAACTACCAGCAGAGTAAATACGTCACATTTACGCCACAAATTCTCCATCCATTCGTCACAAATAAAGAGCTCCCGAACGGGTTGTCGTCATCCCGCCGGGAGCTTTCTCTGTGCACAGCCGCGCTGGCCGGCACCGGTGTCAAAAAAGGTTCGCGACCTCACTGTCCCCTCGTTCGCACGTCGGCCAGAGAATAGGCTCTTTCCACCCCCACCGCCGCCGCAGAGGCCACGACCGCTTTGATCAAATCACCGGGAATGAACGGCAGCACGCCCAGGATCAGCGCCTGCCCGAACGAGAGATGGTTCACGTGCGCCAACCAGGCCGCTCCGGGGACATAGGCCGCCACGGCCCCGCCGACGACACACCCCAGCATCGCGCGCCATGCGGTCAAACGTCGCCGGACAAACCATCCGATGACAAATGCGCCAACGATAAAGCCAACCAAATATCCGCCGGTCGGCCCGACGAGCACCCCGGGTCCGGCATGTCCACGGGCTCCGATCGGTACCCCCAGCGCCACCAGAATCACGTAGAGAAGCATGCTCACGCCGCCCCACCACGGCCCCAATAGCAACCCTGACAGCATCACGCCGAGGTTCTGACCGCTGATCGGCACCTGGGTAAAGGGCAAGGGCACGGCGACGTAGGCCAACGCCCCGGTCACGGCGGCCATCAACACCGCCAAGACCAAACCTCTGATTTCCGCACTGCTGCGTGGTTTCGCCAAGTGGAATCCCCCCTTCGCATGTTCTACTCTATCACGCCCCGCCCGCGCCGACAAAGCGGTTGCCCGGCCGCCGCCGATTCACTACAATGCTCATGAACGAACAGAAAGGATCTGGGCCCATGCTTGCACTGCACGACGCCGTTATCCATTGGAAGAGCAACAAAAACGACCCCCCCGTCCTTCACGGGGTGAATGTTGAAGCGCCTCGCGGAATGTGGATCAGCGTGATCGGGCGCAATGGATCGGGCAAATCCACCCTGCTTCTCGCTTTGGCGGGACTTCTGCCGCTCACCCGGGGCACCCTGACGGTGGACGGGGCTCCTCTGGGAACCGGAGAGGCCAAAAACCCGTGCATCCGCCTGGTGCTCGGGCGGCCCGAACACCAGATCATCGGCAGCACCGCCGCGGAAGACATCGCTTGGGGCCTGCAGTTGGTCCGGCTGCCGGCCACCGAGATTCGCCGACGTACCAGGGAGGCGTTGGAGGTGTTCGATCTCGGGGATGTGGGCGACCGGCCGGTGCATCTGCTGTCCGGCGGCCAACTGCAACGGCTCGCCCTCGCCGGCGCGTGGGCGGCCCGGCCCGGGTGGATTCTCCTCGACGAACCGACGTCGATGCTCGACCCCGACCACCGGGAGCAGGTCCTTGAACTTTTGGCCGCTCTTCGGGACGAGGGCATCGGCATCATTCAAACCACGCACTCTTTGGAAGAAACGTGGCGGGCTGACCGGGCGTGGCTGGTACATGATCAGCGGGTTTTCCCGTTGGGGCCGCCCAAGCCGGCCCTCCGGGAGTGGCGCCGGTTCGCCGCGGCCGGCTTTCCGAAACCCTGGAAATGGCAGGTGGTCGATCGTTTGGCGGAACTGGGACACCGGCGACTGGATTACGGGGCCCGGTGGACGGCGCTGGCCCGGGAAATGGATCTATCGGCGACCGCCGGAGTCCTTCCCCGCCCTTCGGCGTGCGATCCCCGGCTCCCGCAGCCGGCCGGTCAAGACCCGTCTCCTGTCCTTCGGGCGCCCGGAGCCGCCGTGCGCACCCCGGTGGCCGCCCTGGATCGCGTGATTGTGGGCGAGCGCCTGGAGATCGGACGATGTGAGTTTCAACCGGGAATCACCGCTGTGCTGGGGTCGAGCGGAGCGGGCAAAACCACGCTTCTCGCCGTCCTGACGGGGCTGCTCCGCCCGGACGCGGGCACCTACCGGATCCCGGAAGGCGTACCCCACGGAAATAGCGCCGTTCTCGCCGCGCTGCGCCGGACCACCGCCATGGCCCTCCAGTTTCCGGAACAGCAGTTGTTTGCCCCGACGGTATACGAAGATGTGGCCTATGCGCTGCGGCGCCGGGGCTTGTCCCCGCCGGACGTCGACCGCCGCATCCGGGTGACCGCTCGGGAGCTCGGGATCGATCATCTCCTTCAGCGCTCGCCGTTCACCCTGAGCTTCGGCGAACAGCGCAAGACGGCGCTGGCCGTGGTCTTGGCTCTGGAACCTCGACTGTTGGCCCTGGACGAGCCATTCGCCGGCATCGATCCGCCCGGCCGGCGAGCTCTGGCTCTGTGCCTGCAGCGATGGGCCGCCCGGACCGGGGCGACCCTGGTCGTGGCAACCCACCAGATCGAAGAACTCCTGGGCATCGCCGACCGGTGGGTCCTTTTGCACCGCGGACGCCTTCTCGCCGCCGGCTCTCTGGCCCTCGCGGCCGCCGGCGCAGCCCAGCTTGAATCGGACAATCCCGACGCGGCGGCGAGGCTGCGGGTTGCAGCCCTGTGGACAACGCGAGGCGCCACCGGCCCTGTCCCTGGCGTCCCGCGCGGTTGAGCGGTCTCCGGCTTATTGATGCGCGGCTGTCCAGGCGGTCCATTGGACGGAAAGGGAGGTGCGGCCATGAGGGGGGAGCCCTTAATTGGACAATTCCTGCCCGGAGGATCCTGTCTCCACAGGCTCGATCCCCGGAGCAAAATCCTCGCCACCTTCTTATTGACCATTGATGTCCTCAAGGCGCAATGGCCCTGGGAAGTGTTGGCGATGGGGATTCTCGCGGGGATCGGGACGCGGGTGGGCCGCGTCGGCTTGCTTCAAGCTGTCATGCCCCTGCGCCCACTCTTGTTCCTCATCTTGTTCAGTGCCGCGATGAACCTGACCACGCCGGGCCCGGTGTGGATCCGGGTGGGGCCGGTCGGCTTAAGCCGCCCGGGCGTGCTTCTGGCTCTGGACACCGTCACCCGGCTTCCGATCCTGATCCTCACCGCATCCCTGCTGGTGTGGACCACATCTCCGGCCGCTTTGGCCGACGGGCTGGCCGCAGCCACCCGCCCTCTGGGAAAGCTCGGTCGCGTCGGACGGAGCGTTCAAGCTCTCCTTCAGGACATGGTCTTTTTCGCCGGATTGGCCCTGAGGTTGATTCCTTTGGTTCACCACTCCTTTCGCCGGGTTCGTCAGTCCTTCCTCGCCCGGGGTTTGGAGGTGGACACCGGACCGGTGAAGGTGAGGTGGCGATACTTGGCGGACATGACGGTTCCGTGGCTCGTGGATATCCTGCGCCGGGCGGACGACATTTCCCTGGCCCTGACCGCCCGGGAGTACCGCCGCAGAGCCGGGTACACCCTCTTGCACGTACGGCCCTGGAGGGCGGGGGAAACGCTTCTCGCGATCGGCTCGGTGATCGTCACCCTCTGGGTGTGGCGCGGACTCCTCGGCCACGGGCTGGCTGTGCTGGCCTCTCGAGCCTCCCCCTGACGGCCCCCGGGGGCCTGCGCCTAAACCAAGGTGCATTTCAATACTCGGTCCATGTGCTCGAGGGCCATCCCGTGAGCCCGGGAATTGAATGAGGCCACCCCCCGGCGGTGCACGACGATATCCAGGTCGTCCCGTTTCGTCACCCGGTGTTTGTACAGCCCCAAGCAGGTGCTGACCACACAAATGTCGGTGCACACGCCCAACACGTGAACCCGGGAGATCCGCTCCCGGTCCAGGTAATCCAACAGCGGGGTTTCATATGTGGCATCGTATGTTTTTTTCGGCCAGGTGAGATAACCTTCGTATCCTTTGACCGACGTGGCCAAGCTGTCTTCCAGATCCCGCCCGGCCGTACCCGTCAAACAGTGGGGCGGAAACAGTCCGGCTCTGATCTCAAAGTCGGCCTCGGTATGATCGTCCCGGATGTCGAGGATGGGCCGTCCCGCCCGGCGGAAGTCGGCGATGACCTCCCGGACATAAGGCAAAATCTCCTGTCCGGCCCGCCCGCAATTCAGGGCGCCGTCGAGATCGATAAAATCTTTCGATAAATCTACCAAAAGAAGAGCCTCTCTCATGGCCACCCGTCCTTTCATCAGATGCTCCCGCCTTGATCATAACAAAAATCACCTCTCTCGCCAACGGAAGAAATCCCGTGCCCCTTCAACCGGTGCACAGAGCCCGCAATCCTGCAAACAAACGTTTCTGATCTTGTTCCGGCCGGACCGCCACCCGCAGGAATCGTTCATCCAGGCCGACAAAACTGCGGCAATCCCGCACAAAAACACCCCGGGCCGCCAGATGCGGCCACGCCCGGCGAATATCAAAATCCTCCCTCCAGGCCAACAGGAAATTCGCCCGGGAAGGTGTCCGGTCAAAGCCGAGCCGCCGGAACTCTTCGGCCATCCGGTTCCGCTGCTCAGCCACCCATGTTCTCGTCGTGCGGGCAAACGCTGTTTCCCCCAGGGCGGCGATGCCCGCGGCCAGAGAGGGCCCATTCACCGACCAGGGCGGTCGAAGCCGGTCCATGCACCGGACCAGTTCGGGAGCGGCCGCTCCGTAACCCAGCCGCAGGCCGGGAATGCTGTAGAATTTGGTCATGGAACGAAGCACAAAAAGCCCCTCGCTCTTGGCCGCCTGCCCGATCCGGCTGAGCCGGTGCTCATCGGGGGAAAAGTCGAGAAATGCCTCATCCAACAAAACGCGCACCCCGGACCTGTGCGCTTCTGTCAGCACTTCGTCCAGTTCTTCAGACCGCCAGAGAACACCGGTGGGATTGTTCGGATTCGCCAAGGCCACCATGTCCACATCGCCGGCTCGAATCGCGTCGGCCACGGTCTGTCCGTCCGGAACAAAAGCGTTTTCCGGGCGCAAAGCCAGGTGCCGAACCCGGGCTCCCATCACCCGGGCGGCCTCCTCGTATTCGGTGAACGAAGGCGCCAGCGCGAGAATCTTTCGCGGGCGCCACACCGCCATCAGCAAAAAGATCAGTTCGACCGCCCCGTTCCCCGCAATGACGGCGTCAGAGGGCACCCCCCAGGTTTCGGCCACCCGTCGTCGAAACCGCTCCTGCCGGGGATCGGGGTAGCGGTGAACCTCTTCCAAAGCGGCCCGCATGGCGGCGCGCACCGCATCCGGGGGGCCGAGGGGGTTGATGTTGGCGCTGAAATCCGCCATCCCAGAAAGATCGCCCCCCCATTGTTCCCGGTACGCCCACACATTTCCGCCGTGAACCATGAACGTTTCCGTCACGTCCACCGGTCGACCACCTCCGCGATCACAAGTAGGCAGATTTGGCTCAACACGCAAAGGGCGCCGTACACGTCGCCGGTCAGCCCGCCCAGTTTTCGAGCGATCCTCCCCGCCCACATCCGGGCGGCGAAGAATGCCGCCGCACCGCCGAAAACCACCGACCAGTGCCGCCCGATCACCGCGATTCCCGCCGGAATCGCCAGGGCGGCCGCGGCCGCCGCCGCATCCCCGGGCCCGGCACCCCGGAGGGCGGAGCCCATGCCCCGGCTCCTCGCATAAGGGTGAGCCGCCACCGCCCAGACCATGATCCACCGTCCCATCCCCCAGGAAGCCAACAGCACCTCCGCCCGGGCTCCGCCGGTCATCCAAATTTGCAAAAACGACCACTCCAGGAGCAACACGGCCACAGCAGCCATCACCCCGACAGCGCCGACCCGGCTGTCCCGCATCACCGTCAAGATCTGTTCTCGTTCCCGCCGGCTGCCCAAACCGTCCGCCGTGTCCATCCATCCGTCCAGGTGCAGCCCCCCGGTCAACCACAGATCCAACGCCACGAGCAGAGCCGCGCCGCCTGAAACCGGCACCCGCGCCCGGATCAGAAGCTCGGCCGCCGCCCACAGCAAAGCGCCCAGCAGCACCCCCACTGCGGGATACCACCGAAGGCTCCGGCGAATCAGGTCGTCCGGCGGATCCGCCCCCGCCGCGGGCGCGGCGGGGGCGGGAATCCGGCTCAAAAAGCGCAAGGCGACCGCAAACGCCGCCATCTCACGGACCATCCTGCGGTACACTCCGGCTACCACCACCGCCCGATACCCCCGATGACCCCGATCAAGCAGGCCGCTTCTCCCGTCGCCACGATCATGAGCTGCACCGTGCGGGCAATGTCGCCCGCCTGGAGAGGACGTGCGCCGGGCCCCAGGTACGGCCGGAACGATCGGCGTCCATGGTAGGTGTTCCAACCACCCAGACGCACCCCCAGTGCTCCGGCCACCGCCGCCTCGGGAACCCCTCCGTTTGGGCTCGGATGGCGGTGAGCGTCCCGGCGGATGGACCGCCACGCTTCCCCGGCATTCAGGCCGAGAAATGCCGCCGCCCCAACCAGCGCCCAGCCTGCGAGCCGCGCGGGAATCCAGTTCAGCAGGTCGTCGAACTTGGCCGATCCCCAACCGAAATCCCGATACCGGGGATTGCGGTAGCCCACCATGGCATCCAGGGTGTTGGCCGCGCGGTACGCCATCGCCGCAGGGCCGCCGCCCACGGCCGCATACAACAAAGGAGAAACCACGGCATCCACGATATTCTCCGCCACGCTCTCCACCGCCGCCCGGATGACCTCCCTTTCGGGCAGGGAATCGGTACCGCGGCTGACCATCAGGCCCGCGGCTCTCCGGGCTGCCGGGAGGTCTCCGGCCGCCAGGGCCCGGGATACGCGGCGGGCCGTCGCCGCCAAACTTCGGGGCGCCACCGCCGTCCAGACCCAGAGGGCGGAAACCGCCTCGGCCAGCACCGGATGAATTTTGCCGGCCAAACAGACGCTTGTCCACGTCGCCGCGTAGGTCAGGCCCACCACCCCCGCCGCCAACAGGATTCCCGCCGTCCGTTCCCGAATCTGCGGACCGCGGGATGACCCTGGAGCCGGCGGCGAACCCGGGAGCGGCGGGCCCGTCGACACCGGCCCCGGGGCTGGCACACAACCGCCTTCCGGCGCTTCGTCACCCGGCTCGTCGGGGGCCGGAGGCACCCGAAACAACCGGCGCAACCACCGCTCACCGCCCTCAATGAGCCGCCCCAGTCCGACCACCGGATGAATCCGGGTCGGCGGTTCCCCGAACACGACATCCAGAACCAACCCTGCCAACGTCGCGATCACCACACCCCCATGTCCCCCCTTCGGCCGGGGACGGTGACCTCGGACAAGGCCGTCACATCCACGGGAATCCCTGCCACCAGCCCGTACACTTGGTCCGACGCCCGGGCAAACACCTGGTTGGCCAGTCCCAGTGCGTCCCGATACAGGCACCCCACCGCCGTGGCCGGCGCCACGCCGAGCCCCGCCTCCCCGGTCACGGCGACCACGGGATGAGGGTGACGCCGGCACCACTCGGCGACATCGGCCGCACGCGCGAGAAGATCCTTTTCTTCTTCGGGGGTCCACTCGGGTTCGGGTTCAGGGGCGTCCTCGCCGGGACATGAAGACGTGCGAACAGCGAGACGCCGGGCCATCCACTCCCCCACCCAGAAGCTCAGACAATCGATCAGGACCACGCCCGCCGTTTCGGGGAGCTCCCGCAACCGGGACAGTAACGTCTCTCCGGGCGCCTCGAGGGTGGCCCACGCTTCCGGACGGCGCTGTCGGTGCCGATCAATGCGTTCCTCCATCCCTTCCTCCCGGGCGGTGGCCACATAAGTCACGCCCATCCCGAGCCGCCGGCTCCACCGCGCAGCCAATGTCTCGGCCCACTCACTCTTTCCGCTTCGAGCCCCCCCGATCACCAGGCTCAGGGAGGGAGGCCGATCGTTTCGATCTTCATCCCGCTCCAAGATCTCGTGGAGCAACCCGTGGACCATCCGGGCCAGAACGAACCCTGCGGAAGAACCCGGACCCGCATAATCGGCCCGCCGCCCACTCTTTCGGAACAACACCGCCACGGCGTCGGTGCCGGTCCCGGTTGCCGGGAGGCCGGATTCCGCGCAGATGATTCCGCGATCCCGCAGCGCCCTGGCCTTCGCCTCGGTGAGGGTGATCACGGCGTTGACCGCCGCCTCCTCGGACAACTCACCGTCGTAGATGGCGATCATGTTGATCGTTCCCGGACCCTCCGAAAGCCAGTCGGGTTTTTCCCCGGCGCACAGGGCGTTCTTCGTTCCGGCGGTCACCGCCGCGAACCACCGTCCTCCCGGACCGTCGTCCACCGCCCACCGGGTGCGGGATACATTCACCGCCGTCATCATCCCCACTGCCAGGCGCGGAACCCCGGCCTTTTCCAGTCGCCGGGCGAGATCGGCGCCCGGATCGGCACCGCGATACGACCCCTCCACCGTCACGTTGGCGGCCGCATGGATGCCGCTGCGCCGCCCGCCGCCGTACACCGCCGACGAAAGGCTCTCCCAGGGGCGTCCGGACTGTACCCACCAGCACCCGTCCGCCAGGCACACTGTCAGATCCATCTCCGGCACCGGGGTGCGCGCCACCCCCACGTTCATCCCCGTCCCTCCTGCCTCAGACCGCCTCATCCTTCAGCGGGTCGCGTTCTCCAAGCCGTTCACATTCCCGCCGGTTTTCTCCCTTCGCCGGTCCCCAGCAGTTCATGGATGCGAGGCCAGTTCACATGTTCGCGCAACAGATCCGCCAACTGCTCAAAGGCCTCCTCCCGGACTGCATACATGTCCCGGCCGGTCCCCTCGAGGGGCGGCAACCCATGTTCCCGGCGCAGGACGTCCAGCCAGCGGCGGCGAAAAGTTCGACGGTCAAAAATCCCGTGCAGGTACGTCCCCCAGACTCGACCATCCCGAGAAACGGCGCCGTCCCGGCGCCAATCGCCGCTCCCGGCTTCACCGAGCAGGAGAAACGGCCGGCCCTCCCCGGAACAGTCGGTTTGGCCCATGTGGATCTCGTACCCCTCCACCGCCACCCCCCGCAGTTCCTCGGGAAACGCATCGGGCGCCACTGTACCGGCCGCCCGAACGGTTCGCTTCTCCGGAAAAAACACCGTCTCCGTGGGCAACAATGCCAACCCCGGGATCTCCGCCGGTCCGTCCCCCTCCACCCCGGAAGGATCGATCACCCGTTGTCCCAACATTTGATAGCCCCCGCAGATGCCCACCACGCGCCCTCCCCGGGCGGCATAATCCGCGAGGGCCGCCCCGAGCCCCGTCCGGTGCAGCCAGGTCAGATCGTCCACCGTATTTTTCGTCCCCGGAAGCAATACGGCATCCGGACGGCCGAGCGCCTCCGGCCGGCTCACCCAGCGCACCCGCACATCCGGTTCGAGCCGAAGCGGATCCACATCGGTGAAATTCGACACGTGGGGCAATCGGATGACGGCGATCTCAATCGGCCCGTCCCCCGCACCCCCGGGGATGGCCAGAGAGTCCTCCCCGTCGATGGATAAGTCCATCCAAGGAATGACCCCGAGCACCGGAATCCCGGTGCGGTCTTCGAGCCATCGCAGGCCGGAATCGAGCAGGGAGGGATCGCCGCGAAATTTGTTGATCAGGAAACCTTGGACCCTCCGCCGCTCTTGTGGTTCCAGTAATTCCAAGGTGCCGACAAAAGAGGCGAAGACGCCCCCCCGGTCGATGTCTCCGACCAACAGCACCGGTGCCTCAGCCAGCTCGGCAATGCGCATATTGGCGATATCCCGGTCTTTGAGGTTGATTTCCGCCGGGCTTCCCGCCCCTTCGATCACCACCACGTCGGCCTCCCGGCGCAGTCGGTTCAAGGATTCTTTCACCACTTCCAGGGCTGCAGGGATCAACCGCTCCCGGTATTCCCGGGCTCCGGCGTCCATCCACGGCCGCCCCCGGAGGATCACCTGGGCCGCCATGGGCCCCTTTGGCTTCAACAGAATCGGGTTCATGTCCACCGTGGCCGGCACTCCGGCCGCTTCGGCCTGGATCCCTTGCGCCCGGCCGATCTCGCCGCCGTCGATGGTGACGTAGCTGTTTAAGGCCATATTCTGCGATTTAAACGGGGCCACCCGCCACCCGTCCCGGGCCAGCACCCGGCAAAAACCGGTGCAGAGCCAACTCTTTCCGACATTGGACGCCGTGCCCTGGAGCATGATGCACCGGGCCAAAGACGCCGCACCGGCGCCCTCAGCCTTCGGCATCGGAAACCCCCGCCTCGTCAAACGTGGCCATCTCATCCAGAATGCGGACGGCCGCCTCCATGATCGACAGAGCCAACACGGCCCCGGTGCCCTCTCCGAGCCGCATGTCCAGATCGAACAGCGGCTCCCGGCCCAACCAGCGAAGGATTCGCCCGTGCCCCGGCTCCACCGAGCGATGGGAGGCAAAGAGATAAGGAACGACGGCGGCGTCCACGTGAGCTGCCGCCAGGGCACCGACAGTGGCGATATAGCCGTCCATCAACACCGGTACCCGCCGGGAGGCACAGGCCAACGTCGCCCCGGCCAGAGCGGCGATCTCCAGCCCTCCCACCTTGGCCAGCACATCCACCGGATCTCCGGGATTCGGGCGGTTCAGCGCCAAAGCGCGCCGCACGGCCTGCAGTTTTCGCTGTCGGCGCAGGGGATCCACCCCCGTTCCCAGTCCCACCAAATCCCCCTCGGGCCATCCGGTGAGGGCCGCCGCCACCGCCGCGCTGGCGGTGGTGTTCCCGATGCCCATTTCGCCCAAAGCCACCAGGCGAATGCCCGCCTGGATCATCTCGGTCGCCGCTTCCCAACCGGCTTCCAGGGCCCTCTCCGCCTCCTCCCGGGACATGGCCGGTCCTTCGGTCATATCCGCCGTACCCGGTCGCACCTTTTTCACCCGGAACACCGCCGGCGAACCGGCGACCTCCGGGGGATCGGGCTCACCGGTTTCGGGATCGACATCCACCGCCACGCCGACGTCCACCACCCACACCGCCGCCCCGGCCTGCCGGGACAACACGTTGATCGCCGCGCCCCCGCGGAGAAAATTGCGGACCATTTGCGCGGTTACCTCCGGAGGATAGGCGGAGACCCCGGACCGGGCCACGCCGTGATCCGCGGCCATGACCAGAACCCCCGCCGGCCGGACCCGGGGCCGCTCCCGCCCGGTGGCCACCGCCAAATCCACCGCCAGACTCTCCAGCCGTCCCAAGCTCCCCGGCGGCTTGGTCAAACGATTGAGCCGGTCCTGGACCGGTTTTGCCAACTCGTAGGACGGAGCGGGAATTTCCCGCACGGACCATTTATACGCCACGAACACACGCCCCCCGGAATGAAAAATTCGTTCCCGTTTCCTCTCGGGTTCTACGGCAGGTCCGGCCCGCCCGCTCGGCCGGCGCCGGACTGAAGCGCCCAGGGCATCGGCTCCAGACGGCCGCGCTCATTGGCGCCCGTCAGGGTGTATTTGCGCTGGTAACCGCGGGGCGTCACCACCAGCCCTTCGTACAGGCGGGTGGACGAATTGCCGATGATCACCGTGGTGAGCATCCCGATTTCATGGTTCAACATGTCCGCCAGGGTGGTCACATGCACCTGCTGCCGCTCGCGGTACGCACTTTTCACGATCCCCACCGGCGTCTCCGGAGCCCGGTGGCGCAGCAGGATTCTCTGTGTCTCCACAATTTGTTGAGTTCGCCGCCCGCTCTTTGGGTTGTAAAGGGCGACGACAAAATCGGCCGCGGCCGCCGCTTCGATACGCCTGGCGATCACATCCCAGGGTGTCAGGTGGTCGCTCAAGGAGATCGACGCAAAGTCATGCATCAGCGGGGCACCGAGCAGCGCGCCCACGGCATTGACGGCCGACACCCCGGGCACCACCTCCACCCCGGGATCGTCTCCCGGCTTCCAGCCCTGTTCGATCAGCACTTCATAAACGAGGCCCGCCATTCCATAGATTCCGGCATCGCCGCTGGAGACCACCGCCACGGTGCGGCCGGCCCGGGCCAGCTCCACCGCCGCCTGGGCCCGGGTGACCTCCTCGGTCATCCCCGTGCGCACCACCTCCCGATCGCCGATCAACTCCCGCACGAGATCGATGTACGTTTTATACCCGACCACCAGATCGCTTTGCTCGATGGCCCACCTGGCCCGCAGGGTCATGTGCTCTTCACTGCCGGGTCCAAACCCGATCACGAAAATCTTCCCCATCGCCGTCCCCTCCTTCGCTGGCTTGCTTTGCCAGTTCTTCGACGCGCTCGGCCACGATCTCTTCGATCCGGGGATGCCCGGCCAAATACCGCGCCAACTCGTACCGCACGCCCGTTCGTTCCCCCCGGACGTCGGCCACCCACTCGGCCAACCGTTTCATCAAAACCCCTGTAAACAGCATGTAAGGCACCACCACCACCCGATCCGTTCCCAAGGCCCCCGCCCTCCGCAGCGCCGTGGGCACATCCGGGTACGTGATCCCGACAAAACAGGGCTCCACCCAGGCCACTCCGCTCTCTTCCCAAAACGTGCGGGCAATCCGGTAGAATTGGGCATTGGCTTCGGTGCGGCTGGAGCCCCGGCCGACCAGGACCACCGTGGTCTCTCCGGAGGCCCCGCCCATTTCCATCAATCGGTCCTTCATCACCTGCACGACTCCCGGGTGAAGCCCCAACGGCCGCCCGTACCGCACCCGCAGGCCCCACCGCCGGGCCGCCCGGGCCAAGATCTCGGGAATTTCGTCCCGCACGTGCCGGGCGGGCAACAGGATCACGGGCACCGCCCACACCTCCCGCACCCCCTGCCCCGCCAGGGTTTCCAGAACGTCGGAAATCCCCGGCTCCGCCAATTCCAAAAAGGCCCCGGCCACCCGCCGGCCGGGCCACCTCCGGGCAAGGTGCCGCACCAGTTCGGCAAACTCCCGGTTTCCCTCCGCATCCCGGCTGCCGTGCCCGACGAGAAGCACCGCGGCATCCTCAGCCCTCACCGGGTTCACCCCCTCCCCCGGTTTTCGACGCCGCCGTCCGCCGGGCGCGGTACTCGGCACAGGCCGCCAGCCACCGGTCCACCATGGAGGGATTCGAACCAAAATGAAGATGGGTATAGCCTGCCAGCAGCGTCCCGGATGCGTACCCCTCCATCGCCTCTCCCCGGCGCCCGGACACCCGATAGGCCCACGGGTACGGCTCTTCCACGTCCACCAGTCGAGAATAATGAAAGGCGTGCCCCCGAGCGACCCGGCCCGCCTCGAGCAGCAAATGATCCCGCTGCGCCCGGGCCTCCCGGTATCCCAGTTCCGCCAAGGTTCGCTGCATCTGCACCCGGGCCGGCACCAACCCCGCCATCGGGTACCTTCGCCCGTCCGCCGTCTCAATTTCCCGGGAGAGATACATCAATCCCCCGCATTCGGCGTAGATGGGCAGGCCCTGTTCGCGGCGGAACCGAATCCCTTCGAGCACCTCCCGATGTCCGGACAACACCGGCGCGAACTCTTCGGGGAATCCCCCGCCGATATAGAGGCCGTCGGCCTCATCGGGAACCCGTTCCCCGGCCAGAGGAGAAAAAAACAGCAGCCGGGCACCCCGGTGTTCGAGCAGTTCCAAGTTCTCGGCATAATAAAAGTGAAAGGCGGCATCCCAGGCCACGGCCAGGTTCACCCGGGCCTCCAGGCCGGGCCCGGGGAACAGGACGGGGGCGGCCGGCTTGAGTTCCGGAGCGGATCGGGCCGCCTCCACCAGGCGATCAAGATCGACGAACTCCTCCATGACATCCGCCAGCCGCTCGAACCAAGGGCCGAGCTCACCCCGTTCCAAGGCGGGGATCAGGCCGAGATGGCGTTCCGGGGCCGCCAGGTCGCCCCGACGCGGCACCGCCCCGAGGACGGGAATCCCACACTCCCGCTCCACGGCCACACGGATGATCTCGCCGTGGCCGGGGGAACCGACGCGGTTCGCCACAACTCCCACAATGCGCACCCGGGGATCGAGCCGTTGAAACCCCAGCACCACCGCGGCCGCACTCCGGGCCATGCTGTGCACATCCAACACGAGAACCACCGGCGCCTCCAGGAGCCGGGCCACCTGGGCCGTACTCCCCGCGTCGCTCTCGGGATCCTTGCCGTCATACAGACCCATGACCCCCTCAATCACCGAGAGGTCGGCCCCCGCCGCCCCGCGCTGAAAACTCTCCCGCACGGCGTCGGCGCCCACCATCCAGGTGTCCAAATTGCGGGCGGGCCGGCCGGTCACCGCCCGGTGGAACGTGGGATCGATGTAATCCGGACCCACTTTAAACCCCTGAACGGTCATCCCTCGTCTGCGGAGAGCGGCCAGAAGCCCCACGGTGACCGTCGTCTTCCCCGCTCCGGACTGGGTCCCTGCAATGACCAGCCTGGGATGGCCTGTGCTCACGGACCCTCACCTCCGCCTGCATTCGTGCGGTCGCCGTCATACGGCTTCCGGGCCACCGAGAGCGTCACATTTCCCGAAATGATCTTCTCCACCACCAACTCGCTCACCCCCGCCGCCCGCATGGCCGCCGGTTCGCTGACTCCGTACGCCCCGGTGTAGCGATACACCGTCTCCGAGCGGTGTCGCATGGGCATCCCGTTCAGTTCCCCGGGGGTGTAGGCGATCAGCGGCCATTGCCTGGCGCGGCACAAATCCACCAGACCGGGCTCGTTTTTTTTCAAATCGATGGTCGCCACCGCCGCCACGCTCTCCACGGCCAATCCCCGGGTCGCCAGAGTCTGTTCCACCACCCGCTCGATTTCCTCCCGGGAGGTCCCGCGATTGCACCCGATGCCGACGATCAACGATTTCGGCCGATAAATCACCCAGTACGGTGCAAAGATTCGGAGGTCCGCCTCGGACCAAAGCCGGTCGGTGATGAGAAGAAGAGCCCCGTACGGCGCCGCGCCCCGGACTTTTCTGCGCGCCGCCGCCCGCTCCGCATCCGCCCGGCTGTACACCACCTCGATGGTGCGAGGGAGTGGCGTCGGTCGCATCCACCACGACCGTTCGCCCGCCTCTTGGAGAACCAGTACCGGCTCCTCGTTGACCACCGCCGCCGACACCGGCGTGACATAGCGGTCGTCGGGGATGACCCAGCCGTACCGGCGACCCAGGAGATCCACGGGAATCGTCTTGCCCACATCGGACGCGGTGGTGATCACCGCCTGGGCTCCGAGAACCTCGGCCACCTGCTCGGTGAGCGCGTTCGCCCCGCCCAGATGGCCGGACAACACCGAGATCGCGTACCGCCCGGCGTCGTCCACCACCACCACGGCGGGGTCGCTCTTCTTATCCCGGATTACCGGGGCGATCATCCGGACCACAGCTCCCAGGGAGATAAACAGGATCCATCCGTCGTAGCGATGAAATCCCTCCTGCAGGAGGTCCCGCACACTGCCGGGAAACGGGATTTCCCGACCCGGGGCGGAGGAAACCGGGAGCGGGGTCCCTCCGCCCGGCGGCTCGATCGCCTCCGGCGGATCTGCCTGAGGATCAACCGTCTCGGGGTCCGCCCCCGGAATGTTCGGATCACGCCGCAGCCTCTCCAGACCCCCGGGATCTCCCGCGAATTTTTCACTCAGATACAGATCGGCATCCCCCAGGGCCGCCGACACCAGCCGGGCCAACTCCACGCCGTGTTTCGTAATGGCCACCACCGCGTACGTCCGGCAAACCTCCGGCCAGGGCATCACGGCTCTTCACCTCCGGCCGTCCCGGGCCCTTTCACGGCCCGCCGGTACCGATGGGCAAAGGTTTTATCGTACAATTTGGACCTCGGACCGCCGGGTCGCCGCAGGCCGGGATCCAAGGCCGGCCCGGCGAGGATCACGGCGTGGCTGCGAATCCCCGCGTCGCGCATATCCTCGGCAATCCGCCCCAGAGTCGACCGGACGATGACCTCATCGGGCCATGTCGCCTTATACACCGCCGCCACCGGCACCTCCGGCCCCCATCCGGCCGCCTTCAGGGCCTCCTGGACCCGGTCGATCAGTCCGGCCGACAGAAACAGCGCCAGAGAACAGCGATGTCTCGCCAGCGCCGTCAGCTTTTCGCCGTCGGGAACCGGCGTGCGGCCCTCCGCCCGGGTTAAAATCACCGTCTGGGTCACCTCCGGCACCGTGAGCTCCGCCCCGAGCACCGCCGCCGCGGCGAAGGCGGACGACACCCCCGGGACGATCTCCCAAGGCACCCCGGCCGCCTCCAACTCAGCCGCCTGCTCCATCACCGCCCCAAACACCGCCGGATCCCCGGTGTGCACCCGGGCCACCCGCTCCCCCCGGCGGGCCGCCCCGATCATCATCTCCAGGATCTCCTCCAGGGTCATCCCCGCGCTTTTTTCGATTCGCGCGCCGGGTTTCACCCCTCGGAGCACCTCGGGGTTCACCAGGGAGTCGGTGTAGAGGATGAGGTCCGCCTCCTCGATCAGCCGCCTGCCTTTGACGGTGATCAGCTCCGGGTCCCCCGGGCCCGCGCCGATAAAGTACACCTTTCCCACCGGCGCCCCGCTCACCGCCGGCCCCCCTTTTGCACGATCATCAGAGTCAGATATTCCAGATCCCGGCCCCGCAACGACCGGACATCGCGGAAAATCTCTTCATCCGGCGCCCCGCACTTGGTCACCACCGCCGCACGATCAGTCAGTCCCATTTCTTCCAACAAATCAATCATCATGTCCATCACCTTGGCCACCTTGAGAAACACCGTGGTGTCGTGGGAGGCCAGAACCCGGCGCATGGCGTCACGGTCCGCCACGGCGGGAATCAGGCCCACCGTCTCATCCCCGTCCGCCAGGGCAATGTCCAGCCTGGCCGCCGCACCGCCGGGAGAAGACACCCCGGGAACGATCTCCACTTCCACCCCGGGGTGCAGTTGCCGAAGGAGGCGCACCAAGTGAATCGCCGTGCTGTACAGATACGGGTGCCCTTCGGTAATAAACGCCACATCCCGGCCGGCGGACAGACGCTCCCACACTTGGGCCGCCGTTTCCTCCCACTGCCGCTGCAGCTTCTCGGGATCCCGGGTCATCGGAAAGACCAAGCCCAGCCGCTCCGGGCCGGGCTCGGGCAGCAGACCCTCGACAATGGAGAGGGCATAACTGTCCCCTGAGCGCATTTTTTTCGGGTAGGCCAAAACCGGCACTTCGCGCAAAATCCGATGCGCCCGCAGGGTGAGCAGGTCGGGATCCCCCGGCCCCACCCCCAGGGCATACAATTTTCCCAAGTGTTCACTCATCGCTATCCCCGCCCTCCTCCGCCCGCCGGGCGGTGACGATATACACCGGATCGAAGGATTCGAACCGGGTGAGATCTTTGATAGCGCGGCTGCGCGCCACTTGGATCAAGGTCACATCCACCGCCATGCCCCGGCTCCGCAACCCCTCCACCGCCTGATAGAGATTTTCGATGGTGGCGGCATTCACCACGATCCGCCCCTCCGGGCGAAGACGATTCACGCAAACGTCCAAAAGTTCATCCATCCGCCCGGCGGTCCCGCCCACGAACACCGCGTCGGGATCGGGAAACGCATCCAGCCCGTCCGGTGCGACACCGTGGACCCAGGTGACCGGCCGGCCGAACTTCTCCACATTGCGCCGCAGGTTCTCGCAATCCTCCTCATTTTTCTCGATGGCGTAGACCCGGACTCCGGGCGCCAGCCCCGCCGCCTCAATCCCCACCGATCCCGTGCAGGCGCCGATATCCCAGACCACCGCCCCGGGGCGAATCTGCAACTTGGCCAGGCTGACGGCCCTGACCTCCTGTTTGGTAATCAATCCTCGCTTGGGCTTGCGCTGGAAAAAGGCTTCGTCGTCGATCCCCAGCGGCCACCAAGGCAATTCCGGCTGCCCGGCGGATTCGGATCCGGCACCGGATTCCGCCACGGCATCGCGCCGGCGCAGCACCACCACATTCAAAGGAGCAAACTCCCGGCCCGCCACGTCCTCCACATCATACCAGCCCGCCTGCTCTCCGTCCCCTCCGAGGTTCTCTCCGATGAAAACATCCACATCCCGCAATCCGGCCTCGAGCAGCTTCCCGGCGATCTGTGCCGGCGTGCTTCCATCCGCGGTGAGCAGCGCCACCTTGGGATGGGTGCGCACCCACCCGGGCACCGGATCCAAACTCCGCCCGTGGACCGAGGCGAAAAAGACATCTTGCCACGCCTCTTTCATCCGTGCGAACGCCAGTTGCACCGACGACACATAAGGATGAATCTCCACGTGCTCCGGGCCGATCTTCTTGGCCAGATACCCGCCGATGCCAAAAAAATTCGGATCGCCCGAAGCCAACACCACCACCCGGCGCCCTTCCCGCCGGGCGACATCGATGCGCTCCACCGCCTTCGCCAGCCCCTCCTGAACCGCCAGGACCTCCCCGGAATACTCCGGAAAAAAATCCAGATGGCGCCTCCCCCCCACCAGCAGGTCGGCCTCGTCAATCCATCGGCGTACCGCCGGAGACAACCCCTCCGCGCCGTCCGCCCCGATCCCGATCACGCGCACCGGATGCACCCGTGGCCCCCCTTCCCACCACCCGGCCTTCCATATCGCAGAGGATCATCTCCACGATGAACGCCTCCTCGACGTGCCGGGCCGCCTGTCGGCAGATTTCTTCACACAATCGCGCAAAAAACGCCTTGTATCCCAATTCCCGCAATCGATCCCCGATCTGCTTGGCCGTGTTGGCCGCTCGCAGTTCCTCGACCACCTCACCCGGTACGCCGGTCCGGGCGGCCAGGTCGGCCAGCCAACCGGGATCCACTGCGGATCCTTTCGAGTGCAAATGCATATGCCCGGCTGCGGCCTTCGAGAATTTTCCGATCATGCCGCAGAGCGTCACCCGCTCCACGCCCCGGCGGGCGCACTGTTTCAAGGAATAGCCCAGAAAATCGCCCATTTCAATGAAGGCCTCCTCGGGCAAATGGGACAATTCCCGCATCGCGACTTTCTCGCTCCGCCCCCCGGTGGTCAGGACCAAGTGACGGCATCCGGCGGCTGTGGCGACGTTCACCGCTTGGGCCACACTCGCCATCCATGCCGCCGTAGAAAACGGTTTGACGATCCCCGTGGTGCCGAGAATCGAAATTCCGCCCACAATCCCCAACCGGCCGTTCATCGTCTTTTTGGCGATCTCCTCGCCGCCGGGGACCGAGACGGTCACCTGTATCCCTCTGCGCCTGAGAAGATCTGCCCCGGCCGCCTCCTCCACCGCCTGACGGATCATCCGCCGGGGCACCGGGTTAATGGCCGGTTCGCCCACCGGAACGGCTAGGCCCGGTTTCGTCACCCGACCGACGCCTTCGCCCCCGGCCAGCTCGATCCCCGGTTCTTCCCGCCAAGTCACCGTGGACCAAATCCATGCGCCGTGGGTGGCATCCGGGTCGTCGCCCCCGTCCTTAACGACGGCACAGGCGGCGCG
>JASBVV010000048.1 GCA_029960885.1 Kyrpidia sp. | reverse complement strand
AGGACTACGGGGAGATTCTTCGTTGGATCCTGATGGAAAATGTTCCCGGATCGTTTCCGTACACCGCCGGGGTGTTTCCGCTGAAGCGCACCGAGGAGGAGCCCCGCCGCCAATTCGCCGGGGAAGGCACCCCGGAGCGCACCAACCGGCGGTTCCATTATTTGAGTCAAAATGATCCGGCCAAGCGCCTGAGCACCGCCTTCGATAGCGTGACGCTCTACGGCCGGGACCCGGACCGGCGGCCGGACATTTACGGAAAGGTCGGGGAAAGCGGCGTCAGCGTCTGTACTCTGGACGACATGAAAAAACTGTATCGGGGCTTTGATCTGTGTGCGCCCAACACCAGTGTGTCGATGACGATCAACGGGCCGGCGCCGATCATTCTCGCGATGTTTTTGAACACCGCCATCGACCAGCAGGTGGAGAAGTTCACCCGGGAAACCGGCCGGGAGCCGTCGGCCTCGGAATATGAAGAGATCAAGGCGCGCACCCTGCGCACCGTCCGGGGGACGGTGCAGGCGGACATTCTCAAGGAGGACCAAGGGCAGAACACGTGCATTTTCTCCATCGATTTCGCTCTGCGGATGATGGGGGACATTCAAGAGTATTTCATCCAAAACCAGGTGCGCAATTATTACTCGGTGAGCATCAGCGGGTACCACATCGCAGAAGCCGGGGCCAATCCCATCACCCAACTGGCGTTCACCCTGGCCAACGCATTCACCTATGTGGAATACTATCTGGCCCGGGGCATGCACATCGACGACTTTGCGCCGAACCTGTCTTTTTTCTTCAGCAACGGCATGGATCCCGAGTACAGCGTCATCGGGCGGGTGGCGCGGCGGATCTGGGCCACGGCGATCAAGTACAAATACGGGGGCAACGAGCGCAGTCAGAAGCTGAAGTACCACATCCAGACCTCCGGCCGGTCCCTGCACGCCATGGAAATCGATTTTAACGACATTCGGACGACGCTGCAGGCGCTGATCGCCATTTATGACAATTGCAATTCTTTGCACACAAACGCGTATGACGAGGCCATCACCACGCCCACCGAACAGTCGGTGCGGCGGGCCATGGCCATCCAGATGATCATCAACCGGGAGTTCGGCCTGGCGAAGAACGAAAACCCTCTTCAGGGGTCGTTTATCATTGAAGAATTGACCGAACTGGTGGAAGAGGCGGTGCTTCAAGAGTTTCTGCGGCTCAATGACCGGGGCGGGGTTCTGGGGGCGATGGAGACCCAATATCAGCGGGGGAAAATCCAGGACGAGTCGCTGTACTACGAGCAACTGAAACACAGCGGCAGGCTGCCGATCATCGGCGTCAACACGTTCCTCAATCCGAACGGCCCGTCCGAATCCGACAGAACCACCGTTGAGTTGGCCCGGGCGACCAAGGAAGAAAAGGAAGAGCAGATCCGGAACCTCCAGGCGTTTCAGGAACGCAACCGGGAGCGGGCGCCGGAGATGCTGCGCCGTCTGCAGCGGGTGGCGACGGAAGGCGGGAATCTGTTCGCCGAACTGATGGAGACGGTGAAATATTGCAGTCTCGGGCAGATCACTTCAGCTTTGTATGAAGTGGGGGGACAGTACCGGCGGAACATGTGACCCGCAAAGGGTTGAGGGAGCCGGGCCCGGCGGAGCGGCCCGGCTCTCGATTCTCAGCCGCCGATGAGGCGCGAGTCGGCCCAGATCAGGACCCCGTTTTGTCCGCCGAATCCAAAGGAGTTGCTCATGGCTACCTCCACCCGTTGCCGGCGCGGGCCGTCCCGCACGAGGTCCGGGGGCGCGTCGGGGTCCGGGTGGCGACAGTGGAGAGTGGGGGGAATCCACCCGGTCTCCAGGGCCTTGACACAGAGGATGCTTTCCACGGCCCCGGCGGCCCCCAGGAGATGGCCGAGGCCGCCTTTGGTGGAGCTGACCGGAATCCGGTCGAGGTGCTCGCCGTACACCCGGCGCAATGCCAAAGATTCCGCCCGGTCCCCGGCCGGGGTGGATGTGGCGTGGGCATTGATATAGCCGATATCTCCGGGACCCAGATCGGCGGAAACCAGCGCCCGCCGCATGGCCGCCGCGGCCCCCTCGCCTTCCGGGTGGGGGGCCGTTTCGTGGTAGGCGTCGTTGGAAGCGCCGTAGCCGATCAGCACCGCATAGACTCGGGCGCCCCGGGCCGCCGCCCGGTCCAGGGGTTCCAGAACCAGCGCCGCCGCCCCTTCCCCCATGACCATGCCGGTTCGGTCGACGTCAAAAGGCCGGCACCAGGATTCGGGATCTTCCGGGCCTTCCACGGCCAGCGCCCCCGCCGACCGCAGACCGCCCAAGGCTGTGGGCGTGAACAGACTTTCCGATCCGCCGGCCACCACCCGGTCGACCACGTCCAGCCACAGCCATTGCAGCGCCTCCCCCAGCGCGTTGGCGGACGCCGCACATGCGGTGGTGTAGGTCATCGCCGGGCCGCGAATTCCGTAGCGCATGGCGATGGCGGCTGCGGCGGCGTTGGGGATCGACTTGGATACCACCCGGGGGCCGACCCGGCTTTCCGGGTTTTTTACCAGCCGGGCGGCCTCCTCCTCGTAACTCGGAATACCCCCAAAAGCCGTTCCCCAGGCGATCCCCGTTCGTTCCCCATCGATTCCCCGCAGGTGCGGCGCCGCTCGGTCCGCCGTCCACCCGGCATCGGCCAGCGCTTCCGCGGCGGCCGCCAGAGCCAGTTGGGTGTTGCGATCGGTGTCCCGGACCAGTTTTTTCGGCAAATGGTCGACAGGTGAAAAATCACGGATTTCGGCGACCACCGGGGCGAACCGGGCAATCCGGGCATCCGCCGGGGGCCCCACGGCGGAACGGCGGTCCATGACGGCCCGCCAGAGTGCCGGGACACCGAGACCCAGCGGTGTGACGGCGCCCATTCCGGTGACGGCGACGGGTCGGCGTTTCATTCCGGCTGCCCTTCCCGTGCGGACGTGTGCTGGACCAGGCGTTCCCGGGCGATTTCCTGGAGTTTGAATTTCTGGATCTTTCCGGTTCCTGTCATGGGCCAATTTCCCGGATCCACAAACCACACGTGCCTGGGGATTTTGAACTTGGCCAACCGGTTCTGGCACCAGGATACGATGTCCCTTCGGGTGCAGGAGGCGCCCGGTTTCAGTTCGATAAAGGCGGCCCCGGCCTCGGTCGTCAGGGGATCGGGCACTCCGACCACATGCACTTGATTGACGGCGGGATGGCGGGAGATCACGTCTTCCACTTCCTTTGGCGAGACATTCTCTCCGGACACCTTGTACATTTCTTTGCTGCGCCCGAGAAATTGGATATAGCCGTTCTCGTCGATCCGGCCGAGATCGCCGGTTCGGAACCATCCGTCTTTGTCGATGGCCGCCGCGGTTTCGGCGGGTTTGTTGTAGTACCCGCGCGTGACGGTGTTTCCCCGGACGGTGAGTTCTCCGATGGCGCCTTCGGGCAGATCCTCCCCGGTGAAGGGATCCACCACTTTGTACTGAACATTGGCGCCGCCGAATTCCGGAAGGCCGGTGCAGCCCGCGGGTTTGATCCGGCCCACCCGGGTGACGACGGTCTCGATGGGATCGCCGACCTCGGTATGTACCGTGGATGCTACGGCTTCGGTGCCCCCGTAACCTGTGCAAATCTCCTCCAGGCCCAACTCCCGGACGGCCCGCTCCCAGACGGGCACCGGAGCCGGTGCGGCGGCACACATCAGGGCGCGCAGGGCGCCGAGGTCAAACCGGCCGCGATCCGGATGGTTGAGGATCGCCACCAACATGGAGGGCACGCAGAGAAAATCGGTGGCCCGGTGGGTTTCCATCAAGGCCAGGGCCTGGCGGGGGTGAAATTGCGGCATGGAGATCATCGCTCCCCCCACAAAGGAAATGGCCAACAGTCCCTCCACGTACGCGAACACGTGATAGTAGGGCAGCGGCGTGAACACGCGGCGTCCGTCTTCGAACGCCCGGCTCAGGGTGGTGCTGAAAGCGCAGCGCAAAAACATGTCGTGGGTGAGCATAACCCCTTTGGGAAGGCCCGTGGTCCCCGATGTGTAGATGATGTCGCTCACCTCATCCGGATACTCCGATTGGCGCATCCGCTCTTCCAGGGCGGCGTCGGCCACCCCTGAGGACAATGCCAGAAACCCGCGCCAATCGAGAAACGGCCCGTCCGCGGCGCCCGTGTTCCTGCCGATGCAGATCACCTGCTGCAGTTGGTTTGGGCCGTCTTTCGCCATCCGTTCCCGGATCCGAGCCACAACCGGACCGTGTTCGATGCCCGCCGCCGTCCAGTGCATGAACAGCCACCGGCTGTCCGACTGACGAAGCATGTAATCCAATTCCTCTTCTCGCAGCAGGGTGTTCAATGGAACCGCCACCGCGCCGACCATGGCCACCGCCAACTTCAGAAACACGTATTCCGGTTCGTTCGCCATGAGCAAAGCCACATGATCTCGCCGCCGGACTCCCAAAGCGATGAGGGCTTTCGCCGTGTCCCTGGCCAGATCCCAGATCTCCCCGTAGCTGTACACCCGGTCGGCCGTCATGATGAAAGGCCGGTCGGAAAACCTGCGGCACATGTCCCGCATGTGGGCACCGAGGGTGCGGCGGGGCCAAACCGGGAACCGCTCATGGATAAGCCGGCGTCGTTCCTCGGGACTGGAAACCATCGTCATACCCTCCCGTCTGATCGGTGTATTTCTGACGTTTTCGTTACAGTAATACATACGCCGTCCGCCCGGTTTCTCCTGCATGGTTTGGGTGCTTGTCGGCAGAAACAGAAGGAAATTCGGTTTTGATCTCGAATTATGCTATACTGAAAAAAAAAAAAAAGGCGGAGGTCGGAAGGTGTCGGTTGCATCTTCCGACTGTTCGGTTGAAGAACGCGTCAAGGCATTTTGGAGGAGGCTGTGGAATGACCACGACGATCAACCGGGTTGCGGTGCTGGGGTCGGGGGTGATGGGGGCGGCGATTGCGGCCCATTTGGCAGGGGTGGGCCTTGAGGTCGAGCTGCTCGACATGGTTCCCCCGTCCCTCACCGAGGCGGAAAAGGCCAAGGGACTGACTCTGAATGATCCGGAGGTACGGCTGCGCATCGTCAGAGGAGGGCTGGACCGGGCGCTCACGGCCAAACCGGCCGCTTTTTACACGCGAAAGGCGGCCGAGCGGATCCGTATCGGCAATTTTGAGGATCATTTGGGCCGGATCGCGGACTGCCACTGGATCATCGAAGTGATTGTGGAGAATCTCGAGGCCAAACGGGCCTTGCTTGAACGCGTCGAGGCCCACCGGCGTCCGGGGACCATCGTCAGTTCCAACACGTCCGGGGTGTCCATCGCCCAGATGGCCGAGGGCCGGTCCGAAGAGTTTCAGGCTCACTTTTTGGGCACCCATTTTTTCAATCCGCCGCGCTACATGAAACTGTTGGAAATCATCCCGACGGCGAAAACCCGCCCGGAGGTGGTGGACGAGATGGCTCGCTTTGCTGCCCGGGTGTTGGGGAAAGGCGTCGTGGTGGCCAAAGACACGCCGAATTTTATCGCGAACCGGATCGGAACGTACGGCCTCCTGGCGACCGTTCAGGCGATGTTGGAGGACGGGTACACGGTGGAAGAGGTGGACGCCGTGTTCGGACCGGCCATGGGCCGGCCGAAAAGCGCGGTTTTCCGCACCCTGGACATTGTGGGGATCGATACGTTCGTCCATGTTGCGAACAACGTCCGGGAGAATGTGTCTTCTCCGGAGGAACGGGCCGCCTTTGAAGTGCCCTCGTTCATCACGGAAATGATGAAGCGGGGATGGATCGGGGAGAAGGCGGGCCGGGGCATTTACAAACGGGTCAAGACGGACGGCGGCCGGGAAATTCTCGTTCTGGATCCGGCGACCTTGGAATACCGTCCAAGACAGAAGGTCGAGTATCCATCCCTCGCCCAGGCGAAATACGCCTCTTCTCCGGCGCAGAAAGTGCGGGCCCTGCTGTTCGGCCGGGACCGGGCCTCGGCGTTGGCTTGGAAAGTGACGAAAAAGACCCTGCTGTACGCCGCCGCCAAAATCCCCGAGATCGCCGACGACATCGCGGCGGTGGATCAGGCGATGAGATGGGGATTCAATTGGGAGATGGGCCCGTTTGAGTTGTGGGATCTCCTCGGTGTGCCCGAAACGGTTCAGAGGATGCGCAACGAAGGGGAGACAATCGCGCCGCTGGTGGAAGAGCTTCTGTCCCGGGGCTATGACAGGTGGTACCATCGGGAGCCGGGCCGCACCGGTCGATTCACGACGAGCGGGGAGATCCGCTACACCGAAGAGCCCGAGGAGTACATCTCCCTTCGGGCGCTCCGCGAACAGAACAAAGTGGTGATGGAAAACAGCGGCGCGGCCCTCTACGATCTCGGGGACGGTGTCGCCTGTCTCGCTTTCCAATCGCCTCATCACGCGATCGGCCCTGATGTGGTGGAAATGATGTTCAAAGCGGCCGACGAAGTCTCGAAAAACTGGCGGGGCCTGGTCGTCGGGAACCAATCCCGGAATTTCTGCGTGGGGGCCAATCTGTTCCTCATCCTGATGGCTGCCCAACAGGAGGCCTGGGATGAGATCGAGCGTTCGGTTCGGGAGTTCCAGCAGGCCAACATGCGGTTGAAGTATTTGGACAAACCGGTGGTTGCGGCGCCCTATGCCATGACCCTGGGCGGCGGGGCCGAAGTGTGTTTCGCGGCATCCCGGGTTCATGCCTCCGCGGAGACATACATGGGCCTGGTGGAAGCGGGGGTCGGCGTCATTCCCGGAGGCGGCGGTACGAAAGAAATGCTGATCCGAAACATCGAAGGGATTCCGGAAAACAGCGGTGTGGATCTTCAGCCTCTGGTGAATCGTGCCTTTGAGACGATCGCCATGGCCAAGGTGAGCACCAGCGCGGCCGAGGCCGGGGAAATGGGGTACCTCCGGATCGTCGACCGCTTGTCGGTGAACGCCGATACTCTCCTGTACGACGCCAAACGGACAGTCCTTCAACTGGCCGACGCGGGATATCGACCGCCGGCGCCGAAAAAGATCCCCGTGGTCGGCGAAGCGGGCTACGCCGCCATGGCCGTGGGGGCCTACATCATGAGAATGGCTGGCTATATCAGCGAACACGACGAAAAAATCGCCAGGAAACTGGCCTGGGTCCTGGCCGGCGGAAACGTGCCTGCGGGGACCGCCGTGTCGGAGCAGTACCTCCTGGACCTGGAGCGCGAGGCGTTTCTGTCGTTGGCGGGGGAACCGAAGACCCAGGAACGTATGGCCCATATGCTCAAACACAATAAACCCCTGCGGAACTAGATCGTCCGTCGCCGGGCGCCTTTCCCCGTCGCAAGGATTCCCCGGTGAAGGCATGTGCCGGCAACGGACATGCGGCGGGGACGGTCGCGGGGACATGGAATCGGGATCACCACCAATGAAGAGAGGGAGAGCGATGCGCGAAGCAGTGATCGTATCCGGGGTGCGCACCCCGGTGGGCAAAGCGCCGAAGGGCAGTCTTCGCCACACCCGGCCCGAAGATCTGGGGGGGCTGGTGGTGGCCGAGGCGCTTCGCCGGGTGCCTCAGTTGGACAAAGAAGAGGTCGAGGATGTCATCATCGGTTGTGCGATTCCCGAAGCGGAACAGGGGATGAACCTCGGGCGAATCGTGGCCCTGCGGGCGGGACTGCCCACCTCGGTGCCGGGAGTGACCGTCAATCGTTTTTGTTCCTCGGGGCTGCAGACCATCGCCATGGCTGCGGAACGGATCATGGCCGGGTTTGCCGATGTGATTGTCGCCGGCGGCGTGGAAAGCATGAGCCTGGTGCCGATGACGGGTCACACGGTACGGCCCAATCCGTATCTGGCGGAGCATTTTCCGGAAGTGTATCTCTCGATGGGATTGACGGCCGAGCAGGTGGCCAGGCGGTTCCGGGTGAGTCGGGAAGACCAGGACGCCTTTGCCCTGCGCAGCCATCAGCGGGCGGCCCGGGCGATTGATGCCGGAGCGTTCCGGGACGAGATCGTGCCGGTGCCCGTCATCCGGACCGAGGTGACCGACGAGGGGAACGTGGCAGAGACCAAGTTTGAGTTCGCTGAGGACGAAGGCGTGCGCCGGGACACTTCCTTGGAAGCTTTGGCAGGTCTTCGGCCGGCCTTTGCCCGGGACGGGACGGTGACCGCCGGAAATTCATCCCAAACCAGCGACGGGGCCGCGGCTGTGGTGGTGATGTCCGCCCAGCGGGCGGTGGAGCTGGGCATTGAACCCCGACTGATTTTTCGCGGTTTCGCCGTGGCGGGCGTCGACCCGGACATCATGGGCATCGGGCCGGTGGAGGCGGTGCCAAAAGCGTTGAAACGGGCCGGGCTGTCCCTCGGCGACATCGACCTGTTCGAACTGAACGAGGCTTTTGCCGCCCAATCCTTGGCGGTGATGCGCCGGCTCGACATGGACCCGGAAAAGACCAATGTCAACGGAGGGGCCATAGCATTGGGGCATCCCTTGGGTTGCACCGGGGCCAAGCTCACCGTGTCTCTGATGAACGAGATGCGCCGGCGGGGCAGCCGGTACGGGGTCGTCACCATGTGCATCGGTGGGGGCATGGGGGCGGCCGGCGTCTTCGAGCGGCCGTGACCCGTCGGGTTTGTCGCCGGAGGGGGTCTCCGGCGGAGGGGGCCAAGCGCGGAGTCGCGGCCATGAGGAAGTGATCATTCACTTTGGGAGAGAGGAGCGCGAACAATGGCAGTACAGGAGAAAGTCAAGGGCGGCAGTTTTTTGGTGGGTCCCGTCGATTCCGAGACAGTGTTTACCCCCGAGGATTTCACCGAAGAACACCGGATGATCGCCAAGACCACCTATGATTTTTGTGTGGGGGAAGTGGCGCCCCGGGACGCTGAAATCGAAGCCCAGAATTTTGATGTCACCGTGGGTCTGTTGAAAAAGGCCGGGGAGTTGGGGCTGCTGGGGGCCGACGTCCCCGAGGCATACGGGGGGCTCGGACTGGATAAGATCAGCTCGACCCTGATTACCGAATATGTCACCTACGGCGGGGCCTTCGCCCTTTCCCACGGGGCTCACGTGGGCATTGGCACCTTGCCCATCGTGTATTTTGGGAATAAGAACCAGAAAGAAAAATATCTTCCGAAGTTGGCGACCGGGGAATGGATTTCCGCCTATGCGCTCACCGAGCCCACCTCGGGATCCGATGCGCTGGGCGCAAAAACCACGGCGGTGCTCAATGCCGAAGGCACACATTATCTTCTCAACGGGACAAAGCAGTTCATCACCAATGCCGGGTTTGCCGATCTCTTTATCGTCTATGCCAAGGTGGACGGCGAAAAATTCACCGCGTTCATCGTGGAACGGGGATTTCCGGGGGTGTCCACCGGTCCCGAGGAAAAGAAGATGGGCATCAAGGGATCGTCGACGCGACAGTTGATCCTGGAGGATGTGCCCGTTCCCGTCGGGAATGTGCTTGGAGAGATCGGCAAGGGCCACCTTATTGCCTTCAACATCTTGAACATCGGCAGGTACAAGCTGGCGGCCGGGTGTGTCGGCTCTTCCAAGATGGCTTTGGCCATGGCGGCCAAGTATACCAAGGAGCGCACCCAATTCGGAAAACCGATCGCCGAGTTTCCCCTGGTTCAAAACAAGCTGGCCACCATGGCGGTGAGAACTTTTGCCGCGGAGTCGGTGATCTACCGGACGGTCGGCTTGTTCGACCGGCAATTGCAGGATTTCGACCTGACCCGTGATGAGGTCGGCATGCGGGCGGCGGCCGCCATCGGGGAATACGCTCTGGAGTGTTCCATTAACAAAGTGTTCGGATCCGAAGTGCTGGATTATGTGGCGGACGAGAACGTGCAGATTCACGGCGGTTACGGCTTCATCTCGGAGTACGGCGCCGAACGAATCTACCGGGATTCGCGGATCAATCGCATTTTTGAGGGGACGAACGAGATCAATCGGATGCTGATCCCCGGTATGCTCATGCGCAAAGTTCTCAAGGGTGACCTGCCCTTGCTGCAGAAGGCCCAAGAGCTTCAGGGCGAGCTGATCTCCGGGGGAGGGGAATCGCCGGTGGACGGCCGGTTCTTGGGAACCGAACTCCAACTGATTGAACAGGCCAAAAAGATCTTCCTCTTGGCGGCCGGAACAGCCGTACAAAAATATCAGACGGGGCTTGAGGAACAGCAGGAAGTGCTCAGCGATCTGGCCGACTTGGTCATCGATATTTTTGCCATGGAGAGCGCGGCGCTCCGGGCGGTCAAGTTCGCCCGGGCGCAGGGGGAGGAGAAAGCCGGGCTCATGGCGGACATGGCGCGCTGCCAAGTCCACGAAGGGTTCGACCGTCTGGAGTCGACGGCGAAGTCTGTGTTGGCGGCGGTGGAGGACGGCCAGAACCTGGCCATGATGCTCGCCGGCCTGCGGAAGCTGAGCCGCCGCAATCCCGTGAACCTGGTGGCACTGAAGCGGCGGATCGCCGGTCGCATACTCGACGCGGAGAAATACGTGGTGCAATAAAGCGCATTCCCGAATGTTCAAGTTGCATGGGGTGTCGAGAGAGGCCGGCTCCGGCAAAAAGCGGAGCCGGCCTTTCCGCCCTTGCCTAAGGCATCGAAGGGCGAATGGCCATATGCTGTAAAGAAGGCAAAGGAGGGATCGCTCATGGGCGAGGCGGCGGAACCAGCATCTCCGCAAGCGCCGCGCATCCCGTTTCCCGTTCATTGGCAATGGTTTCGCCGGTGGAAAGGCCGGTGGGTCGAGGTCAGAACGCGCACGGCCGTGTATCGCGGTACCCTGGTAGACGTCATTGAGAACGGTGTGTATGTACAGGTCCTCGAAGCGGTCGTCGTTGAGAAAAAGGATCACTTGGATCCGCTGCGCCGGGTCAACCCGTTTCTCTTGTTCATTCCGTTTGCCGCACTTCTGGCCCTCACACCCCTTCTCTTATCCCAACCCGGACCCGGGGGGCCGCCGTACGGGCCCGGCGCGCCTCCGCACAGCGGATACGGTGGCGGCTACGGCGGTGGGTATGGGGGAGGAGGATACGGGGGAGGCTATGGAGCCGGGTGGGGAGCTCCCCCGCCGGGGTCGCCGACCGGGTACGGGAAACCCTGGACTTGGTGAAAAACTCCCCCATCTTTGCGGGCTGAGAAAGTCGCAGTAGACAGGACCGTCGTCGAGGTGTATATTTATCACCATCATCGAATATTTATTCTTCACGCTGATGAGCCCGCCGGATGGGGGAGTTGTGCATGGAGTTGAGAAAAGCCGTGGTGCAGGACGTGGAAGCGATGTACGCCCTGATTGAGCATTATGCGCGGGAGGGGCTGCTTCTTCCGCGTTCCCGCTTATCTTTGTATGAATCTCTGCAATGTTTCACTGTGGCGGTGGAAGCGGACCGGCTCGTCGGTGTGGCCGGGCTGCATATTTTGTGGGAAGACCTGGCTGAAATCCGCTCTCTCGCCGTGGCACCCGGCGCCCAGGGGCGGGGAATCGGCGCACAATTGGTGGAACGCTTGGTCGACGAGGCCGGGCAGCTCGGTATTCCGCAGGTTCTTGCTCTCACCTATCAGCGCCGTTTCTTTGAAAAGCGCGGTTTTCACGCCGTGGAAAAACAGATGCTACCTCACAAAGTATGGAAGGACTGTGTCAATTGCCCGAAATTCGCCACCTGTGACGAATCGGCCTATCTGCGCACAGTGTCTCCCCTGTCTTCCCCCAAACTTCACCTTCCGCCCCCGCTGTATGCGTCCCAACCCTAACGGACGAGGGTTCCCCGGCGGCGGCCCGGCGGTCTGCCGGTGCCGGCCGGTGCGGGCGTTGACGCCAGCGGCCCGGTCCGTTACCTTTAAGGGCAGAAATGGCTCGGGGTGGGACGGATGAGGGCTGTGGCGACCGCAGCCGCCACGGTGGCGGTGGTGTTCGTGATGTTGCCGTTGTTCGTGCTCGGCTTATCATGGACGGTGGGAACGGTCTCCGGGGAGACGCTCGGTATTGTACTGCGAACAGCGGCAGCCGCCTTGGTCGCCACCGCGGTGAGCATGGGGTTGGGCGCCACGGTCGGGTATCGCCTGAGCCGGCACCCGATGCCCGGGCGAAACTGGGTGCGTCTTTTGCTACGGATTCCCGATCACATCCCCCAGGCGGCGGTGGGACTCGCCTTGGTGCTGGCCTACGGTGGGACGGTGCACGGCGGACCGCCGTGGCCCGGTGAAGGCGCCGTTATTGCGGCCATGGTGTTTGTCAGCCTTCCGGTGGCGGTCGAAGAAGCCCGCCGGGGATTTGACGGAGTGGATACATATGTCGAACGGGCCTCTCGAACCCTCGGTGCCGGGGCGATCAAGACCTTTTGGAGGGTGACCCTGCCCCTTGCGGCCGATTCCCTGCTGGGCGGGGTGGCTGTGGTCTTCGGTCGGTCTTTCGGTGAATTTGCCGTATTGGCGTTTTTTGCTCCCCAGCCGGCCACAGTGGGTACCGCGATTTACCGGTGGTTTTTCGGCGGAATGGCGGCTGAGGCAACGGTATTGGCCGTGATGGCCACGGCACTCAGCCTCCTTTGCTGGGGAATGGTTTCCGGCATTCGGCTGTGGGTCGGACGCCGGCTGGGGAGGTTTCGCGTTTGAGTCTGGAGATTGAACATCTCACTGTGGAACGCGAGCCGGGGTTTTGTTTGCGCATCCCGGGATGGTCCCTGGGGCGGGGGGACATCGGCGTTCTGACGGGGCCCGCGGGTTCCGGCAAAACCCTTTTTCTGGAAACATTGGCGGGTTTCCACCGTCCGCTGTCCGGGGAGATTCGCGTCGGAGGACGTTCGGTGGCCGGACTGCCTGTGGAACAACGGAACATCTCCGTTCTTTTCGAGAAAGAAGCACTTTTTCCCCACATGACTGTGCTGGGCAACATGTCGTTTGTCGTGGGGCATCCCCGGCGCGCCAAGCGATGGCTTTCTTTGGCCGGATTTCAGGAGTTTTCTTCCTTTTTTCCACGGCAACTGACCGCTTTTGATCGGAGGCGGGTGGAACTTCTCAGGGCCCTGGCTCGCCGGCCTGAGGTCCTCTTGATCGATGAGCCGACGGCGGGGATGCCCGAGGAACACGTTGAAGAATGGCGGGAATACGTCCGGCAGTGGCTTCGGCAGACCGGGGTCACCACGGTGGTGGCCACCTCGGATATGAGAGAAGCGATCCGGTGGTCGGATCGGATCGCGGTACTCTGGAAAGGACGTCTTGTGCAAGAGGGTACGGTATCCGAATTGCTCCGTCGCCCCTCGTCGCCCGAAGTGGCTGCGGTGACCGGCGGCGGTTTTGTCATTCGCGGACAGGTGGTCAAAAGGAGTCATGCCTGGATCCTGGTGCGGGTGTACCCGGGCGAGGGCTCTGCGGATCTCACCGTCTGGTCCCGGTGGCTGTACCGGGAATGGGAGGATGTCTGGGTATACATTCCTGAGGCTGCCCTGTGGGTATGGCCGAGGGGGGGCGGGGAAGCGGTGGCTTCCCCCAATCGGTTTGCCGGTTCGGTGACTCAGGTCCGGATGCACCCCAGGGGTGTGGCGGTGGAGGTCGACGCGTTTCCGCTTCTCATGACGATCTTTGTACCGTACCGGGACTGGGAGGGGATGAGCTATGCCCAGGGAGACCCGGTATGGCTGTCCATTGATCCTAATGCCCTCCATCTGATGCCGGTAAGACAATAGCCGGGTATCCCTTCTGCCGAAGTTCTGCCGCCAGAGCGTCGGCCCGCTGTCGGTCGTGAAAGGCCCCCACCTGAACACGGTAAAGCACCCCAGGACCTGGAGAGGACGTCGGCGGCGGAGCAGTGGGCGCGGGCGTCGGGGGCGTTCCTCCTTTCAAGGGAAGCCGCAGCGCATCCGCCAAACCCGCGGCGGCAGCGGCCGCGAATTGGTCCTGGAATTCCGCGGAGACCAGGAGAGCCCGATCCTTGGCGCTGTCGATGAACAAAACCTCCAGCAGGGCTGCGTCCATGGCGGTTTCCCGCAGCACGGCAAAATCGGCCTCTTTTTTGCCGCGATCGTCCACCCCGAGCTTTTGCAGAAAATGCACGATGTAATCGTGAAGAATATCCCGGATTCGGCCGGTGCGGGTGGGTTCGGTTCCAGGATAGACGTAATCCTCATATCCTTCGCCTCCACCGGCGTTGATGTGAATCGACAGAAAAAAATTTGCCCTGGCGTCATTGGCCATTCTCGCCCTTTCGGATAACGCGACGAACCGGTCGTCCTGCCGGGTATACATCACGTTCACCGCATAACTGTCGGTCAGTCGTCGCCCCAGGGCCAGAGCCAACGACAGGGTGAGCGTTTTTTCATAAAGAGTTCCGAAGGTCGCCCCGGGGTCGGAACCGCCGTGCCCGGGATCGAGGCAGACAAGCATGGCATCTTCCTCCTTTTTTAACCTGTCTTTCATCCATATATATGCGGTAAGGTCCGCCTGCGGCAGACAGGCCGGCGAAAAAGGTCTTTGTGCTCGGCACCGCACATAGGATGAGGACAGGGATGTGGGCGCGGATGGAGGGGTGCGCATGGCGGAGGTGAGGCCCAAGGTCGGGCGATGGCCGCTGTGGGCGCAGATGGCCCTGTATGTGGCGGCGGTGGTGATTCTCGGGCTTGGAACGGAGGTGTTGACCGATTCAGGGACGACGGCCGCGCCCGGCGGGGGAACCGGAGGCCGGTGGCCGGTCGCGGTGACCGGCATCGCGGTGGCACCGCTGTTTTACCGGTTTTTTGAGCGCCGTTCGCCCCTGGAGATGGGGTTGCGAATGACGGGATTCGGCCGGTGGATGGCCGGCGGCGCACTGTGGGGAGCGGCGGGCGTGGCACTCAGCGTATCGATTCTGTGGATGGTCGGCTGGCTGAGCTGGCCCCGGGGGTTTGCCGGAGCCTCTCCGATTCGCGGAATCTTCGTGTGTCTTGTCTTCGCATTGTGGGAGGAACTCGTTTTTCGCGGATATCTCTTGTCTGCAATCCGCAACCGGTTTGATCTTCGTACTGCTGTGGTGGGGACTTCGCTGCTCTACGCTCTGTATGGGGCCATGGAGAGTCCCCGGCCCCTGTTTGTATGCAATACGTTTTTGCTGGGAATGCTCTTGGCCCAGTCCCGGGAACGGGCGGAGTCTCTCGGTTGGGCCGTGGGATTTCACTGGATGTGGCGGGTGTTTCAGGGGCCGCTGTTCGGCGTGGACGGCATGAGCAACGTAGGGCCTCTGGTCGTCTGGCACGGGCCGGTTTGGCTGTATCCGGGTGAGACCGGACTGGCGGGGGGAGCGGTGGTCACCGCCATGCTGATCGTTTGTCAGGGGCTTTTTCACAACCTTTGGTCCCGGCGTTCCTCTTGACAGTCTTCCGAAAGGGATCTATGATGAGATTGTGACGGGTTTGTGAAATAACACACAAAGTGTGGGGGGTTCCGGTGAACAAACGCGTGGTGATTTTGGGAGCGGGATACGCGGGAGTGGTGACCGCCTTGGGATTGGCCAAGGAAACCACTGTCCAGGAAGTCGAGATCACCTTGGTGAATAAGTACGATTATCATCAACTGGTGACCCAATTGTACGAACCCGCGGCGGCGGCCAAGCGGGACACCGAAGTCCGGATTCCTTTGGCCAGGTTGTTGTCCGGCAAGCATGTTCGGTTTGTGCGGGACGTCGTGACCAAGATCGATCTCCAGGCAAAAACCGTGATGCTTCAGGGCGGGGAGTTGCAGTATGATTACTTGGTGGTGGCCCTCGGCAGTGAAACAGAGTATTTCGGCATCCCGGGAATGAAGGAACACTCCATGACGCTCAAGTCCGTGGACGAAGCGCGGTTGATCCGCACGCACATCGAACGGTGTTTTGCGGAATACCCGTATGATCCCCGGCCGGAGTATCTGACTTTCGTGGTGGGCGGCGCCGGGCTGACGGGAATTGAACTGGTGGGCGAGATCGCGAATTGGCTTCCCCGACTATGTGAAGAAAGTAACATTCCCCGGGATCAGGTGAAGCTGTACAATGTGGAGGCCATGACGTCGATCCTTCCCGGGTTTGATGACGACCTTGCGGCGAAGGCCGAAGAGGTCCTCCGGGCCAAAGGCGTGATTTTCAAGGTGGGTTCGCCCATTGTGCAGGTGGAACCCGAGGCCGTTCATTTAAAAAGCGGGGAGATCATCCGCGCCAAGACGATCATCTGGACCGGCGGAGTGCGGGGCAACCAGATCGTCGTGGACGCCGGGTTCGAGACCGAGCCGCGCGGTCGGGCCAAGGTGAACGAGTATCTGCAGGCGGCGGGACACGAGGATGTCTACATGGCCGGGGATTGCTGCTTTGTCCTCAATGAGCAGGGCAGACCGTACCCGCCCACGGCGCAGTTGGCCATCCAGATGGGCACCTGTGTGGCTCGCAATCTCTGCGCGGAGTTGAAGGGCCAGGCAAAGACGTCGTTTACGCCGAAGATCCTCGGCACCGTCGCTTCGCTCGGCGGGCGCGACGCCGTCGGCAAGGTCGGAAAGAACTATAAGACCTCGGGTCGGGTCGCGTATTTGATCAAAGATCTCAGCCAGATTCGGTACCTGGCGAAAATCGGAGGACTGATGAAGTAACCCCGAGGACTCATGAAAGGATATCACAGGACAGAGGATAAAGATGGAGGCTCTCCTGAAGGAGAGCTTTATTTTTGGTGAAGATGGGAATACAGTGGAAGCAGGACTTGCGAAGGGATCTGCGAGGAGGGACGTCATTGAGCGAGGTGTTTGAGACGACCGCCGTCCCGGGCGGACAGGTTCACCTCTGGCGGACGGATCGGTTTCACACGGTGACGGTGGCGGTGTACTGGACATGGCCGCTGGAGCGGGACACGGTGACGGCTTGCGCCCTGTTGCCTCATGTCCTGTTGAGAGGGACACGAAAACTTCCGGAGTTCGACGATATCCAAAATGCTTTCTCTGAACTGTACGGCGCATCCGTTCGGGCGGACACCAAGCGCAAGGGGGAGCTGGTCACCCTGGAGTTTGTGGTCCAGGCTCCGGCGGGAGAACAGATCCTTCCGGGTTTGGATTTGACCTTGCCGGCTCTGGAACTGTTGGAACAGGTGTTGTGGGACCCCCTTGTGACCTCCGGAGGGTTCGAGGAAAGCCGGGTGGTCAAGGAAAAGGAACAGCACCGCAAACGGATCGCCGGCCTCCTGGACGACAAAATTTTTTATGCGGCCCAACGCTGCACCGCGGAGATGTTTTCCGGGCAGGTGTACGGCGCTCCGCGATACGGGTTTGAAGAGGATTTGGACCGCATCGACGGTGTATCCCTTTATGCTTTGTATCGGAAGATCCGCCGGGAGAGCCCGGTTCATCTGTTTGTCGTCGGGCCGGTGGATCCGGACCGGGTGAATGCGTGGGCAAACGCCCGACTGAGCCAAGACGGTCGCCGCGGGACGTCGTGGTTCCCCGGCGATCCGTTGATCGTGAGCCGCCCGGTGAAAACGGTGGAAGAGGTCATGGATGTGCAGCAGGGCAAACTGAATATCGGATATCGAACCGGATTGGGCTGGCGGGACGAGTCTTTTGCCGCCCTGATGATGTATAACGGCGTGCTCGGCGGATTCCCCCATTCCAAACTGTTCATGCACGTCCGGGAACGGGCGAATTTGGCCTATTACGCATCGAGCCGGTTGGATGTTCACAAGGGCGTGATCTACGTCCAAACGGGCATCCCGAGCGAGCACCGGGATACGGTGATGGACATCGTGGACCGGCAGACCGGGGCGATGACCCGGGGGGACATCACGGAAGAAGAGTGGACTTGGACCCGGATCGGTTTGCAGAACCAGTACCGGGAGCTTCAGGATTCGCCCTACGGAGTGATCGACATGACCCTGACGGGGCTGTTGCATGGACGCCCGCGCTCCCCGGAGAGTTTGGTGCGGGACTTGGACGCGGTGAGCGTGGAAGACGTGGCCGGCGTGGGCAAGCGGGTGGAAAAGGACACCGTTTATTTTCTGCGCGGGAAGGGAGGGGCGGACCATGCGGGAGAGGGTGTATGATCGCTTAGGGGTTCGACTGGTGGAGCACCGGTGCGCCAATGGCTTGGCGGTCACCGTGTTGCCCAAAAAAGGGTATAATCAGATATTCGCCACCTATTCCACAAACTATGGATCGATCGATCACCGGTTCCGCTTCGGGGATGGACGGGAAATTCGTGTTCCCGACGGGGTGGCCCATTTTTTGGAGCATAAAATGTTTGAGAAGGAAGGCGGCGATGTGTTCCGGCTTTTCGCCTCCCGGGCGGCATCGGCCAATGCGTATACCACTTTCGATATGACGGCGTACCTTTTCTCGGCCACCGCCGGAATTCTTGAGAACCTGGAAACCCTGCTCGATTTTGTCGATGAACCGTATTTTACCGAGGAGGCGGTGGAAAAGGAAAAGGGGATTATTGCGCAGGAGATCCGCATGTATGAGGACAATCCCGATGCCCGGGTGTACTACCAGCTTTTGGAGTGTCTCTATGAACGTCATCCGGTCCGCATCCAGATCGCCGGAACAGTGGAGAGCATCGGGAAGATCACCAAGGATGATCTGTACACTTGTTACCAGGGGTTTTATCATCCTCAGAATATGCATCTGTTCGTGGTGGGCGGCGTGGACCCCGAGGCCGTGATCGCCGCGGTGGAGAAGAATCAAGAGCGCAAGGCCGGTCGGGGGACGGCCGGGCCCGCCCGGCGACTGGAGGAAGAGGAACCTGAACGGGTGTTTCTTCCGCGGCGGGAATGCGACATGGCGGTGAATACGCCGAGGGTCTTTGTGGGATACAAGGATGTCGGAGCCCCGGTCCGCGGGGCCGAAGGGCTGAGGCGGGACACGGCCACGTCGCTGTTGTTTGACGCCCTGTTCACCAAGGGCGGTCCCCTCTACAAGAAACTGTTCGAGAAACAATTGATTGATCAGAGTTTTGGTTGGGAGTATGATTACGGACGGGGATACGCCCACGCGGTGATCGGGGGCAACACGCCGGATCCGGACGGGTTTTTGGAGGTCGTGTCGGAAGGTTGGGATCAGGTGCGGCGGGATGGGCTGAAGGACGACGTCCTGGAGAGGAGCCGCAAGCGGTTGCTCGGTCAATTCGTGAAAAGTTTGGATTCGCTGCGCTTTCTCGCCCGGTATATGACGGCCTATCATTTTAAGGAGATGGACCTGTTTGCCACCATCCCCGTGTTGCAGGAAGTGACCCGACAAGATGTGGAAGCGAGGCTCCGGGAGCTGGTCCGGCCCGAGCGGCAGGCGGTCTCGGTGGTGCGGCCGGCGGGGCGTGCGGACGTCCGGCCGTAAACCCGGGGGTGCGGAGAGAGGACGACGGGAGCCCGGGGCCCCGGTGTTGGAGGGGACAGGATGCACAGAAGACAGTGGGCGGTGGCCGCCCTTTCCTCGGCGGTGGCTGCGGCGGCACTGGGGTTGTGGCAGTGGTACCGGTGGACCGGCAGGCCGGTGCCTCTGTTTGTTTGGGTGATGGCCGCCTACGGGTGGACGTTCGTAATTGCCTGGGGCGTCGACCGGTGGGCCCGGCGGTTGAGTCGCCGTCGGGGCGCTCGGAGGCGTCCTCCGCGCCCGAATCCGCCGCGCCGGGACCGGCAAGAGGAGCGGGAGGAAGACGAGTAAGCCGGAGCGGCGCAGGGGGGCGCCGGGCGCTGAGAAAGGTTCTTGTTTTTGACGTTTTCACTTTTTATACTGATAGAAAGACAGGAGGGATGCTCATGTTGAGGGAAAAGGTCGAGGAAGCCCTGGACCGGATCCGTCCCGGTCTTCAGTTTGACGGCGGCGATGTGGAATTGGTCGATGTGGAGGACGGCGTGGTGACCCTGCACCTGGTGGGGGCCTGCGGGGGGTGTCCCATGTCGACGATGACATTGAAGATGGGGATCGAGAGAGCCATCAAGGCCGCCGTACCCGAGGTGAAGGAAGTCATCGCCGTCTGAGTGCGGCCGATGAGGATCCCGAAGCCGTTCGACCCCCGGCAAACGCCGGGGGTCGGGCGGCTTTCCGTGTTCCGGTTAGGGAACGTCCCTGGCCACGGCGGCAAACGCCTCATCGGCCGCTTTCAGGGTCTGCGCGATATCCTCCTCGGTATGGGCAATGGTGATAAACCAGGCCTCGAATTTGGAAGGGGCCAGGTGAATCCCCCGATTGAGCATTTCGTGGAAAAACCGGGAAAACTGGTCCGTTCGGGCCGCCTTGGCATCGTCGTAGTCGACCACGGGTCGGGGGCCGAAAAACAAGGTGAGGGCACCCTTCAGGCGGTTGACGGTCACCGCCACGCCGTGGCGCCGAGCACGGTCGAGGAGCCCTTGTTCGAGCCGGGAGCCGAGTCGGTCCAGGTGTTCGTACGTACCGGGGCGAGACAGGATGCGGAGGCAGGTGAGACCTGCGCGCATCGAGAGCGGGTTCCCGGCCATTGTGCCGGCTTGGTAGGCGGGACCCAGAGGAGCCACCTGTTCCATGATTTCCCGTCTCCCTCCGTATGCACCGATGGGCAGGCCCCCGCCGATGATTTTTCCCAGGGCGGTGAGGTCCGGTTCCACCCCGAGCAAGGTCTGGACACCTCCGTAGTGAAAGCGGAAGCCGGTGATGACCTCGTCATAGATCACCAGCGCCCCCCGCTGGTGCGCAAGGTCTCGAATACCCTGCAGAAATCCCGGCCGGGGCAAAACGATGCCGAAGTTGCCCGCCACCGGCTCGACCAGGACGCCGGCGATCTCCGGACCGAACTGTTCAAAAGCGGTTCTCAGGGCATCCAGGTTGTTATAAGGGACCGTGATGACGTCGTCGGCGATGCCCTGGGGGACACCCGCGCTGTCCGGGGTCCCCACGGTGGAAGGGCCGGACCCGGCGGCCACCAGGACGAGATCGGAATGACCGTGGTAACATCCGGCGAACTTCACGATTTTGTGCCGGCCGGTGGCGGCCCTGGCCAGGCGAATGGCGCTCATCACCGCCTCGGTGCCGCTGTTGACGAAACGGATTCGCTCCATCGAAGGAATGGCCGCCCGGAGGGCTTCCGCCAATTCTGTTTCCCACTCGGTGGGCGTTCCGAAAAGAATCCCGTCCTCCCCGGCCCGGACGAGGGTTTGGGTGATCTCCGGATGTGCGTGGCCGAGAATCACGGGGCCATAGGCGCACAGGTAGTCGATGTAGCGATGGCCGTCCACATCCCAGAGGTACGCCCCTTGTCCCCGGGCGACAAACACGGGGGCGCCTCCACTCACCGCTTTGAACGCCCGGGACGGACTGTTGACGCCGCCCGGAATCACACCCAGGGCGCGCTCGTAACACCGTTCGGACCCGGTTCGCTGCACAGTTCAATCTCCTTTCATGCAAAGACTTCTTTCAGGCAAATATGAGGGGGTGTCTTTATCGTACTTCATGGCGGGGGGTTCGCCAATGTGCGGGTCCGAATTCCGGAAGGGCGGCCCCAACGGGATGGGGAGGCGCGTCAGCCGCGATCATCCCGCGGCATGAGGCCTCCCCTCGAAAACCATGGCCATGAAACCGGGAGATACCAGGTTTTGGTATAAACGTCACCGGGGGGATCACTGACGGACCCGCAGCAGAATGAACGGCGATCATCCCCGATCCGGTGGCGAGAGTCGGCCGGATCATGGTTTCGCATGATCCAGCCTTCCTTGAAAGCGATAGCCGGTGCCATAAACCGTCTTAATGTACCTCGGCTGCTTCGGCCGATCTTCGATCTTGGCGCGCAGATTCTTCATGTGGGCGTCGATCGTTCGCGGATCCCCGACAAAGTCCGGACCGAGAATCCACTCGGAAAGTTCCTTCCGAGAGAGAATTTCTCCGGGTGACCGGGCCAAAACCACAAGCAGCATGTATTCCGTGGGGGTGAGCGGAACAGGTCGCCCGGCGCGGTAGACGGCGCGTCGGTGAACGTCGATGACCAATTCTCCGCCGTTGAAACGCAACCACCGTGCGAATATCGGCTCTCTTCGCCCGCGAAACAGAATCGAGCGCACCCGCTCAGGGACCTCATCGGGTCGAAACGGCTTGGGGATCCATCCATCGGCGTACTGGCTCGAATCCCGGCCGACCGCGGAACCGGCGCCCTGAAGCCACTGTTGACCCAACAATAAAAGCAAAAACCGGTTGGGGATCTGTCGCAACGTGCGGCACAGGTCCCAGGACATGTCGGGTACCGAAGCGTCGAGGATGACGAGGTCTTGAGCCCGTTCCTCAATGGCCGCCAACCCCAGGCGGCCGCGGGGGACAACAGTAGGAATAAAACCGTTTTTTCGTAAATTGATTGCAACTTGCCGAGCGATGCGAGGTTCCGCTTCGATGACCAGCACTCTCGGTGTCATCCTTTTCCCCCTCATCTGCTCTGCGGGTCCGTTCTTTCTCCATTGTGGTACAAATTCGTTTCATTGAAAAGATGTAAAGCTGCATTGAAAGTTCCGAACTTAAAGGAGCCATTCACCCGTTTCCGGGTGTCCCGGGAACCGCGCGGTTCCCGGAACGGTCTTCTAGATCGGGTTTGTGGTGAGCCAGGATGGGTTCGAAATGACCTCAATCCACACCGGTCCATTCGACCAGCGCATCGGCTCGTTTCCCGTGTAAAACTGAAACCACCCGGCGGCAGAACGACTCCACGTCCCTTGATACGCTTGTCCCGACCGGAAAAACCAGGCCTGGCCCGACCCCGTCAGAATGATCTGCCGCCGGCCGGCTTGATCGACGATCCGGTCCGGCGCAACGATCACGGCAATGTTATCGGCCTGAACCCGGGTGCCGTCTTCGGTGGTGTGCGGCGTGCCGTCCTCACTGCGCACATAATGCCGGCCGTCCCAGGTCCAACTCGCGGAGTAGCTGTACCAACGCAGACGAATGTCTTTGACCGCGGTTCCGGAAGAGGCCATGGCGCCCCTGGGAATGGGAATCGGTTCACCCAGCGGATACCCTTTCTGCTGAACCATGGCGAGGAGTTTGTCGGTGCTGGTGTACAAATTGTGCGGCGGTTCTCGGCGGGGATCGCGCCAAAAGGCGGGGGCGGCGTTGTAGATCTCATCGAGATCCGGCCAGCCGGGGAGCCGAACCATGTTCAGGGCATCGGGACTTCCCCCGGCATGGGCCACCGGGGCTCCGAGTGGCTGGGCGAGCGTGGCGAAATACGGCCGCAAACTGCGCACCGGACCGATCTTCTCGATGCGGTGGTCGACAAACACTTCAAACCGCGTAATTGGTCCTTCGGCCAGGGCTTCCACCACGGCGGTCGCCCGGTCGATCCCGGCTTGGGGACGCGCTTCCCGAAGGTTGTCCACCATGATTGCCAGCGTTCCGCCAAGGGGCGGAGCGGGGGGCGGCGTCACAGGCGCGGGAGCCGGGACGGGAACCGGTGCCGGGGCGGGGCTCGGGGAAGACGTCTGACCACAGGCCGCAAGGGCGACGCCGGCCAAACCCGCGACGACTGCGGCGAACCGGGTGAATCGCGGTGGCTGCACGGGGATCACTCCTCTCCGGGCTTGTCCTCGGTCTTTTCTGGAATGCCTGTGCGGCATCCCAATTGGGTATGCGTCACTCTCCATCGTCGAGAAAATGATCGAGAATCCGGGTGCTGGCCCGGCCGTCGCCGTACGGATGTCTCCATCCCCGGGGCGCCGCGGTCATGGCGGACACGGCTTCCACGATAGTGTCGGGGCGGTAGCCGGCCAGGCGGTTGGCTCCGATGGCCAGCGTCTCCGGCCTTTCGGTATTCTCTCGGAGGGTGACGCAGGGCACACCGAGCATGCAGGCTTCCTCCTGGAGTCCGCCGCTGTCCGTCAGCACCAGGGCGGCCCGGGATTGAAGGGCCAAGGAAGCGAAGACGTCCACAGGCGGATAGATCACCCGCATACCCGGAATGTCGTGAAAACGGTCGAACCACCCGTATTCCATCAGACGCCGGCGTGTTCGCGGATGCAAGGAGCAGACGATGGCGAACCCCAGTTCGCGCCCCACCCGCTCGATGCCCTGGATGAGCAGGTCGAGCCGCTCCCGTTCATCGGTGTTCTCCTGCCGATGAAGAGTGAGATAGATGTACGATTCCGGACGCAGGTCCAGCCCGTTCAGCACCGGGTGCTTGGCGAGGCCGGGGCGGAGGAACTCGATGGCGTCGGCGGCGGTTTGACCGGTGAGAAACACCCCGCGTTCAATGCCCTCGGCCCGGAGATTGGCGACGGCGGCCGGAGTCGGTGCGAAAAGGTGAGTGGCCACATGGTCGGTGAGCACCCGGTTGATCTCTTCGGGCATCGTGCGGTCAAAACTGCGAAGTCCCGCTTCGACGTGGCCGATGGGCAGGTTGAGTTTGGCGGCCGCCAGGGCACCGCCCAAAGTCGTGTTGGTGTCGCCGTGCACCAGGACGGCTTCGATCCGCTCTTGGAGGATGTACGCCTCGAATCGCTCCAGGATTCGCGCGGTGACTTCGCCGTGCCGTCCGGATCCCGCCTTCAGATTAACGTGGGGGTCGGGAAGCTGGAACTGTTCGAACACCATGCGGTCCATGGCGCGGTCGTAATGCTGGCCGCTGTGCACCAGCCGGTAATCGAGTTTGCGCGACTTGCACTCCCGAATCACCGGCGCCATTTTGATCAGTTCCGGACGGGTCCCGACGATGATGGCAAACCGTTTTCCCATGATGTGTGTAACCCGCTTTCTGACATGGAATGTCGCCGAGCGACACAAAACTGGGATCAGTGTAGCACAGCGGGGATCCATTGACCATACACCGCCGTGGCGGGGTGCGTGTCCGCACCGGAGAGGCGAGACCCGGAGCGTTCTGGGCCGCCTCATTCTTTCGCACGTTGTGGTGGTAAAAACGGAGTCTGTGGTAAAATCATAATCCGTAGAGCTCTGCAGGAGGAAGGCGGATGTATGCGACTGGTGATCGACGGCGTGGGCAAGACGTTCGTGGACAAAAACGGCCGGGAGACCGTGGCCCTGGAGAACATCCATCTGACGGTCTCGGAAGAGGAATTCGTGGCCATCGTTGGTCCCAGCGGCTGTGGAAAGTCGACATTGCTGAACATGATTGCGGGACTGTTGTCGCCCACCAGCGGTGAAATCTATTTTGAAACGGCGGGCGCACCCGAGGGGGGGGAAGCGGCCTTGTCCGCACCTCCCAAGGTGGCGGTGGTGTTTCAAGAGGTGGCGCTCTTTCCCTGGCGCACCGTTTTAAAAAACGTCGAGTTCGGGTTGGAGGAGCTCGGGCTGGGACGGCGGGAACGACGGGAGATTGCGCGCCGCTACATCGACATGGTGGGGCTGGGCGGTTTTGAGCAACACTATCCCCATCAATTGTCCGGGGGAATGAGGCAGCGGGCCGGGATCGCCCGAGCCCTGGCGATTCGTCCGGACCTGTTGCTCATGGATGAACCCCTCTCCGCCCTGGATGCTCAAACCCGCCTGATCATGCAGGACGAGCTGTTAAAACTGTGGGCGAAGACGCGGCACAAAACAGTCTATGTCACCCACAACATCCAGGAGGCGGTTTACTTGGCGGACCGGGTGGTGGTGTTGTCCCGTCGGCCCGGTCGGATCGCCGAGATCATGCCGATTGAGCTCCCCCGGTTCGAACGCCACGATCCGGCCCACCAACGGGTGTTCAACGAGTACGTCCAGTCGATCTGGGGCCTCATTCGAAAAGACGCGGAACAGGCCATGGTGGAGGGATCGGAGTGACCGGTACGAAAGTCGAAATCCTGTCGATGGGGGAAGTCAAACGCACCATTCGCAATCGCATGTCTTTTCTCGAACGACCCGCTCCGGGTTGGGTCACTCCCCTGGGCATCCTTGGCCTGTTGGTCATTTGGCAGGCGGTGTCCATGACCGGGCTCGTGTCGTCCGGCGCGCTCCCGGCTCCATCGGAGATTGTCCGGGACGGCTGGGAGATGGTGCGCGGAGGAGAGTTGTGGCCGGAGCTCTACGCGAGCCTCGTGCGAATTGTGCTGGGATTTGTGATCGGCGCTTGCGCGGGCATTCTCATCGGGATCGTTCTGGGCATCTCCCGTTTGGCCGAGGCGGTGGGCCTGCCGGTGGTCAACAGCCTTTATCCGATCCCGAAGATCGCCATTCTCCCGCTCATCATGCTGTGGTTGGGCATCGGCGAAATCTCGAAGGTCACCGTGATTGCCGTCGGGGTGGCCTTTCCGATGATTTTCAACACGTACTCCGGGGTTCGAAATGCCGACCCGCTGTGGGTGAAGGCGGCGGTGAGTTTCGGGGCCGGTCGGGGCGACCTCATCCGGAAAGTCATTCTGCCCGGAGCTTGGCCGACGATCTTCGCCGGGCTGCGGATCTCCATCGGCACCTCCCTGCTGCTTTTGGTTGCAGCGGAGATGATCGCGGCGGAGCACGGGATCGGCGCATTGATTCTCAAATATTCCAATCTCATGATGACCACCCGGGTGATGGTCGGTGTGGTGGTGTTGAGTATTCTGGGTTTGGTGTTCAATCGCCTGCTGTCCTTTCTCGAACGCAAATGCATTCCGTGGAAACATGCATAAGACACGATCATTTTCTCCATTGAGGTGAACGATGTGCGAGCGATGAAAAGAACTCGATTCGGCGGGATGTTCTTGAGTGCGGCATTGGCGGTGGCGTTGGCGGCGTGCGGATCCGGAGGCGCGCCGGCTGCGTCCGGGGGCGCCGGACCGTCCGGGGCATCCGCGAACAAGACGACGGTGACGGTGGGGACTACGCCCCTGGTCAGTTCGGCCCCCCTGTATGTGGCCAAAGACATGGGATTCTGGGACAAGTACGGCCTGCAGGTGGAGATCAAGACGTTCCAGGCGGCCCAGCCCATCAGCGTGGCCACCGCCGCCGGGGACCTCGATGTCTCCGCCACCGGGGTGACCGCCAGCTTGTTCAACCTTTTCGAGGGCGGCAAAAAGATGTATTTGGTGGCGGATAAGGGGCGGATTTGGCCCGGCCAGCATTTTCAGGCTCTGCTCGTGAGCAACAGGGCGTGGGATGAGGGGGTGACGTCGGCGGCGGCGCTCAAAGGCAAGAAAATCGGCATTACCCAAACCGGGTCCACGTTTGATTACCTGCTCGGCAAATATCTTGAGCAAAACGGCATGAAGTTGGCGGACGTGACCCGGACGCCCTTGGGCGAATTGAGCAACATGGCGTCCGCCCTGGAGAGCGGTCAGGTGGATGCCGCCATCCTGCCCCAGCCGCTTGCCGGCAAGCTGATCAATGAGAAAAAAGGGCATGCGCTCGTATGGCTCGACGATGCGGTGAAAACCGATCTGTTGGCCATCGCCTACTCCCCGAAATTCGCGCAGAACCGGGATGTCGCCGTACGGTTTATGCAGGGATACATCGAAGCGGTGAAATGGTACATGGATCACGTGTTCCAGGCCAAAAACCCCAATGACCCCGAGTATCAAAAAGCTTTGGCCATTGTGGGAAAATACACCTCGGAACAGCCGGATCAGGTGGCGAAAGAGTTGGTGTATGTCGATCCCGGCGCCTCCCTGTGGGCGGACAATATCCAGGAACAGTTGGACTGGTACAAAGCTCAGGGGTTCGTGAAAGGGAATATCCGGGCCGAGGACGTGATCGACCTGTCTTTCCAGCAGGAGGCGATGCAAAAGTTGGGCCGATGATGCCGGCCGTTGGGACGGGCCGGCGATCCCAGGTACGGTGGAAGGGGGATCCGGGGTGTTGACACAGCGACCGCGGGGGATGCACGATATCCTGCCGGACGAGGCGCCCCTGTGGAACGAGATCGAGGAGACGGCCCGCCGGATGTGTGCACGGTACGGTTTTGTCGAGGTGCGCACGCCGGTGCTGGAGCATACGGAACTGTTTTGGCGGGGAGTCGGGGAGACCACCGACATCGTGGAAAAAGAAATGTACACGTTTACCGACCGGGGCGGCCGCAGTGTGACCCTCCGTCCGGAGGGGACGGCGGGAACGGTCCGGGCTTATGTGGAGCACAAATTTTACGGAGGCTCTCAACCCGTGAAATGGTTTTATATCGGGCCGATGTTCCGATACGAGCGGCCCCAGGCCGGAAGGCAGCGGCAGTTTCACCAGTTCGGGGTGGAGGTGTTCGGAGCGGACGATCCCGCCGCCGACGCCGAGGTGATTGCACTTGGACTGGATTTTCTGGAGGCCATCGGCCTGACGGGGTTGGGATTGGAACTCAATAGTGTGGGTTGCCCGACCTGTCGACCCGTGTACCGGGAACGGCTTCAGGCGTACTACCGTCCTTTGCAGGACCGGTTGTGCGGCGACTGCCGGGAGCGGCTTGAGCGAAACCCGCTCCGTTTGCTCGATTGCAAACGGGAGATCTGCCGGTCGTTGGCCGCGAACGCCCCTCAAATCGGGGAGGTGTTGTGCCCGGCCTGCCGGGTGCACGATGAAGGGGTGCGGCGCCACCTGGATGAGGCGGACATTGCGTATCGAATCAACCCCAGGTTGGTGCGAGGCCTTGATTACTATACCCGGACGGCTTTTGAGGTCGTCGAGGAGAGGATCGGCGCCCAGGGGACGGTGCTGGGCGGAGGCCGCTACAACGGGTTGGTCGAGGAAGTCGGCGGACCTCCGACTCCGGGGATCGGCTTTGCCGCCGGGTTGGAACGACTGATTCTCGCCCTGCGGCATCGTCGGGAGGACGCCCGGGCGGGAGCCGATGTGGACGTGTTCGGCATCGCCCTCGGCGACGAGGCCTCGGTGGAATTGACCGGATGGATGAGGCGGCTGCGGCGCTCGGGGTGCCGGGCGGTGCGCAGCTTTGAACCGAAAAGCCTCAAGGCCCAGTTGAAGGCCGCAGACCGGTCCGGGGCGCGGTGGGCGCTCATTCTCGGAGAGGACGAACGCCGCCGGGGCGTGGTGATCTTGCGGAATTTGGCCGGAGGAGACCAGCGGGAACTGCCCGGGACGGAGCTGGAGTCTTGGTGGACGGAGGAGACCGAACATGGCGGCGGACAATAAGGAACCGTTGATGCGCACGGCCCAGTGCGGGCGGCTGCGAGAGTCGGATATCGGAAGGGAAGTGGTCCTGAGCGGATGGGTGCAGCGGCGGCGGGATTTGGGCGGCGTGATTTTTCTCGACCTCCGGGACCGCAGCGGCGTGGTTCAGGTGGTTTGCAGCGGGGAATTCGGCGAGGCCGCCTTCGCCGCGGCCGATCTCGTGCGGAATGAATACGTGATCCGGGTGCGGGGGGACGTGGTGGCCCGGGACCCGGACACGGTCAATCCGAATTTGGAAACCGGGACGATCGAGGTGCGGGCCCGGGAAGTGGAGTTGATCAACCGGGCGAAACCCACGCCGTTTCCGATTGAGGACGGTATTGACATCGACGAGTCGGTGCGGTTGCGGTACCGCTATCTGGATCTTCGCCGGCCGGAGATGCAGCGGACATTCATTCTCCGGCACCGGGCGTTGCAACAGGTGCGGCGGTTTTTGGACCGGCACGGGTTCCTCGAAATCGAAACGCCGATGCTCACCCGCCGGACGCCGGAAGGGGCTCGGGACTACCTGGTGCCGAGCCGGGTGCATGCCGGTCATTTTTACGCCCTGCCCCAGTCGCCCCAGTTGTTTAAACAACTGTTGATGGTTTCGGGGTTCGAACGGTATTTTCAAATCGTGCGATGTTTTCGCGACGAGGATCTCCGGGCGGACCGGCAGCCGGAGTTTACCCAGATCGACATCGAGATGTCGTTCATGCCCCTCCGTGAGTTCCAGGATCTGATGGAACAGATGATGGCGGATTTGTTTCAGGAATTGCTCGGGGTGAGCGTCCCCCGGCCGTTCCGCCGAATCTCTTACGGCGAAGCGATGCTTCGGTACGGTTCGGACAAGCCGGATTTGCGGTTCGGACTGGAAATCCGGGAGGTCACCGAGAGGGTGAAGCAATGCGGGTTCCGGGTGTTTCAGAGTGCCGTCCAGTCGGGGGGCGCCGTGCGCGCGCTCAATGCGAAAGGATGCGGCCGGTGGAGTCGAAAGGAGATCGACGATCTGGGGGCCCTGGCCGGGAAGCTCGGCGCGAAAGGGCTGGCCTGGATGATCATCACTGACGAGGGGGTGAAATCCCCCATCGCCAAGTTTTTCTCTGAAGAGGAGCTCCGGGGGATTCAAGAGGATCTGGACGCCGAGTCGGGTGACCTGCTCTTGTTTGTGGCCGACCGGGCCGAGGTGTGCGTCGAGGTTTTGGGACAGTTGCGCCAGCATCTCGGGCGCCGTTTGAACCTGATCGACGATGCGGCGTTCGCTTTCGCATGGATCACCGATTTCCCCCTGTTCAGTTATGATGAGGAGGAGAAGCGGTGGGTGGCGGAACATCATCCGTTCACCATGCCGCGTTGGGAAGATCTGGAATTGATGGAAACCGACCCGGGCCGCGTGCGGGCCCAGGCGTATGATATGGTGCTCAACGGCTATGAGATCGGGGGCGGAAGCCTGCGGATTTATCGCCGGGATATCCAGGAAGCCATGTTCCGAACCCTGGGTTTCACCGTGGAGGAGGCCCGGGAGAAGTTCGGGTTCCTGTTGGAAGCGTTTGAGTACGGCGCGCCTCCCCACGGCGGCATGGCTTTCGGGTTCGACCGCATCATCATGCTTATGGCGGGCAAATCGTCCATCCGGGAGTGCATCGCTTTTCCGAAGACGGCCAGTGCCTCGTGTCTTCTCACCGGCGCCCCTTCCGAAATCGCTCCGGAGCAGTGGGAGGAACTGCATATTCAGCCCCGGCCGGCGGTGGTCAAGAAGTAGTCCGGAACGGAGAATTTCTCCATTGCAAGCTCCGGAGCCGGTGTGGTACCATAAACGTGCGGAACATCTGGCATGAGATTTACGCCGGTGAGTGGGTTTGGGCCCTTCTGTGTTGGTGATCCATCGTGAAGTTTTGAGCCAACACCGTATACAACGGGAGATCGGGTCGCCGCGGGGCGCATATGCCGTCTTCGGATGGACATGTAAACCGCGACGCAGGTCACCCACCTGCCGAGGGCAGGTTCAAAACTCAGGGACACGGCATGGCAGGGCTCTTACCCATAAACACGATCGAAACGAGACGGGCGAACGGCCCGTTGTTTTTTTGTGTCGGAAAGTAGAGTATAATGATGAAGTTACAGGCGAAAGAGGGGCGGGAGCATGGACCTGTTTTCCTATCGGGCGGAGCGGGAACAACAGAGGAGTGCCCCTCTGGCGGCGCGGATGAGACCCGAGACCCTCGATGAATTGGTCGGGCAGGACGATGTGGTCGGCCCGGGCACGCTTCTTCGCCGGGCCATCGAAGCGGACCGCCTCATGTCCGCCATCTTTTACGGACCACCGGGGTCCGGAAAAACCACCTTGGCCCGGCTGATCGCGAAGTACACTCGATCGGCCTTTGTGACTCTGAGCGCCGTGACCGCCGGGGTTGCGGATCTCCGGCGAGTGGTGGATGAGGCCCGGGAACGGCTGGGGATGTACAGCCAGAAGACCACTCTGTTCATCGATGAGATCCACCGTTTTAACAAGGCCCAGCAGGATGCCCTCCTGCCGCATGTGGAAGAGGGGCTGATCATACTGATCGGGGCGACGACGGAAAACCCGTTTTTCGAAGTGAACAAGGCCCTGTTATCCCGTTCCCATGTATTCGCCCTTCACCCATTGAGGCCGTCCGACCTGAAAACCATCGCCAGGCGGGCCGTCGCCGACCCGGAACGCGGGCTGGGAGCCATGCCTTTGGACGTCGAGGAGGAAGCCCTGGATCACTGGGTTCGGTATGCCGAGGGCGATGCCCGGCGATTGCTCGGCGCTTTGGAATTGGCCGCCCTGACGACGCCTCCGGATGAACGGGGGCGGATCGTGCTGACCAGGGAAGTGGCGGAAGCGTCCATCCAACGCCGGGCGGTGGTCTATGACCGGGAAGGGGATTCCCATTACGACACCATTTCGGCGTTTATCAAATCCGTTAGGGGCTCGGATCCCGATGCGGCCCTGCTCTGGCTGGCGAAGATGCTGGAAGCGGGGGAGGACCCGCTGTTCATCGCCCGCCGGCTGATCATCCTGGCCAGCGAGGATATCGGGAATGCCGATCCCCAGGGTTTGGTGGTGGCGGTGTCCGCCTTCCAGGCGGTGGAGCGGCTCGGTATGCCGGAAGGACGCATACCCCTGGCCCAAGCCACGACGTACCTGGCCACGGCGCCGAAGAGCAACGCCAGTTACAAGGCGTTGGAAGAGGCACTCGGAGAGGTCAGGCGGGGCATGGACCTGACGGTGCCGGATCATTTGCGGGACGCCCATTATCCCGGAGCCAGGGCGCTGGGCCATGGAAGGGGCTATCTGTATCCCCATGATTATCCCGGGCACTGGGTGGAACAATCTTACCTCCCTCCGGGGCTTGCGCCCCGGTCCTATTATCGGCCGAGCGATCAGGGATACGAGCGGACGATCGCCCGGCGGATGGCGGGGCGGTCAAACGGCCGGCCGACGGATGCGGAAGAGGAGCTGTAAATCGCGCGGAGGTCTTCAGGTGCGTTCGAATCTCGGTCGGCGCCTCGGTCCCGAATGAGCGGCGGGTGCGGTGGGCGACAGGACCGACGCCGGGCGGGCGTCGGGTGGGCGCGAGAAGAGAACGAAAGGAGAGCGATGGCGTGAAATTATCGACCAGAGGGCGGTATGGCATCACGTTGATGGTGGATCTGGCGATCAACAGCGGGGATCAGCCGGTATCTTTAAAATCCATTGCGGAGCGGCAGAACCTGTCCGAGCACTATCTCGAACAATTGATCGCTCCGCTGCGCAATGCCGGCTTGGTCAAGAGCATCCGAGGTGCTTATGGAGGCTATGTCCTGGCGAAACCGGCCTCGGAGATCACGGCCGGGGACATCATTCGGGTCTTGGAGGGCCCCATCACCGTGGTGGATGAGGAGCCGACCGGTCTCAGGCGCCTTTGGGATGAGGTGCGCGAGGCCATTAACGGAGTCTTGGACCGGACGACATTGACCGATCTGGCGGAAATGATGCGCCAGGGTACGGACGATGGGCTGATGTATTATATTTGAGCATGAGAGGGGTGGAGCCGTTGGCTGCGATTTATCTCGACCATGCGGCGACCACCTTCGTGCTTCCGGAAGTGCGGGCGGCCATGGAGCCCTACCTCGGAGGGCCCCCGGGCAATCCGTCCAGTATTCACCAGTTCGGCCGCAGAGCCAAGGCGGCTGTGGAGGACGCCCGGGACGCGGTGGCGGCGCTCATTGGCGCACCGCCGAGCGATGTGGTGTTCACGAGCGGGGGCACGGAGGCGGATAACGCCGCCTTGATCGGAGCCGCCTTGGCTCTGCGCGACCGAGGACGGCATATTGTGACCACGGCGATCGAACACCACGCGGTCCTGCATGCGGCACAGTGGCTGGAAACGATGGGGTTCGAGGTATCTTATGTGGAACCCCGCCCGGACGGGGTGGTGGATGCCGGGATGGTGGCCCGGGTGATGCGTTCCGATACCATTTTGGTCAGTGTCATGTGGGTCAACAATGAGACCGGGGCGATTCAACCGGTGCGGGAGGCGGCGGGTCTGGCCAGGGAGCGGGGCGCGATCTTTCACACCGATGCCGTGCAGGCGGTTCCGTGGTTGCCGGTCGATGTCGAAGAGGCGGGGTGCGATCTGTTGTCGATGTCGGCCCACAAGCTGCACGGCCCCTCAGGCATCGGGGCCCTGTACATCCGGCGGGGAACCCCGTGGATGCCCCTGTTGCGGGGCGGGGCGCAAGAGCGCGGCCGCCGGGCCGGGACGGAAAATCTCCCGGGCGTCGTGGGGTTCGGCGTTGCGGCGGCACGGCTCCTGTCCAAGAGGCGGACCGGCTTTGAGCATGCGGCCCGGCTGAAAGCGGCATTGCTTCAGGCGGCGAGGGAGGAATTCGACGGCGAGATCGTGGTCCACTCCCCTGAAAGAGCTGTTCCCGCCATCGTCAATGTGGCGTTTCCCGGGGCGGCGGCGGAAACGGTGTTGATGAATCTCGACCTCCAGGGGATCGCCGCGTCCAGCGGTTCCGCGTGTACTTCGGGGTCGCTGCAACCGTCCCATGTTCTGAAAGCGATGGGGGTCCCGGACTCGGTGATTCGAAGTTCCGTGCGATTCAGTTTTTCCGTGGAAACGACAATGGAGGAGGTGGAGACGGCCGGCCGCGCCGCAGGGCGGATTGCCCGTCGGTTGCGCCGGCGGAACAGCCATGGATAAGGGCACGGTGGTGGTCGCGATGAGTGGCGGAGTGGACAGCTCGGTCACCGCGGCATTGCTGAAAGAACAAGGTTATGACGTGATAGGGATCACCATGCGCCTGCGCGGACATGACGAGGAGTCGTCCGGCGGGTGCTGCTCGGTGGATGATGTGAACGATGCCCGGCGGGTCTGCCAGTCACTTGGAATTCCTTTTTATGCGGTGAATTACCGGGACGCATTCGAAAAACGGGTAATCCAGTATTTTGAAGAGGAGTACAAGAGAGGCCGCACGCCGAACCCCTGTATCGCCTGCAACATGTACATGAAATACGATCTGCTCCTCGCTCAGGCGATGGATCTGGGAGCCGACTACCTGGCCACCGGTCATTACGCCCGGATTGCGTATGACGAAGACCGCGCACGGTATGTGCTTCGGAAAGCGGTGGACCGGAGGAAGGATCAGACGTATGTGCTGTACCACCTGACCCAGGAGCAACTTGCCCGGACCTTGTTTCCGTTGGGCGGGTACGAGAAAACCCAGGTTCGGGAGCTGGCGAAACGATTCGGCCTGCGGGTGGCGAACAAGCCGGAGAGCCAGGACATCTGCTTCATTCCGAATGGGGATCACGGCGAATTTCTCCGCCGTCGTTCGGGTGGGGAGCCGGTGAGTCAAGGCGAGTTTGTGGACATCGAGGGGAATGTGGTCGGCACCCATCAGGGAATCCCTTTCTATACCATCGGCCAGCGCAAGGGGCTGGGCGTGGCTCTCGGACACCCGGTGTACGTGGTGGATATTCTACCCGAGACCAATCGTGTGGTTCTCGGGTCGGAGGATCGGGTGTTTGCCCGGGGACTGACGGCGTCCGGAGTGAATTGGATCGCAGCTGCGCGCCCGGACCATCCGTTGCGGGTCGCGGCGAAGATCCGCTATGCCGCCCCCGAGGCGCCGGCCACCGTCTACCCGGAGCGGGGAGATCGGATCCGGGTGGAGTTTGACGAGCCCCAGCGGGCGGTGACGCCGGGTCAGGCGGTGGTGTTTTATCAGGGGAGTGAGGTGGTCGGCGGCGGGACCATCGAAGGGCGTCTCTGAACCGATCCGGGCAAAGACCTTGGAATATGGCCGGTTGACCAAATTTTTCTTGCGCCAAGGGGGATCGTGCGCTATAATTAAAGTAGCCCGGCGTCCCGATTGGGGTCGGGTGAGTTGAAACCAAGGAGGGATCCGGATGGGTCAAGTAGCTTGGACGGCATGGCTGAGCGCGTTGCTGGGACTCTGGTTCATCGTTTCGCCTTGGGTTTTCAACTTCAGCCAGAATGTCGGCGCGGTGTGGAACAGCATCATTGTCGGCATTGTGGTGGCGGCCTTGTCGGCCTATGCGGGCTCCCAGATGAGTAAACGGGGTTCGTGAATGTGTAAGGGTATTATGATTCGATAATCCAAGATGATTGACCGGCGGCTGTGCCGGAAACCCCTTGCCCGACGGGAGGGCGAGGGGTTTGTTGCTTTTTTCGCTACGGCGGCCGATTCAGTCGGACACCGATGCCCACACGATGCGCCGTCCGCCGTTGAACAATCCGTTTGCTTTCCCAGGACGACCCCAGCGATGTGATTCCATAGGCGAGGTTCAGCAGATCAAGTGATCCGAGATGTGTGGCCATACCCGACAGAGTCGCACCGCCCCCGAAGAAAACCATCGGGTCACGTTTCATTGTGCGATTCTTCGCGGGTGGGTGTACACATTCATAGTGCGCGCCCGGAGAAAACCGACCACCGTGATGCCGAGATCCTCCGCCATGTTCAGGCCCAGGTCCGTGGGGGCCGATTTCGAGAGAAGAAGCGGCACGCCCATCTTGGCGATTTTGAGCAGCACTTCCGAAGATACCCGTCCACTGAATACAGCCATGGTTTTCCCCAAGTCCAACCGGTGGTGCAAGGCCCAACCGTAGAGTTTATCCAGGGCGTTATGCCGGCCGATATCCGACCGTACCGCGACCAGACGTCCGGAAAGGTCGGCCAGGGCGGCATTGTGGATGCCCCCGGTTACGTGAAACGCGTGGGATTGACTCTGCAAGGCGGCCATGGTCTCGAAACACACGGAGCGGGGCACGGTCCATTCGGCCTCCACGGGGCGCGCGGTCCGCGTATCGTTAAAAAAATAGAACGACGTTCGGCCCCGGCCGCAACACGAGGAGAACACGCGTTTTCCGAACATGCGGCGCTGCAACTCGTTTTGGGTTTGCAGAGCGACCCAAGCCATGCCCCGGGTCGCATCCACCGCCAGGGAGCGGATGTCCTCGAAGGTGCGGATCAATCCTTCGGAAGCGATGAAGCCAACGACCAGTTCGTCCAGGAATTCCGGGGTACACACCAGGGTGACGAATTCTTCGTCATTCACGTACAGGGTGAGCGGTGTTTCCACCACCACGGTATCCTCAAAATCGCGGACGGACTCTTCGGTGATCCGAAGAGCCTTATGGGAACGGACAATGGCCGTCATTGTGATCGCCTCCACTTTTCCGCCCGAGCGGTGTCTTCCGCGCCGGATCTTTGCGCGTCCGCCGCCGGGGACGGATTTGGTTGACTCCGTTCTTAGAATAATGCTACATTGTTTCTGCGGGGGATGGAAGATGGAGGAGTCGCATCGCGAGCAGCTTCGACGGAGGAAGCCGGATGAACGAGTTATAAGATCAGAGTCCATGCGGTTGGAACACGGTACGATCGGGGTGACGGTGGCTAACCATCGCGACGATTCGGTGAACGGAGGGGGTATGCTCAGGGCGACCCAGCCGGTTCCCGGGAACGTTGCGATGGTTTTTGTCTGTGACAAGGGGGGAGCAGGGACATGGGAGAACACGCAGAAGGCGAAACGGCGCTGACGTGGAACGGGGAGGTCTGCCGCTGCTCCCCGGAGCGGTCGGTGTTGGAGTTTTTGCTCGAACGGGGGGAGTCGGTGCCCCATGTGTGCTATCACCCGAGTTTGGAGCCGATTCAAACCTGCGACACCTGTTTGGTCGAGGTGGACGGGCGGTTGGTTCGGTCCTGCGCCACGCCGGCGGCGGACGGGATGCGGATCGACACCCGCTCGGAGGCGGTGCACCGCGCTCGGCGGGAGGCGATGGACCGCATCCTGGTCAATCACGAATTGTACTGTACGGTGTGCGACAACAACAACGGCAACTGTGTCGTTCACAATACGGTCAAACTGCTCGGGGTCAGGCACCAGAGCGAACCGTTTTCCCCGAAACCCTATGAGGTGGACGACTCGAACCCGTTTTACCGGTACGACCCGAACCAGTGCATTTTGTGCGGCCGGTGCGTGGAGGCTTGTCAGAATCTGCAGGTGAACGAGACGCTTTCCATCGACTGGAGCCTGGACCGCCCCCGGGTGGTGTGGGACGGGGGAGTGCCCATCGACCAGTCCTCCTGTGTCTCCTGCGGCCACTGCGTGACGGTGTGTCCGTGCAACGCCCTCATGGAGAAATCCATGCTCGGCCGCGCCGGGCTCATGACCGGGCTCAAACCGGAGGTTCTCCGCACCATGATCGAGATCACCAAAGAGGCGGAACCGGGATACGGTCCCATTCTCGCCCTATCCGACGCCGAAGAGGCGGTGCGCCGGCAGGGAATTAAACGGACGAAAACGGTGTGCACCTATTGCGGGGTCGGGTGCAGCTTTGAAGTGTGGACCAAGGGCCGATACATTTTGAAAATCGAACCGAGCCCGGAGGCGCCGGCGAACGGGATCTCCACCTGCGTCAAGGGCAAATTCGGCTGGGGGCACATCAACAGCCCGGAGCGGCTGACGAAGCCCTTGGTTCGGCGCGACGGCGCGTTCGTGGAGGCCACGTGGGATGAAGCGCTGGACGTCATCGCCGGACGGTTTACCGCGATCCGCGACGCGTACGGGCCGGATGCCCTGGGATTCATCGCCTCGTCGAAATGCACCAATGAAGAGGCTTATCTGATGCAGAAGCTGGCCCGGGCGGTGATCGGAACCAACAATGTGGACAATTGCTCCAGGTACTGTCAGTCCCCGGCCACCCAGGGATTGTTCCGCACGGTGGGATACGGCGGAGACTCCGGCTCCATCGCCGATATTGCCGCCGCGGATCTGGTGATCATCATCGGATCGAATACCGCGGAGTCCCATCCGGTCCTGGCCACCCGGGTGAAACGGGCGCAAAAGCTGCGGGGGCAAAAGGTGATTGTTGCCGATTTGCGCCGGCACGAGATGGCCCGGCGGGCGGACCTGTTTTTGCACCCGGCGCCCGGGACGGATTTTGTCTGGTTGGCGGCGGTGACGAAATATATCCTCGACCGGGGTTGGGAAGATGCGGCATTTCTGGCGGATCGCGTGACCGGACTGGAGGAATTCGTAAAAAGTCTGGAGCCGTTCACCTTGGAATACGCGGCGTCGGTGACCGGGATCGCGGAGCGGGATCTCATCCGGGTGGCGGAGATGATCCACGACGCCAAGACGGTATGCGTGCTCTGGGCCATGGGCGTGACCCAGCATTGCGGCGGCAGCGACACCAGTACAGCGATTTCCAATCTGCTGTTGGTCACCGGCAATTACGGGCGGCCGGGCACCGGGGCGTATCCGCTGCGCGGGCACAACAATGTCCAGGGAGCCAGCGATTTCGGCGCGATGCCGGCGTATTTTCCGGGATATGAACGGGTGGACGACCCGGCGGTGAGGCGGCGGTACGAGGAAGGATGGGGCGCGGCCCTGCCGGAGACCCCGGGGCTGGACAACCACGAGATGGTGGATGCCATCCATGCCGGGAAGCTCCGGGCCATGTACATCATCGGAGAGGACATGAGCCTGGTGGACGCCAACGCCAATGATGTACAGGACGCATTCAAAAAATTAGACTTTATGGTGGTGCAGGATATCTTCCTCACCCGCACCGCCGAGTTTGCGGACGTGGTTCTTCCGGCCAGCCCGAGTTTGGAGAAAGAAGGAACGTTCACCAACACCGAACGGCGGATTCAGCGGCTGTACCGGGCGCTGGATCCCCTGGGCGACTCGAAGCCGGATTGGGAGATCATCCAGGCGGTGGCCAATCGCCTCGGCGCCGGATGGTCCTACAGGCATCCGGGTGAAATCATGGACGAGGCGGCCCGGCTTGCGCCGCTTTTTGCCGGAGTTCGGTATGACCGGCTGGAGGGGTTTCGCAGTCTGCAGTGGCCGGTGGCGGAAGACGGTACCGATTCGCCTCTTTTGTACACCGAAAAGTTTGCCTTCCCGGACGGACGGGCGCGGTTGTATCCCATGGGGTGGATCCCGCCGGTCACCTTTTCCGACGAGTACGATCTGCACCTGAACAACGGCCGGATTCTGGAACATTTTCATGAAGGGAACATGACGTACAAAACCGGAGGCATCCGCCACAAGGTGCCCGAGGCCTTTGTGGAAGTGTCTCCGGAGTTGGCCCGGGAGCGGGGGCTCGAGTCCGGAGCGCTGGTGAAGTTGGTGTCCCCTTACGGGGAAGTGGTCGTGCGGGCCCTGGTGACCGACCGGGTGACCGGACGGGAGTTGTATTTGCCGATGAATTCGGCGGATGAAGGAGCGGTGAATTATGTGACCGGTTCACACACAGACCGGGTCACGCATACGCCGGCCTACAAGGAGATCCGGGTCCGCATGGAGGTGTTGGAAAGCTCCGGTCCCCCGCCTCTTCCCGCCCACAATCCGCGGTTCCACCGCCCGAATCCCGGACCGGGGGTCCGGGTCGAGGAAAAATGGCGGCGCACCGATTACGTGTTCCCGGGGAAAGGAGGGTCCGCACGTGGCTGAACCCATTCGCACTGTGATACGGCCGTCTGCGGATGACGGACAGACCCGGCGCCAGGAAATCGAGGGATCGGAGAATCTCCTGGCGGAATACCGAGAGGAGTTGGCGGACGTTCTGGATGTCGTTCGTGTATTGCATGAAAAGGGCCTATTGCGGGTCGTCCGGGATGTGGTCGCCGCCGGGGAAGAGATCCTGGAAATTCTGGTGAACCAGATCGGCAGCGAAGGGGGAAAACGGCTGCTCAAGAATGTGGTGAGCGCGGGCGGGCTGCTTGCTGCCGTGGATCTGCAGGGGATGGCGGGAACAGCGAAGGTTGTAACCGACGGATTGCGCCAAGCGGCGGGGGCCGAGCAGTGGAATCGCCGGCCTCCGGGGATAATGGACCTGCTCCGTGCGATGCGGGACCCCGATGTGGTGGTGGGGCTTCTCATGATGCTTCAAGGGGCGAAGGTCCTGGGGATGGCTGTGCGCCGCGGAACCGGGGACGGCAGAAACCCGGGGGCGGGTTCCGCGGATGATGGACACCGGGGCCCCGGTTCCTCAGGGGCGGGAGCCTGAAAGGGGCGTTCACGATTGAGTTCAAGGCCGAAACGAGGGAAAGGAGATGCGCAGATGCAAGGACCGGATTTGATCGATGTGGTGGAAGCCCGGCATCGGTGCTTTGAGCGGGTGGAGCGGTTGGATGTGGTCCGGATTCCTTTGAGCGAGGCGGCGGGCGAGGTGATCGCCCGGCCGACGGCCCTGCCTGAAGACGTGCCGCCCTTCGATCGCTCGCTCATGGACGGTTACGCGGTGCGGTCGGCCGATTGCGGTACGGCATCAGCGGAGGCTCCGGTGTCCCTTGTTGTGATCGATGAAGTGGCGGCCGGCGGATGGCCGAGGAAGGTGTTGGGGCCCGGGCAAGCCGTGCGAACCATGACCGGGGCTCCGGTGGCCGAGGGGGCGGATGCGGTGATTCCGATGGAAGATGTCCGATTGCCGGTGGGTTCCCGGGGATCGGCGGGAGAGCACATCGAGCTGGTCCGCCCGGTGCTCCCCGGGGAATCGATCCAGCGCCGGGGTGAAGATCTGGCCCGGGGCTTCGCACCGGTGGGGCCCGGTGACCGAATCGGACCGGCGGAAGCGGCGGTGTTGGCCACCGCGGGCGTCCGGGAAGTCGAAGTTTTCCGTCGTCCCCGGGTGGC
>JASBVV010000047.1 GCA_029960885.1 Kyrpidia sp. | reverse complement strand
GCATTCCCCGGCCCGGTGCGGCGCAACATCGTGGAACGTGCGCCGGAATGGTTGTTCGCCACGATTGTACCGGCCCATCGGGATTCGCACAACATGCGGCGGCGGGAATCTTGCGGATGCCGCACGGAGCCGCGGGAGAAGGGTGAGCATAAAATTTCCATGCGCGGGTCATGATACCATTGATGCGATCGTATAAGGAGGGAATGACCCGTGGCTCCCATGACCCAGTGTCCTCGCTGCCAATGCCGCGACGTGGGACGGATCGGCACCCATCAGTATTATTGCTGGAGCTGCTGCACCGAGATGGTGGTGACGGAAACCGGAGTGCAGATGTTTGAAGTGGCCGAAGACGGCAGCCTTCTCGACGTCGGCCGCACGGAAGCGGCCGGTTGACTTTTCCGCCGCCTCCCGGTAAATAAGGGAGGGGGGCGTGCGATGTGAACAAACTGGTCCTGTTTTTGCGGCTCGTGAAATTTGAACATACGATTTTTGCCCTGCCTTACGCATACCTGGGGATGATGCTGGCGGCGTATTTTCACTCCGGAGGACTTCCCACCTGGAGGCAGGTGTTTTGGGTGACCGTGGCCATGGTCGGCGCCCGAAGCGCGGCCATGGGACTGAATCGGGTGATCGACCGGGCCATCGACGCGCGAAATCCCCGCACGGCCCAGCGGGAGTTGCCCAGGGGCCTGTTGTCCTCGTTGGAGGTGTGGGTGTTTATTCTCGTCTCTCTGGCGGTGCTCGGGGTAGCGGCTTGGCAGTTGAACCCTCTGTGCTTGGAACTGTTGCCGGTGGCCGTGGCGATCCTGGTGGTGTACTCCTACACAAAACGATTTACTTGGCTGTGCCATCTGGTGCTCGGGGCGGCGGACGGCCTTGCGCCTCTGGGCGGGTGGATTGCGGTTTCGGGCCGGTTCGACTGGCCCGGGGTGGCGCTCGCCGCCGCGGTGGCTGCGTGGATCGCCGCTTTCGACATTATTTATGCGTGCCAGGACCTGGAGTTCGATCGGGACCACGGACTTTACTCCATCCCGGTCCGCTTTGGCATTCGCCGGGGTCTGTGGATTTCCCGGGCTCTGGACGCGGTATCGGTGGCGCTGTTTTTCAGCCTGTTGTTGTGGATTCCCCTCGGTTGGTTGTATGCGGTGGGCATCGCCATGGTGGCCCTCCTGTTGGTGTACGAACATCGGCTGGTGTCTCCCGATGACATGACCCATATACAAAAAGCATTTTTCACCGTGAACAGTTATGTGGCGATGGTTGCCTTCGTCTTTACCGCAGGTGACGTGTTTTGGCATGTGTATCGATGACGGGCGGGACATGGGGTGCACAACGGCCGCATAACATGATGGTGCGAGGATTTGGCAAATGTCCGCCCGCAGACCCCTGGGGTGCGGAGTACGGGAGGGAGAAGACATGGGCAGGTGGACCCAGCGAGAGCTTCTCCAAACCGCCACCCTGGTGCTCGTCGTTCTCGCCTGCCTGTATCTCATGATTCAACTCCGGCCGGTGTGGGAGTGGCTGATGACGGTGCTCGGGGATGTGGCCACCCCGTTCGTCGTGGCGCTCATCATCTCTTACCTGTTGAATCCCGTGGTCGAGGCCCTGGTCAAGCGCGGAGTTCCCCGTGGGATCAGCATTCTCATCATCTACGCGTTGTTTCTGTTGGTCGGCGCCGCGGCGGCGGTGCGCGGCATCCCCGCCTTGATCGAACAGATGAAGAACCTGGCGGAGACCTTGCCCGGCACGATCACCCGGATCGACCGGTGGCTGGACGGCCTGACCCAAAGGACCCAGTACCTGCCGGACGGCATTCGCCAAGGGGTGGAAAACCATCTGGCTGCGCTGGAACGATCGGTGGGACGAGCCCTGGGCAACATGGTGGCTTATCTAGGCAACACACTGGAGCAGGTTCTCGCCGCCTTCGTGATTCCTTTTCTCGTGTTCTACCTGCTGAAGGATCTGAAAATGATCGAGCGGGTGGTCTTGCACTGGGCGGCTCCGGACCGGCGGGAGCAGTGGCGCCGACTTTTGCACGATGTGGATGAAGCCCTCGGACGGTATGTTCGGGGGCAGCTGCTGGTGATGGTGCTGGTGGGGGTGCTCACTTACGCCGGTTACCTCATGATCCGCCTCCCGTTTCCCTTGCTCATGGCCGCGACGGTGGCGGTGGCGAACATCATCCCCTACATCGGGCCGTTTATCGGCTTGGCTCCGGCGGTCCTGATCGGGCTCACGGTGTCTCCGGCCACGGCCTTGAAGGTGGTGTTGGTGAACCTCGTCGTCCAGCAGATCGAGGGGAATTTCATTTCCCCCACGGTGGTGGGCCGGTCGCTGGACATCCACCCGCTGGCCATTATTTTGGCCCTGTTGCTCGGGGGTGAACTGGCCGGGATCGCCGGAATGGTGTTTGCGGTTCCGGTGTTGGCGGTGCTGAAGGTGATTTGCCACCACTGGTCGCTGTTTCTCAAACGGCCCGTTTGACAGTCCTTTCGACCGTTGAGTATAATATCGGCAACCATGGATCGGACAACGCGGGGATGGAGAAGAGTACGGCGCCGATGCACCACAGAGAGGGGGCTCCCCGGCTGAAAGGGCCTCCGGTGACAGACGCCGGAAGGCCGCTCCGAACGACGTGTTTCCCTGCCGGTCGGTGACCGTTATTTCACCGCCAGAGGGACTCCCGGAGACACCGGGAGTAATCAGGGTGGTACCGCGTGAGAGAATCTCTCGTCCCTGGATGGGCGAGGGTTTTTTTATGGGAGGTCGACGGTGTGAAAGGCGCGGACATTCGACGAAAATTCCTGGAGTTCTTCGCATCAAAAGGGCACGAGATTTATCCCAGCGCCAGTCTGGTGCCCGTGGATGATCCGTCCCTGTTGTGGATCAATGCCGGAATGGCGCCGTTGAAGCCGTTTTTTGACGGACGCCGGGTGCCCCCGAACCCGCGAATCGCCAGTTCCCAAAAGTGCATCCGAACCAACGATATCGAGAACGTGGGAAAAACCGCCCGGCACCAAACGTTTTTCGAGATGCTGGGGAATTTCTCGATGGGTGATTATTTCAAAAAAGAAGCGATCGACTGGGCGTGGGAATTTTTGACTCAGCAGATTGGGCTTGAGCCCGATCGCCTCTCGGTGACCATCCACCCCGAGGATGACGAAGCGTACGAGTTGTGGCACAAACGGATCGGGATTCCGGATGAGCGGATTTTTCGATTGGAAGACAATTTTTGGGAGATCGGGGAAGGCCCGTGCGGCCCCTGTTCGGAGATCTTCTATGATCGCGGGGAAGGCCGGGGATGCGGCAGACCCGAATGCAACGTCGGGTGCGAATGCGACAGGTACCTGGAGATCTGGAATCTGGTGTTCACGCAATTCAACCACAACCCCGACGGCACGTACACGCCGCTGCCGAAGAAAAACATCGACACCGGGATGGGCCTGGAGCGCATGGCTTCGGTGATGCAGGACGTGGACAGCAATTTCGACACGGATCTGTTTCGTCCGATCATCGATGCGACCTCCCGGGCGGCCGGGGTGGAGTACGGCCGGAGGACCGATGGGGATGTGGCCCTGAAGGTGATCGCCGATCACGTCCGGACGGCGGTGTTCGCCGTGGGAGACGGGGTGCTGCCCGGCAACGAGGGCCGCGGGTACATCATCCGCCGTCTGCTTCGCCGGGCGGTTCGGTACGGTCGGAATCTGGGATTGGAACGGCCCTTTCTCCACCGCTTGGTGCCGGTGGTCGGAGAGGTAATGGGGGAGGCCTATCCGGAGATTGTTGAAAAGGCCGAGTTCATCGGCAGGGTCATCAAGGCCGAGGAAGAGCGGTTCTTGGAGACGCTCGCCGAGGGCGAGCAGGTTTTGGCGGGATACATCGCAAAATTGAAGGCGGCCGGTGGGCGGGTGCTGGCCGGAAAAGATGCGTTTCGACTGTACGATACGTTCGGTTTCCCCATCGATCTGACCAGGGAGATCGCGGGAGAAACGGGGATTGGCGTCGACGAGCAGGGATTCGAGGCCGAGCTGAACGCCCAGCGGGAGAGGGCCCGGGCGGCGCGCCAGGAAGTGGAAAGTATGCAGTCCAAGCGGGGAGCGCTGGTGGATCTGGAGGTGCCCAGCCGGTTTGTCGGCTATGATACCCCCGAGGTCCAAACCCGGATCGAGGCCTTGGTGGTGGATGACCAATTTGCCGAGCGGGTGTCCGAAGGGCAGCACTGTTTGGTCGTATTGAACGAAACGCCCTTCTATGCCGAGAGCGGCGGTCAGGTGCCGGATCGGGGCACTATCGAAACCGCTTCGGCCCGGCTCGAGGTCGAAGACGTGCAAAAAGCGCCGCGAGGACAGCACGTGCACACGTGCCGGGTGGTGCGGGGCACCGTGACGGTCGGTGAAGTGGTTCGGGCGCGAATCGACCGGGGATACCGGGAAGATGTCATCAAGAACCACACCGCCACGCATCTTTTGCACAAGGCGCTGCGGGAAGTGCTCGGGGACCATGTGGCCCAGGCGGGATCCCTGGTGGCGGACACCCGGCTGCGGTTCGATTTTTCCCATTTCGGCCCGCTCGCCCCGGAAGAAATCGAGGCCGTGGAGCGGATGGTCAACGAAGAGATTTGGCGAAACGAAACGGTGGACATTCGGGAGATGCCCCTTGCGGAAGCCAAGGCGATGGGCGCCATGGCGTTGTTCGGGGAGAAATACGGCGAGCGGGTGCGGGTGGTCAAAGCGGGGGATTTTAGCATCGAGCTCTGCGGAGGTTGTCATGTGAGCCGCACCAGTGAAATCGGTTTGTTCAAAATCGTGTCGGAGACGGGCACCGGCTCCGGAGTTCGCCGGGTGGAAGCGGTGACCGGCCGTCATGCTTATGGGTTTCTCGATGCGCGCATCAAGTTGCTGGACACTGCGGCCTCGACCCTGCGGGTTCCGCCGGGGGAGGTGCCGGACAAGTTGATCCAGGTTCTCGGGCGAATGAAAGAGATCGAGCGGGAGCTGGAATCGTGGCGAGATCGGTGGATCCGCGGCCAAGCGCTGGCTTTGGCCGACAAAGCCGTCGATGTCGGAGGGGTGCCTCTCGTCGCCGCGGCGGTGGCCGGTGCCACGCCGGAGCAGATGCGCCGGATGGTCGATGTGTTGCGCGAAGCCGTCCCGTCCGGGGTGGTGGTGTTGGGCTCCCGACAGGAGGACAAGGTGGTGTTTGTGGCCGCCGTGTCCCCGGATTGGGTGAAACGGGGTCTGCACGCCGGCCGCCTGGTGAAAGAGGTCGCGGCCGTCGCCGGGGGCGGGGGAGGTGGAAAACCGGATCTGGCCCAGGCGGGCGGTCGGCATCCGGAAAAATTGGAGGAGGCTTTGGCCCGGGCTCCTGAATGGGTGCGGCAGCAGCGGGAGGCCGGGGTGCCGTAAAACCGGCGCCCTTTGCGGTCTTCCGGGCCTTTGCATACCTTGGCGGACGAACGTGACAGAAATGAGATCAAGGTGAAAAAAATTTTCGCAAAGAAAGGAGTCGGCGGGTTCGGGGGCGAATAGAATAATATGGACGAATGGCAAACTGTGGGGTGAGGAGGGTGGCCGATGCATTCCTCCATGGATGAAACGATGCACTTTAACGTGCACAAAGACGGGTCCGCCGCTGTCCGAGAGGCCCTCTTGACGGCGTATGACGCGTTGAAGGAGAAGGGATACAATCCCCTCCACCAGTTGGTGGGGTATTTGTTGTCCGGAGATCCGGCGTACATCACGAGCCACCGGGATGCACGAAATCGCATTCGACGGTTGGAACGGGATGAACTGTTGGAGGAGTTGGTCCGGACGTATTTGGCGGTGCATCGTCCGGAATGAGCCGGATCCTGGGATTGGATGTCGGCCGGGTGCGCATCGGGGTGGCCATCAGCGATCCGTCAGGCACGTTGGCCCAGGGATGGGGTGTGATCCCCGGGGAGGACGAGCAGCAGGCGCTGGAGCGCATTGAATCCTTGGTCAAGGAGCGGGACATCGTCCGAGTGGTGGTGGGCCTGCCGCGAAACATGGATGCCTCCTTGGGGAGTCAGGGCCGGTGGACGGAGGAATTTGCAGAAAAGTTGCGTCATCGTGTCCCGGTTCCCGTGGAGATGTGGGACGAGCGTTTGACCACCGCCATGGCTGAACGGACTTTGGTGGAGGCGGGTCTGCGCAGAGCCGGGCGCAGAAAAGTGGTGGATCAGGTGGCGGCGACGGTTCTGCTTCAAAGTTATTTGGACGCTCATCCGAGATGAAGGGGGATATGGGACATGGCTTTGGAAGACAGGGACGATACGGTGGTGTTGACCGACGAGGAAGGCGGAGAACATACCTTTCGGGTGATCGATGTGATTGAAGTGGACGGGAAGGTCTATGCCATCCTCCTGCCCGGCGGGGACGAAGCGGCGGAAGCGGTGATTTTTCGCGTGGAAGAGGACGAGAACGGCGAGGAAGTGCTCTACGACATCGAGGATGATGATGAGTGGGAGCGGGTGGCGGAAGCGTACGACCATATGGCCTGGGATGAACAGGACGCGGATTGATGCCGGCCATCGACGATGAATGCGGGTGAAGAAACGGGCGCGCGACGGGCATGCGCGCCTCTTGTGTTGTTCCGGAGGGCCGAAGCGTCGGCCGGCGCGGGCCGATTTACGGGGGGATCACCATGGAGGCGTTGGAACATCTTCAACTTTTCGGGCCTCGCCACCGGGACTATGTGCGTGCGGTGTTGGCGCGCATTCGGGCGCATTATGCCGATCGGTTGTCGGCGCTTGCGATCTATGGATCCTATGCCCGGTGGGAGAATCGGCTGGATTCGGACCTCGATCTGTTGGTTTTGCTCAGGAAGGCGCCGTCCCGCCGGGAGCGGATCGAGGAGTTTATCCGGGCGGTGGAGATGCCCAGCGAACCATTGGCCCAGGAGTTATATGAACGGGACGGAGTGATCTGTGATCTTTCGCCCATGGTTCTCACCGAGCAGGAGGGGCGTCAATTTCAGCCGGTCTATGCGGACATGGTGGATCACTGTGTGGTGATTGTCGATCGGGACGGGGCACTCCGGCGGATTTTGACATCGGTGGAGAGATTGTTGCGGGAAACCGGTGCACGCAAAGTGCGCCGCAATAACACGTGGGAATGGCAATACGGGCGGTTCCTGGGAGGAGTGGAACTGTGAAAAAGGACGAGTTGACCCGGGCTTACCTGCAAAAAGCGGAAGTGCGGCTCAGGGCGCTGGAGTTTTTCCGGGAACACGGCGCCTATTCCGATGTGGTCCGGGAGGCCCAGGAGATGGTGGAACTGCTGCTTAAGGCGGTACTGCGGGCGATCGGCGCCGAGGTGCCCAAGATTCACGATGTCGGCCGCACTCTGATGATGCACAAGGATCGGCTGCCTCCGGAGATGACTGAAAAACTGGATCAACTTCGACTGATCTCGAAGCGGTTGCGAAAAGAAAGGGAGCTCAGTTTTTACGGGGCGGAAGACTTCGTGCCGACGGAGGAATACGATGCCGCGGACGCCGACCAGGCGATTCGGGAAGCCGCGTTTGTGTTTGAGACGGTCAAGCGGGCGTTGGACCCCGGACAATGAGACGGCGCGAAGACGACCCGGATTAGGGGCTGGCGGCGGAAAATCGCGCGAGGCGCGGCTCTCCTCGGTCTCTTCCTGCCGTCGGAATGAGTTCGCTTGGATGAGGTCCGGGAAATGTTGGAGCTCTACGACCTCGATCCGACGGAAGTGTATCAACCGCAGGAGGTGATTCGCAAAGGGGATGAAAAATTGGCCCAGATCGAGGCGCAGATTCGGGATCTTGAGGCCGTCCGCGAGGAATTGTCGGAATTTCGAGCCAAAATGCAACAGATTCTCCAGGAATTTGTCCATCTGTTCAGGAGTCCCTCCGGCATGGATCTCCGTTTCTCAAGGGATGGGTGGGGGGAACCGGCCATACATCGCATCGAGAGAAGGGAGTCGTGTTTGTGCGTAAAATTTCACTTTTGGGCATTCTTCTGGGCACTTCGTTGCTGGCCGGCTGTGGAACTGCGGCCATGCCTTCGAATCAGTCTGCAACCCAGCCAACCCAGCCTTCCACTCCCTCTCCGTCCGCGCCCGACACCGGGGCCCGGGGGGCGGTGGACTGGGCTTTCACCCAGGCCGGACAGCACCCCGAAAGAAAGCTGGAGGACGTCATCGGCTCGGCCAAACAGAATTTGGACATTGCGGTCTACAGCCTCACGAAGCCGGATATCGTCAAAGCCATTGAACAGGCGAAGAAACGCGGCGTCGCGGTGCGGATCATCACCGACCAAGAGCAGGCACAAAACCGTACCCAGCAGGAGGCTCTGAAAATCCTGAAAAACTCCGGCATTCCGATTAAGATCAACACCCACAAGGGGCTGATGCACCTCAAGGTCACGATTGCCGACAAGTCCGTGGTCACCGCCGGATCATTCAACTACACGACGGCCGCCAGCACGACCAACGATGAGGTGTTGGTGGTGATCCGGGATCCGGCCATGTCCCAAGCCTGGGATGAGCAGTTCGAGAGAATGTGGAACGACGCGGGAAATTTCAAGGAATGGTAGTCCCGGTTCCCTTGGCGCGATATGCCCGAAAAATCGACGCGTTTGGACAACCCCTTTTCAGAGAGGGGTTATTTTTTGGCTGCCATGCCCCGGAGAATAAGCTCCCACACCAGCCGTACAATAACGGAAGGAAATACCTGTTCCTCTTGGAAAAGGGGTTGCCCGACGGAAGACGAGATTTGGAAACGGCCGGTCGACGTTATAGAATAAGGATACCGTGATCCCGTGCGGACGTACAGGAGGGATGGACGTGACCATCGGTGTGGCTTTGGGCGGCGGGGCGGTTCGCGGTTTGGCCCATGTGGGCGTGTTCAAAGTCTTGAAACGTCACGGTATCTCCGTGGATTTTCTAGCGGGCACCAGCATCGGCGGAGCCGTCGGCGGCCTGGTGGCGGCGGGAATCGACATTGAGGAGATCGAATCGTTCATTCTCTCTTACCCCTGGTACCGGTTGGTCGATCTGGGGGTCGGAAAAGGCGGCATCCTGGCGGGGAATCGGCTGCGTGGCGCCTTGATGGAATTGTTGAAGCAAAAAGGGCTTGAGAAGATGCGTATTGAAGAGCTGCCCATTCCTTTTCGAGCCGTCTCCGTGGATCTGGTCAAAGGCCGACCGTTTGTATGGGACCGGGGACGTTTGATTCTCGCCATACGGGCGACCACGTCCATCCCCGGCATTTTCGCCCCGGTTTCCTATCAGGGGATGGTGCTGGTGGACGGAGGGGTGCTGAACAATCTGCCCGCCGATTTAGCCCGACAGTCCGGTGTCGATCGAGTGATTGCCGTGGACGTCGAAAGGGAACATGAGGAGCGCGAGCCCCGCAACATGTGGGAAGTGCTCTATCGGTCGTATACGATCATGTCCGTGGCATTGCGTCGCTCAAATTTGCAACATGCCGATCTGGTGCTTCGTCCGGAGGTGGGCCGCATTCTCTCCTTGGATGTCACAAAAATGAAAGAATGCATCGAAGCCGGCGAACAAGAAGCGAGTCGCCACATCGAGGAAATCCGGCGGTGGAGCTCGGCCGCTCCCTCCGCCCTCATGGAATCCCGGAAGACCTGATCCCGCGCTCCCGAAAGATCGGTCCCCGCGGCCGCCACGGACCTGACTCCACGGGCTTGGACGACCCGCTCCGGGGCCCCTTTGTCCCCATGGGCCTGTCCCGCTATAATTGGAAGGGCAGACAGGGGACGAGAAGGTGAATGCTGTTGTTCCGATCCACCGCGAAAAGATGGCTGGCGGCTGCCGCAGGTGCACTGGTTATCGCGTTGGCGGCCGCCGGATATGCCTGGTTTCGGCCGGCGACCGCCGGACCGCCGGTGGTCGTCGACGTTCGGCCGGGTTCCTCGGTGAGCGACATCGGGAGTCAACTGCAACAAGCCGGTTTGATCCGCCATGCTTCGGCCTTTCAGTGGTACGTGTGGGCGGCGCGGCTCGCTCCAGCCTTGAAGGCGGGCCGGTACCATTTTGCGCCCGGGACAAGCATTCCGGCGATCGCGTGGGCCATGGCCGAAGGGAAGGTGAGTCCCGATCTCGTTCGAGTGACCATTCCCGAAGGATATACCGTGGAACAGATCGCAGACCTCCTGGAGGTTCAGGGCGTCTGCTCAAAATCCGATTTTCTGCGGGAGGTGGATCAGGGCCACCTTCAGGGAGCGATTCTGGCGTCCATCCCGGCCGGTGTCCCGATGAAGCATCGGCTGGAAGGGTATCTGTTTCCGGACACGTATTTTTGGGAGAAGCACACCCCCGCTCATCAGGTGGTGCAGGACATGGTCGATAATCTGGTTCGGCACGTGCCGCAGGATTGGATCAGGACGGCGGCAGCGAAGGGGGAAACGTGGCACGCGGTGATGACGGTGGCTTCCATGGTGGAACGGGAGGCCAAGGTGGCGGCGGAACGTCCGCAGATCGCCGGTGTCATCTATAACCGGCTGCACGATCACCCTCCGATGCCTCTGCAGGTGGATGCCACCATCCAATACGCCGTGGGGTACAAAAGCGTGTTGACCTATGAAGATCTGCGGGTGGCCAGCCCGTTCAACACGTACACCCATGTCGGGCTTCCGCCGGGCCCCATTGCCAATCCGGGTTTGGACGCCATCCGGGCGGCGGTGTTCCCTGCGGACAACGGTTACTACTATTATGTGGCGAAGGGGGACGGATCCGGCGAGCATTATTTTGCCCGGACCTATGCGGAACACCTTCAGAATGAGGAGAAGGCCCAGGGATCTTCACCGTAGCCCCGGGGACCGGCAAAGCGAGGGCGTGGGATGAAAAAAGGTCAGCCGCATATTTCGGAACATCGAGGGACCCGAATCGGGGAGCCGGGGGGGTATGGTCGCCTCCGTCCGGATGTGACCCGGGGGCGGGCGGCCCCCCCGCCGGTCCCGAAACGAAAACGCCCGGTGTTAATCGGGATTGCCGGTGGAACCGGGTCTGGAAAATCCACCGTGGCACGGGCGATCGCCCGTCATATTCACCGAAGGAATTTGGCCGTTGTCGAGCAGGATGCGTATTATCGGGACCAGAGTCATCTTTCCCTGGAAGAGCGAAAAAGGGTAAACTACGATCACCCCGACGCTTTCGATCACGATTTATTATACGAACATGTGTGCCGTCTCCTGAGATGGCAGGCCATCGACAAACCGGTGTACTCTTTCGAGAAGCACACCCGGAGGCCGGAAACCGTTCGGGTGGAGGCCCGGGACGTGATCGTGCTCGAAGGGATTCTGGTGTTGGATGACAAGCGCCTGCGCGACTTAATGGATATCAAGATTTACGTGGATACGGATCCTGACGTCCGGGTGATCCGGCGGATTCTCAGGGACATTCGCTACCGGGGCCGCAGTATTGAAGCGGTGATTCACCAATATCTGACTGTGGTGAGGCCCATGCACCTGGAATTCGTGGAACCGACCAAGCGTTATGCCGATCTGATTATTCCCGAGGGCGGGCGCAATCAGGTGGCCATCGACATTCTGGTGGCGAAGATTCGCTCGATGATCGGCCGGCCGGACGATCACTTCTGACGCCGGCTCCAATCACGTGGTCCGGAGGAGTTGCGGGTGGCCCATCGATTTCGTTCCATCGGCGGATTGGCGGCATGGACCCTGGCCGGGGCGATGATTCTCGCACTGGCCTGGGTGGGTGCGGTGTGGCTTGCGCCGTATTGGTGGGACTTGCTTCACCCGGCGGCCCCGCCGCCGGAGGTGGACGAAAGGGATTTCGGCGACCGCATTCTGTTTATTGCACCTCATCCGGATGATGAATCCCTGGGTGGCGGAGGGCTCATCCAACGGTCGGCGGCCCGAGGCAAACGTGTGGATGTTGTCTTCATGACGGCCGGGGACGGGTACCGCAGGGCGGCGGAGGAAGCGTTTCACGTCTTTCCGGCCTCCGCGGCGGATTTGCGCCGTTTGGGAGAGCTCCGGCACAGCGAGGCCCTGGCGGCCCTCAGCGAACTGGGGGTGCCGCCGGACCACGTGTGGTTCTTCGGGTTCGCCGACGGGGGACTGGCGCCGATGTGGGACGAATATTGGTCGAATGACCGGCCGTTTCAGGGGCTGAACGGCGCCACCAGCCCCCCGTACGGTTTCGCGTTTCAAGCGTACCGTCCGTACAGCGGTGCGGCCGTGGTTGCGAAATTGACCGCCGTGATCCGGCAGTTGCGCCCGACGGACATTGTCTACCCCGACCCGTTCGATCAGCATCCCGATCACTGGGCTACCTCGGCGTTTGTCACCTATACACTGGCTGGACTCAATCCGGCCGTTCAGCAGTGGACATATTTGGTGCACCGGGGTGATTACCCCGTCCCGTGGGCCTACAGGCCCGGACGTACGCTGGTGCCTCCCGAGCCGTTGGTCACCACGGGGGTTCGCTGGCTGGCCTTTGCTTTGCACCAACATGAAGAGGAGCGCAAATATGCCGCCATTGCCCGGCACGTGTCCCAGGTGCGGGTGATCGGTCCGTTTCTCCGCGCCTTTGTTCGCCGCAACGAGCTGTTCGGTCAATTCGATGTACCGGTGCAGCCGGCGGCTTCCGATTTTGTCCCGGGGCGAGCCCATTCGCCGCCGTCGACCGCCGGTCGGTCGGGTGCCGGGGTGCCTCTCGCGCCTTTCACCGTAGTGCGGGACGCGGTCGGAGACACGCTGCACCGGGAGTGGGAGGGTGCGGCGGACATTCGCGCGGTGGCCTCGGTTTGCACCAACGACCGGTGGTACATCGGCATCCAGACCAGGGAGCCCGTCGCCCGCGGCACGGTTTATGACATTCACCTGCGTCTGT